>CAZUJM010000326.1:0-5636 GCA_964620405.1 uncultured Pirellulaceae bacterium | reverse complement strand
TAGGTCTTCCGCTACTTGTCGCCGGCGATCGACGCGGCGGCTAAACTGGGCGTCATGAGAGACGCGAGCGTATACTGCCCCAGGAAGAACAGGTTGACCAGGTCGCGGGCCTCCCCCGCGTTCGCTTGCAGGCGCGAAGCTCGAGGCCAAGCCAAGTAGACGAGCAGAGCGAGCGTCGCCTGATAGACGAGCAGCAGCAGGAACGACCGCTTCGTGCGGAGGTTCACCAGCAGTTCACGCTGCATCACGGGGTTTTCCGGCAGGCGCATCTCCCCCTCCCCGTCGCGGAGCCGCTTGCCCGAGGGCAGCGAAACTCCGCTCCACTACAACACGGACACTGGCACTCGTGGAGGCAGGACCGGCGCCTCCCGGAATATCCCTGGCCCTAGAACTGTCGCGGTGTGGCTCGCCCTTGGACTCGCGAGGGTAGGCCCACGATGCGCAGAAAACCTTCCGCATCGGTCTGGTTGTAGGATCCGCCGCCTTCCATCGTGGCGATCCCCTCGTCGTAGAGGCTGTGGGGGCTGGAGCGACCATCCACCATGACATTGCCCTTGTACAGATTCAGTCGGACCTGGCCGGTGACGTTTTGGGTGGCCTGGCGAATGAACGCCAGCAGGGCGTCCATCTTCGCGGTGTACCAGAATCCGTAGTAGACCATCTCCGCGATTTCCGGCGCAAGCCGATCACGCAGGTGCACGAGGTCGCGATCCAGGGTCAACTGCTCCAGCACAAGCAGTGCCGAGTACAGAATCGTCATGCCCGGAGCCTCGTAGACACCGCGGCTCTTCATGCCCACGAAGCGGTTCTCCACCATGTCGATCCGCCCGACTCCGTTCCGGCCTCCGATACGGTTCAACTCCTTGACGATGGCAAGGGCGTCCATGGCTTTCCCGTTGACGGCCACGGGAACGCCTTTCTGGAAGTCGATGGTCACCTGTTCGATCGCATCGGGTGCCTTCTGCGGGGAGACGGTCATCCCGAAGTCGACGAGTTCCACGCCATTGACGTTCAGGTCTTCCAACTTGCCTGCCTCGTAACTGATATGCAGGCAGTTCTCGTCGGAACTGTAGGGCTTGGAAACGGACGCCTTGACCGGAATGTCATGCTTCTCGCAGAACTCGATCATCTGCGTGCGACCCGGGAAAGCGGCCCGAAACTCCGGCATGCGCCAGGGAGCCAGCACGCGGATCGACGGATCGAGCGCCTCAGCGGCCAGTTGGAAGCGGCATTGGTCATTCCCCTTCCCGGTCGCTCCATGCGCGTACACTTCGGCACCCACTTCGCGAGCCACCTGGAGGCAGACTTTGGAGATGAGCGGGCGGGCGATGGAGGTACCGAGCAAGTAGATCGACTCATACTTGGCCTGCCACTGCAGCACGGGGAAGGCGAAGTCCCGGCACAACTCAAGCTGGGCATCCACGATGCGGGAACTGGCCGCTCCAGCCCGCTTGGCCTTGTCAAGGATCGCCTGCCGGTCTTCGCAGGGTTGTCCCAGGTCCACATAGACGGCGTGGACCTGATAACCTTGTTCCTGAAGCCAACCGAGAATCACGGACGTATCCAGTCCACCGGAGTATGCCAGAACGCAACTAGGCATGAGAACGCTACCTCTCTTCAATTCAACGGGTTTCCTCGCATCGAAGTCGCTATTGTCAACCGCGACCGTCTCGGTGACAAGCGGGACCCTCTCCCCGGCTTCGCGACTCGGGGAAAACGGCCGCTCGCCCGATGGCTGCCGTCCCGCGGCCTCTCGGATTACGCCAGTCCCCGCTCAGCGGCTTGCCGGTCCGGAACGCAGGGCTAGTCTGCGGCCGTTTCCCGCCCGACTTTTCCATGGTCAGGCGGAATGCCTGTGAAACCGGTTCCCGCCTCTTGAGGAAACGGTTACCTTATTCGGTATGAATGACGACTTGAAACAGCTTTGCGAGGCCTTCCTGCAGGGGCATGTTGGGGAGCGGGGGTTTCTAGAAACCTGCCTGCGAACCGTATCCCGAGAGACATCGCAGGCCCAGGTGGATTTGGACCGCGAGGCTCGATGCGGATTCCCCGAGGTGATTTTCGCGGAGGGAAAGACGGTCGAGGCCCTGCTGGAGATTGTTCGCGTGCTGCGGGAGCGAGGCCAAGCGGTTCTCGCCACGCGTGTGTCGGCGGTCCAGCGCGCGGCCTTGGTTGAGGCGTTTCCCGCGGGTGTCCTCCATGAGGCGGGGAAAACATTTCGCCTTCCGCGACCGGATGAGCGTCCTGAGGCCAGTTGCGGACGCGTCGCCGTCATCACCGCCGGCACCGGTGACCTGCCCGTGGCGTACGAGGCGATGGAGACCTTGGCTTGGATGGGCGTGGCAACGACGCTCATCACAGACGTAGGCGTGGCAGGTCCCCATCGGTTTCCGGCCAAACTGGAACTCCTGCGAGGCATCGACGCCGCCATCGTCGTGGCGGGGATGGAGGGTGCGTTGCCCAGCGTGGCCGGTGGCTACCTGAACTGCCCGGTCATCGGAGTGCCGACCAGCGTCGGGTACGGCGTCAGTCTCGGCGGCGTTGCGGCGCTCCTCAGCATGCTGAACAGCTGTGCGGCTAACGTCATGGTGGTCAACGTGGACGCGGGGTTCAAGGCGGCCTATTGCGCCGGACTGATTGCGACGCGCGGACGAAGACCCGGGACGCCCCATGCGTGAAATTCCTCCTCCTCCCCTGTGCCTGCCCCAACGCCAGGAAGACTCGCACAAGGGCACTTACGGGCGTTGCCTGATCGTCGCCGGATCGCGTGGCATGGCCGGTGCGGCATCGCTATCCGGTACGGCCGCATTGCGTGTCGGCACGGGCTTGGTGACCGTCGCGGCCCCCGACAACTGCGTCGATGTGGTGGCCGCGTGGGAACCGTGCTACACCACGCTGGGCCTCGCTTTTGCCAACGGCCATCTGCTGGCCCACGATGCGATCGCCCAGATCGCATCGCATCCGGCCGATGCCGTCGGTTTCGGCCCCGGGTTGGGCACCTCCGACTCGCAGGTCGAACTCGCGCGTTGGTTCTATGAGCACCGGGAAGTCCCTGCGGTGATCGATGCGGATGGACTGAACTGCCTAGCCATGTCGTCGGCCGAATGGAAAGTGCACTGCGGGCCTCGCGTCCTGACGCCGCATCCGGGCGAGTTCAGACGCATGCTGGCCTCGCCGGCAATGGAAGTCGATCAATTGCGTTCCCAAGCTCGTTCGTGGGCCGGAGAACACGGTGTGGTTCTCGTCCTGAAAGGACACCGTACCCTGGTCACGGATGGCGTATCCTGCTACGAAAACCCGACCGGCAATCCCGGCATGGCAACGGGCGGTTCGGGGGATGTGCTGACGGGTGTGATCGCGGGCCTCTTGGCTCAGGGCCTATCCCCCTTCGATGCCGCCCGCCTCGGTGTTTACCTGCACGGGCTTGCTGGAGACCTCTCCGCCCAGCGAATCGGTCCAGCAGGTCTGCTGGCGCGCGACCTGCTAGACGACCTCCCCAAGGCCCTGCAGCAGACCAGCATCGCGCCGCGTCCTCGCATAGGCTTTCTCTCGTGAAACTCATTCAATCACTTTCGGATCTCGACGCGGCAGTCCTGCGGAACTCGTCCGTCTCCATTGGCAACTTCGATGGGGTTCATCGGGGACACGCGCGGCTTGTGGAGCGTCTGGTCGCGCAAGCGCGGCAGCTGGCCGGCCCGGCGGTAGTGTTCACATTCGACCCGCACCCGGCAACTCTGCTCCGTCCGGAAATGGCTCCGATCCCGCTGACCTGGGCTGAACGAAAGGCCGAACTGCTCGGAAGATTGGGAGTGGATATCGTCGTCGCCTACCCGACCTCGCGAGACCTGCTGGGACTGGCACCGGAAGACTTCTTCCGCCGGATACTCCAGCGGAGCCTTGCCGCGCGAGCCCTCGTGGAAGGTCCCGACTTTTCGTTCGGACGCAATCGAGCCGGGACCATCGAGGTGCTGCGTGGGCTCTGCGCGGACAATGACATCTCCCTGGAGGTCGTGGATCCCCTGGAACATGCGGGACAGGCAATCTCCAGCAGCCGGATCAGGCAGTGCATCGCGCGGGGGGAAATGGACGAGGCCCGGTCGATGCTTACCCAGCCCTATCGCCTCCGCGGCATGGTCGTTGAGGGAGCAGCGCGTGGCCGGCAGTTAGGTTTTCCCACCGCGAATCTCGACCGAATCGACACGGTCGTGCCCGGTTTCGGTGTCTACGCAGGCTGGTCGCTGCTGCCAACGGGCCGCTGGCCTTCCGCCATTCATATCGGCCCCTGCCCGACCTTCGGTGAGATGCGTGCAAGGGTTGAGGTGCACCTGATCGGGTTCTCCGGCTCGTTGTATGGACAAGTGCTGGAGGTTGACTTTCTGACGCGGTTGCGAGACATTCTAGCCTTCCCCGACGTGGGCACTCTGACTCGGCAGCTGCAGCAGGACGTTGCCTCCGCCACCGAGGCCTGCCGTTCCGAAGCCTGACCCCGACGTTTGCGTCGGAGCCCACGGCCCTTCCATGCTTTTCCCACCGAGGCACCTGATGGCAATCGACTGGCCCGCTTTTGTCCAGATCATCCAGTCCAATCAGCGATTCTTGCTGACCAGCCACATTCGCCCCGACTGTGATGCCCTGGGCAGCGAACTCGGCATGGCAGGTATTCTCGAGGCGATGGGCAAGGATGTGCGGATCGTCAACGGCCAAGCGACGCCGCCGAACCTTCGCTTCCTCGACCCCCACCAGAAGATCAAGGCGTTGCACGAGGATGTCCAGCCGGACCAGTTACTCGACCGACAGGTCCTGATGGTGCTGGATACCAGCGCTTGGGCGCAACTCGGACCGATGGGAGAAGTGCTGAAGACCACGCCGGCGCGTAAAATCGTCCTCGACCACCACATGAGCGAGGACGATCTGGGGGCCACCTATTTCAAGGACACGGCGGCCGAAGCCACCGGGCGGTTGGTTTTCGAGGCCGCCGATCATCTGGGCGTCCGCGTCACCAAGGCCATGGCCGACCCGCTGTTCGCGGCACTGGCCACCGACACGGGCTGGTTCCGCTTCCAGTCAGCCCAAGCGCCCACCTACCAGCTCGCCGCCCGGATGATCGAGGCGGGAGCGGATCCGGCGGGCATCTACGGCAGCCTCTACGAGCAGGAAACCCTGGGCAGGTGCCGTCTGCGCGGCTTGATCCTATCCCGCCTGCAGACAGAGTTCGATGGCGAGTTCGTCCACACCTATGTGCTCAAGGAAGACTTCGCGACGTGCGGCGCATTGCCGCAGGACACCGAGGACGCGATCAATCTTTCGCTGGCAATCGCGGGCACTCGCTTCGCGGTCATTCTCGTGGAGCAGGCGACCGGTGGATTCAAACTGAGCTTCCGCAGCCGTTGTCACCTCGACTGCAACCAGATCGCCGCTCACTTCGGTGGCGGTGGTCACAAGGCGGCAGCCGGAGCGTTCATCGCCGGTGCGTTCCCCGAGGCCCAGGCTAAGGTCCTGGATTACATTCGCTCACAGTTCCGTTAGAATACGCGCGCCGGAAATCGAGCCGGCATGCCCGCCCCTGCCCCGCCCTTCTCCGCCTGCAGCCCTTTCCCAAGGAGGCCGTCGCGATATGTCCCCCGCGAAGGAATCAG
>CAZUJM010000325.1:4315-5638 GCA_964620405.1 uncultured Pirellulaceae bacterium | reverse complement strand
CGGAGCCTTCAGGCGGCGACGCGCAACACGAGCAGGTGCAGGTGCCCGGGATCACGGCGCGCGTGCCGGCTTCGGTCGGTTATGGCGTGGTGAGCACCGGTGCCATCATCATGAACGGGCCGAACGCCTTCGTGCTCGACTTTCTCCAGCAGATGGGAATCCCCAGCCATCTGGTCCGTCGCGTGGTGGTGCCCCACCAGGTGATGCCGCGTTTCATCCAGGCCCTGGACCAGAACCTGGGGAACTACCAGCAGCGATTCGGCCAGCCGATGACGCTTCCCAAACCGCCTGCATCGGCACAGAGGCCGTCGATCGAGGAGTTTTACGACAGCATCAAGGTGGCGGACGAGGAGTTGGCCGGCCACTTCGCGGAGGGGGTGATGATCCGTCATTCGGCCGCGGAGTTCTGTTTTGACTTCGTCACGCAGTTCTACCCGAACGCGGCCGTGTCGAGCCGCATCTTCATGGCCGCGCCCCACGTCCCGCCGCTGTTGGACGCGCTCAAGGCCAACTACCAGAAGTTCTTGGAATCCAACTCGCCCCCCAGCGACCCGAACGCGTAGTCGGCACACGGCGTGAGCCGGGCGGGGGCTGCGGACGACGATCGACGGCTGGTTCGCAGCGCGGCGAGTGGTTGGGCGTGGAGCACGGGCGACCAGGGCCCGGCGGCAGTTCGTTCGGCACACGGCGTGTGCCGACTACCGAAAGCGGCCCGGTTGTCGTAGCCGCTTCAGTTCCGCACGGGGTCGGCGGTGGCCAGGGGCGTGCGGAGCACCTGCTCGAAGAGCATCTTGAGAGGACCTGGGGGCAGGTTTTCCAGGGTCATGGCCGGGGACATCCACGCTCGTTGCCGCTTCCGCATTTCGGGCCAGTCGTCTTCGCATTGCGTGACGCTCATCAGCAGCACGCAGACATCCATCTGGGCCTGCCACTTGCGATCGGCATAGCTGCCGACGGGCTCGCCGACGATCTGGCCGCGCAGGCCCGCTTCTTCCCAGGCCTCCTTGAGCCCGGTTTCGGCCGGTGTTTCTCCCGGTTCGACAACGCCCTTGGGGAAGATCCACTTCTTCTTCTTCAGGGATGTGATCAGGCAAAACTTCAGCGTCCCCTGCTGGATGCGGAAGGGGATGACGCATGCCTGTCGAATCAACTCGCCATCAATGCGGGCCATTCAGGACTCTCCAGGGCCTTGAAAATCCCGGTGTCGTCGGACGGTACGATGGGGGGGCGTTGCGATGCCGGCCGCTTTGGGACGCGGCGGCCTCGAATCCTTTGAAAATGACCGGCTCCATTTGAGCCCGCCAGTAAACGGTTCTACGTTTG
>CAZUJM010000325.1:1196-4305 GCA_964620405.1 uncultured Pirellulaceae bacterium | reverse complement strand
CCTGGGTCTTTGGATCGGGCCTCGGCAGTCGCTCTCCAGCAGCAGCTTTCGTTCCAGGGCTGTCCGTCGGGCTTGTGACGAGCGAGGCTTGTCGGGGTTCGGAACCGCACCGCCTTGAGATCACACAGCCTCGTATTCGGCACGGCCTTGAATTCGACACATCAGCCAGCCAGTCGTCCAGAGAGGGTCCCTCGGGTGTGGGGTAATCCGCGAAAAATCGAATGGGTTCTGGCCGGATCCGTGGCCGGGTTGTCGCTGCTTCTCGCGTCGACGCCCGCGCTGCGTTACCCCGTCCTGTCGCTCTACTTCCTGCCCACGGGCCTGGCCGGCATGCTGGGAGGCCGGCATCGGGTGGGGCAGACGGTGTTGCTGAGCATTGTCTCGGCAGTCGTGGCCGTCTGGCATCAGTCGACGGTGCTGGAGTGGCTGGGGTTGGGCGTGTGGGGGGGCGTTCTGGGCCTGCAGGCCGTGATCATCGGTTCGCTGAGCGATTCGCGTCGGCGGGAGATGGCGCGGCTGACGGAGGCGCATCGCACCGACACGCTGTCCGACGCCTTGACGGGCGTGGCCAACCGCCGCGCCTTCGAATACGAACTGACGCGCCGCGTCACCGAGTGGAATCGGCAGCGTTCGGCCCTGTCGCTGATCCTGCTGGACATCGACCACTTCAAGCGGCTCAACGACACCTACGGGCATCCGGCGGGCGATGACGTGCTTCGCCGGGTGGCCGAGATCCTGTCGGAGCAGTGTCGCGAGACCGACCTCGTATCGCGGTATGGCGGCGAGGAGTTTGTCATCGTGATGCCGAATACTCCGGGCGGCGAAGCGAGGCGGGTGGCGGAGCGTGTGCGGGAGAGCATCGAACTGTCCCCATGCACCATTGACGGCCAGCCGATCCAGGTGACCATCAGCCTGGGCGTCGCGGAGATCCTGCGGGGCGAGCAGCGCGAGGACCTGTTGCGCCGTGCCGACCAGGCGCTCTACGCTTCCAAGCAGCTCGGCCGCAACTGCTGCCACTTCCATGATGGGAACCGCAACGAACAGTTTGGCAAGACGCCCGCTCGTCCGGCCAATTCCCTATCATCCCGCCAGCACGACCACTACGCCGACGCGCTAACCGGCCTGCCGACACGCCGCGTTTTCGAGGAGGAGCTGCGGCGGCGTCTGGCCGAAAGCCGTCGCTACGACGGCCCGCTCTCCGTGATGCTCGTGCAGGTCGACGACTTCGACGCGCCCGGCGGCGTGGACCGGGAACTGCGTCGCCAGGTGAACGCGTTGGTGGCCGAGTGCCTGCGCGAAGTGCTGCGCGACGTGGACCTGATTGCCCGCTTCGATGAAGACCAGTTCGCAGTGCTGATGCCGAACACGCATCTGGAAGAGGCATTCATTCCGGCCGAACGGTTGCGGGCGCAGGTCTGCCAAGCCCGCCGCCTGCAGCATGCGGGCGTGGAGCTGCAGCTGACCGTCAGCCTCGCCCTGGCCGCGCCGCATGCCGCCGAACTGCCCGCGTCGATCCTGCAGCGGACGCTGGATTCGTTGTGGCACGCCGTCCGAGGCGGCGGCAATCGCGTGTCTGTCCACGAAGGCCTGGGCACCGTGGCCACGGCATCGAATGCCGCCTTCGCCAATCCACCGCTGGCGAGCCCAGCCGCTTCGAGCCCCGCGACGCGTCCCCACGCCCCGTCGCTCCCTCCGGCCCTGGCTCCGATCTTCACGCCCGCGGACCCAGCCCCGTTCGCTACCGGCGTCACCAGTCCGGAAGTGTCCCCATCGCCGCTCTTCTCCAGCGGGGAAGCTCCGCTGAGCGACGTGCAGATGGGCGTCTGAGCCGCTCGCATGGGGCGATGCATGCGTTTCGCCCCGAGCACGGTCACTCGTTCACATTCAGCGCGCCGATCCAGTCCAGCCGCCGCACCGCTCGATAGACGGGCAGGTATCCCAGTCCGGTGAACAGGATGCCGAGCAGCACGGTCATCGCCCACGTGGATCGCTCCAGCACGAACGGCAGGCGGGTGATATCGGTCCCCACGAAGTAGTTGATGTAGTAGGCGAAGGCATATCCGACCGGCAGGCCCAGGGTGATGCCGATGGAGTTGACGATGAGGCTTTCGCGGAGGAAGATCCCGCCGACCTGGCGAGGCTGGTAGCCGAGGACGCGGAGCGTGGCGATCTCCTGCCGCCGTTCCGCCAGCGAAATCAGCGACGACGTCACGATGCCTCCGCAGAACAGCAATCCGGCGAACGCGATCAGGAACTTGTTGACGACTTTGAGCGGCTTGAGCAGCGTCTCGAGCTGCACCTTCTGTTCGCGGAGCGCCGAGTATCCTTCGAGTCGCGGCGTGGCCTTCAGCGCGCGATAGAACTCCCGCGTCACTTCCGCGCCCGGTTGCAGTTTGGCCTGCACGATCGACACGGCCTGCTGTTCGCCGACGAGCCGGTTGAGGTAGGTGTCGCGCGCATAGCAGTCGGTGCCGACATAGCTCTCGACGACCTGGGCGACCTGCGCGCGAATCCGCCGTCGCTGTCCCTTCAGCGGCACGAACTCCACCGAGCCTCCGGGCTTCACATGCAGGATCTCGGCGAGGCGTCGCGTCAGCACGAGACCTTCGTCGGGAATCGGGACGATCTGTCCGCGGGTGTTGCGTGGCACTGTGAGCCGCGCGCCTTCGCGCAGGCCGGTGATCGTGGACCGCTTCGAATGGTGTCCCTGGTGGAACGTGCAGGCCACCGCCAGCAGCGGTTCGGCCTGGTCCACGCCGGGCAGGCGCCGCGCTTCCAGGAAGCCTCCATAATCGACCTCGCTCTTGAACGTCAGGTCCATGTCACTGACCATCAGCTTCTCGAACGTGAACTGCAGCAGTTCGTGGAAGGATTCTCTGTCGTCCGCGACACCATCCGCGCGCTCACCGAGACGCCGGCGCAAACGCTCGTGCGGCAGCTGGAGGCGATCGGCAAGCAGTTCGACGATCTCAGCGCCCAGGCCAAGGAATACGGACTCAGCGAGGAAGGGCTGGCCGAAGCACGCCAGAAGGCCCTCGCTGCCGTGAAGGCGCAGGATAACACCGTAGGCCAGGGCATCCGGGCCTACCTCGATCGTCTGAGCGCGACT
>CAZUJM010000325.1:0-1186 GCA_964620405.1 uncultured Pirellulaceae bacterium | reverse complement strand
CCCATCATGGACGCGAACACGCCGGTGAAGACGCGGAGCCGGTGCCGCACGATGCCGCGGAGCACCATCTGCCAGCGAAACCCCAGGCGACGCCAGAGCCAGGTCCAGCGTTCAAGGAACACCCGGCGGCCGACTTCGGGCGGACGCGGCCGCATCGCTTCGGCCGGCCGGAGTCGCATCACCTGCCACGCGCCGCGCAGCGTGCCCAGCATCGCCATCGCCATGCTCAGCAGCACGCACGCCGCCACGATCCCCGGATACGGCTGGTTGATCATCCGCGGAAACTCGTAGAACCGACGGAAGAGGCCCAGGATGTAGCCTGCCAGCCAGTAGCCGAAGCCGGCTCCCAGCAGTCCGCCACAGCCGCCCACGACGGCCCCAAATTTCAGGAAGTGCCCAAGCAGCTGGCCGTTGCTGTAACCGATCGCCTTCAGCATGCCCACCAGCGTCCGCTGCTGCTGGGTGATGCGGACCATGAGCACATCGAGGATCAGGGCCGCGACGGCGAGGAAGACGGAGGGCACGACGAGGTTCACCGTTCGCAGGCTCTGCAGGTCGCTGGTCAGCTGCAGGTGCGAGCCGTGTTCTGCCAGCGGGGTCGACGTCGCCTCGCCGATCGGCTCCAGACGTCGCTCCACCTGGTCCAGCACGCGGCGCGGCTGCTGCTTGAACTCAGGAGTCAACAGGCCCACCAGCTGGTTGGCCGCTCCCTGCAGGTTCGTGATCTCCTCCGCGAACTGTTCCTTGACGAACAGCACGACATATCCCGAGGCGTCGGGAATCATGGCGCCCGGAGGCCGCGCGAACACGAACTCCGCGCCGATCGCCGTGCCGACGACGAACAGTTCCTGGCGGCGATCGTTGAGCAGGATGTGCAGCCGGTCGCCTGGTTTGATTCCATGGTAGGTGGCGAAGGTGTCGCTGACGATCACCTCCTCGCGGCGGTCCTGCGTGAAGTAACTGCCGCGGCGCATGACGAGGTTGTTGATCACTGGGCGCGGTTCGGCCGGCATCGACAGGATCGTGCCCGCCAACGGTCGTTCCACCTGCGGCAGGTCGACGCGCACCGTCTGCATGATCCGCGGCCGCAGCTCGCTCACGCCACGCACGCCCCGCACGCGGTCCAGTTCCGCATGCGGCAGCTTTTCAATGTCGATCCAGAAGTCGGCCATCCGCGACTGCGCGT
>CAZUJM010000324.1:0-5652 GCA_964620405.1 uncultured Pirellulaceae bacterium | reverse complement strand
CGCCGGCAGCTCGTCGTCAGACTAAGCCCGGCGATAGTCGCCGACGTTGGGAACTTTGTCGAACGCATCCGGGCCGAAGTAACGGAGACTCACGAGCGGTTCGCGGCCCGTGTTCTCGACGACCACGCCGCGCTGCGCCGCTTCGTGCGTGATGAACACTTCGTCCTCGGTCTCTTCGCCGAACCGGATCATGGCCGGTGTCTGCAGGTTCAGCTTGCCGATGCGTCCCGAGCCTTGGACCGTGATCCAGCCGCTGGCGCCCGGATCCCGCAACGTGCACTTCGCGCCGGGCATGAGCGTCAGTTCGCGAGCGCTGAACAGCTGCTTGCCGCCCACCTGGCCGTAGACGATCCAGTGATCGACCCAGCCTTCGCCGCTGGCGGCAACGATCGGCTCCAAGTAGTTGTTATCCTTGAAGTGCGTGTCGACGTTCTTGTCCCAGTCGAGCTGCCCGATGATGAAGTCGAGGTCCTGGTGCTTGTCGGGCGGCATGTCCTTGACCAGCAGCGACCACGGCACCGAGCGGCCTTCGACGAGCGACTGGAACATGCCGAACACGTCGCTGCCCCACTGCGGCTCGTAGGTGCACAGCGAACCGGGCGCGTGGAGCACGCCGGGCGGGATCAACCAGCCCGTGCCTCGCTGCAGCCGGTAGGCTTTCGACAGGTCCAGGATCCCGTTGTCACCCCGGTTCCAGTTTTCGAGGCAGCGTTTCAGTTGGTCCTTCGTCGTGCCCGGCTCGAGGCCCATGAAGGTGTAGGCGAAGTTGTTGTCGACGTTGTTCATCTGGGGCGAGAAGTAGTAGCTCTCCGGCTTGCCTTCCTGCCCGACCAGCGCCGCATCCTCGGCCGACTGGTGCATGTGGTGCGGGATCGGGCCCATGTTGTCGAAGAACTTCGAGTAGACCGGCCACTTCTGGTACTTCTGGTACATGGATTGGCCGATCAGCCGGGAGCCCGCTTCCTGCACGGCGTCGCGGAGCAGGAACTGCTTGCCCTGGAACGTGATGAAGCTGAGCCCTTCATGCCAGACACGTCCCTCGTTGGCCGCCTCGGTCGTGCTGCCGAACCAGCGTTCATCGATACCGCCGCGATGGGCGCCGTACGCGTACCAGTCGTGCGGGTGCAGCTTGATCCGCTTACCCGGATGCAGGAAGCTCCGCGGCACCCAGGTCGGCGTCAGCCGCAGGATACCGTCGGTGGCGTCCATGGCCTGGTTCAGAATCGAAGCGACGCTGTCTCCCTTGACGATGTTTGGCGAACTCATGCGGCTTGGAACTCCTGTGCCCTGGCAACGTGGACGCGAGCGTATGGACCATCCCGGAAAAAAAGCGAACGCATGTTTTATTCGGTTTGGAGTCCTCTGGCAAGCAACCGCCCGGGCGCGGCGGGGCGGTCCTGAGGCCGATGCAAGCCGCGCAACCCGCGGCTTTCCTGCTACCATCGGCCCCGGGGAACCGCTAACCTATGCCTCGCAGGCAGGCCCGCAATCCGCGCCTCGCGACATCCCGCGTGACCGTCCCCCACGCGTCGGGAACGCGGCCTCTGCGTTTTGAGCACAACCGGGGCGGAATCCGAATCCGAATCCAGCGCGGGACCATCCCGGCCCCACTCCGCGAGCGACACGAAAGGAACCTTCCATGGCAGCCAAGACCTGGGTCGTCCTCGATGCGGCCAAGAATCATGTGGAGTCGTTACTGAACCTGGGCGAGGCGAGCCTGCCGGGCGCGCCGGCCGGCAGCCGCATCCAGTTCCAGACGCACAAGACCGGCCTGTCGCAGGGCGTCGAGGAACTTCGGATCCACAACGGGCGTCTGGAGTTCTCCATCCTGCCGACCCGGGGCATGGGACTTTGGAAGGCTTGGATGGGCGATCTGGCGATCGGCTGGCAGTCGCCCGTGCAGGGTCCTGTGCACCCGAAGTACGTCAACCTGCAGGACGACTCGGGACTCGGCTGGCTGGACGGTTTCGACGAATGGGTCTGCCGCTGCGGCCTGGCCAGCAACGGAGCCCCCGACTTCGATGACAAGGGCCGGCTGACCTATCCGCTGCATGGCCTGATCGCCAACCGCCCCGCGCAGTATGTGGAAGTGACGATCGAGGACGACTTGATCCGCGTCCGCGGCGTCGTCTACGAATCGCGGTTCCACTTCCACAAGTTCCGCATGACGACGACCATCACCACCCGGTTCAACCAGCCGGGGCTGGAGATCCGCGACGAGGTGACGAATTTTTCCTCGAAGGCCGACGAGATCCAGATGCTGTACCACTGCAACTTCGGCTCCCCGATGCTGGACGCGGGCTCCGAGTTGGTCGTGCCCGCATCGCTGGTGGTGCCACGTAACGCCTGGGCGGCCGAAGGCATCGGCCACTGGTCGACCTTTGCGGCGCCGACTCCGGGCACCGAGGAGCGTGTGTACTTCATGGAGCTGCACGCGAACTCCAGCCACCAGACGCAGGCTTTGCTCAAGAACGGCGCCGGCACCTTGGGCGCGAGCATGCACTGGGATGTACGGCAACTGCCGTACTTCACGCTGTGGAAGAATGAGACAGCGACGCAGGACGGCTTTGTCACGGGCCTGGAGCCCGGCACGAACTTCCCGAACCCGCGTTCGTTCGAAGGCCAGCATGGCCGCGTGGTAAAGCTGGCGGGCGGCGCGAGCCACACGATGCAGGTCGGCTTCACCCTGCACGACTCGGCGGCCGCGGTGGCGAAGGCGGAGCAGGAGATCAACACGATCCGCGGCGGCCGCCCGGCTCGCGTCGAACCGCAACCGATCGCTCGGTGGTGCAAGTAGCAGGAGCGCGAGCGTCGTCGCTTTCGTCGAGTAGCGACCCATGCTGGAGCGCGAGCGTCTTCGCTCGCATCGCGAAGCGACGCCGAAGACGCAGGACGCGAGTTGCTCGGCGCAGCAGTGCGACCGGGACGGTCGCGCTCCATGATGGTCGCGCTCCACGATGGTCGCCTTACCGAGCCGCTTCGACCAGGTGTTCGACGGTCAGGCCCAGTTCCTTCATCACGGTCGGGCCGGGAGCGCTGATGCCGAAGCGGTCGATGCCGACCACCTTGCCGGCGTCACCCACATAGCGAGCCCACAGGCCCGTCACGCCCGCTTCGATGGCCACGCGTTTCTTGCAGGCCGACGGCAGCACCGATTCGCGGTACTCGGCCGACTGCCGATCGAAACGCTCGAACGACGGCAATGAAACCACGCGCGTTCCCGGGCCCAACTTCTCGGCCGCCGCGATCGCCAGCGACAGCTCGCTGCCCGTCCCGATCAAGATGCGTTCCAGCGTCGCCGACTCGCGGACCGCCACATAACCGCCACGCAGCGCGCCCTGCCGTCGGTCGCTCGCCGGAATCTGGTTCAGCGTCGGGACGTTCTGGCGTGAAAGCAGCAGCACGGTTGGGCCGTCGGTCCGCTGCAACGCGCCGACAAACGCGCCAGCCACCTCCTCCGGGTCCGCCGGGCGGCTCACGTCCAGATTCGGAATCACGCGCAGGCCACTCGCCGTCTCCACCGGCTGGTGCGTCGGACCGTCTTCGCCGACACCCACCGAATCGTGCGTGAAGATGTAGACCACCGGCAGGTGCGACAGCGCCGCCAGGCGGATCGACGGTCGCAGGTAGTCGGCGAACACGGCAAACGTCGCGCCCGTCGGCAGCAGCAGGCCATCGTAGGCCATGCCGTTCAGGATCGCGCCCATCGCATGCTCGCGAATGCCAAACCAGATGTTGCGGCCCAGCGCGTTGTCATGCGAAAAATCGCCACCGTCCTTGATGTAGTTCTTCGTCGAACCGAACAGGTCCGCGCTGCCCGTCAGCAGCATCGGCAGTTCCTTCGCCAACGCCTGGATGACCACTCCGCCTGCACCACGCGTCGCATCCTTGAAGTCGGCGGCGAACGTCGGAACGCGATCCAGCAGGTCGGCCGGGATCTTGCGTTCAATGGCCGAAGCCAGCAACGCCGCACGCTCCGGCTCGGCCTTCTGCCAGTCCGCGAACGTCCGCGACCACGCATCATAATTGGCGGCCAGGCGTGCCTTATGCTCGGCGAAGTACGCACGCACCTCGGTCGACACATGGAAATGCTCCGGAGGCAACCCCATCGCCTTCCGCGCCGCATCGGCGAACTTCGCGCCGCCTTCGCCGTGCGCCTTCGCGGTACCCGCAACCTCGGGGATCCCGCGTCCAATCTCCGTCTTGGCAATGATCAGCTTCGGACGGCCATTGTCCGCCGCCCGCGCTTCTTGGAAGGCCCTCACGAAACCTGCCAGATCATGGCCGTCGAGCGTCACGACATCGAAGCCGTACGAGCGAAAACGCTCCGCCGTATCCTCACTCTGCGTCACCTTCGCCATCGCGTCGAGCGTGACGTCGTTGGAATCGTAGATCAGGATCAGGTTATCGAGGCCCAGGTGGCCGGCCAGGGCCGCCGACTCGCTGGCCACGCCTTCCTGCAGGCAGCCGTCCCCGGCCAAAGCGACCACGTGATAGTCGAGGATCGTGTGGCTCGGCGTATTGAACTTCGCTGCCAACACCTTGGCACTCAGCGCATACCCCACCGCGTTGCCCACGCCCTGGCCCAGCGGGCCCGTGGTCGCTTCCACGCCCGGCGTCTCGGCATACTCGGGATGCCCCGGCGTGCGGCTGTGCAGCTGCCGGAAGTTCTTCAACTCCTGCAGCGGCAGATCGTAGCCGGCCAGGTGAAGCCAACTGTAGAGGAACATGCTGCCGTGGCCCGCCGACAGAATGAATCGGTCGCGGTTGATCCAGCGTGGATGGTCGGGATGGTACTGCAACGCCTCACCAAAGAGGGCAGCCCCAATTTCCGCCGCGCCCAGCGGCAACCCCAGATGACCAGAACTGCAGGCATGGACAGCATCGATAGCCAGACCACGGGCGACTTGGGCGGCCTGGGACAACATCGCAGTATTCATAGGCGGTCACTCGCATTTCATTCCTCGCCCGGCATCCCTCCGTTTAGCCGGACGCCCGCGAGGGTATTCTTCATGAATCCCCAAGATTATCGTTTAATCCCGCGAGTCTACCCGCCCGGGCAACAGACCGTCAACCGGCGCGAAGCGTGCCCTCCGCTGGCGCGCGAAAATCGCCTCGCGTTGCGAGAACGTCTCCAGCCAGCTTCCAGCGTCCTGGCGGGCACATGGTCCCGCGAGCCGGCGGGCGCCGCAGGCAACCCGCGCCGCGCCGCCAAGCCCGTCCGGCCGCGCAACCCGCTCGAGGCTCGAAACGGGCCGGACTGGCACCGCGAAAACCGAGCCTCCCCTTCGCGGAATGCCAAGGCCGGCGCACACTCCCGGTCCCCCCTCGCCGGAGATCTGCGCAGGCTGGTTCACCCATTCCGCACCTCGCTCGAATCCTGGGCCTCTCGCGATCGGCAAACCGATACGAAAGTGGGCGCGCAGGCCGCGTCCTCATTTCCGACTCACCACATCTCCCGACTTTCCATCCCGCCGCTCGATCAACGCTTGGCCGCACAGGCCGTCCGCGTTGTCGTTGCATCGCGGCATCGCCTTTCTCTCCTCATCCCTTCCACTTGTCCTTTTCCCCTCCGACTTCGATCGGCACTTCGCCATGGCAGACCGTTTTCATCGGTTCGCTTTCTGTCGCCATGCCCCGGGTATCCGCCCA
>CAZUJM010000323.1:0-5757 GCA_964620405.1 uncultured Pirellulaceae bacterium | reverse complement strand
ATGACAACACCTTGTCATCCGACCTGCGCCGCGTGCAGCGTGACGAATCCCCGGCGTGGCGCGACTTCGCCCTGCCCTTCCCCGGCCGCTGGTACATCCAGCCCGCGCCGCCCGACCTGCTCGCGATCCCCGTCAAACTGCTCGAACTGCAACGGCCTGAAGCATCGTTCGGCTACCTGCTGCGGCACATTCCGCCTCCGGAAGCGTCGAACGGCGCCGCGCGCACGAACCAGGACCAAGCCAGCGACATAACGCGTCCCCCGGCCTCATGGTACGAACAGTTCCGCGGGCCCCTCGCCGACGCCTACCTGCGGACCGGCGTGGCACTCGCGAAACAGCGTGAGTACCAGGCGGCCCAAGCGGCGCTGCAAGGCGCTCTGCGGTGCGATGCGTCCCACTACGACGCACTGGCCGCGCTGGCCAGCCTTTATGGGGCGACGGACCAGCCCGGTCGCTCGCTGGCGGTCTACCAGAAGATGCTGTCCCTGCAGCCCCAGGACCTTTCCGTCGCCAATAACGTCGCCTGGCTGATGGCCACCTCGCAGGACGCGAGCGTGCGGAATCCGGAACAGGCCGTGCAGGTCGCGGAGAAAGTCTGTCGGCTGACCCAACGGCGACTGCCGGCGACTCTCGATACGCTGGCCGCGGCCTACGCCGCCGCGGGCCGCTTCGACGAGGCCATCCGCTCCGCCGAGGAAGCACTCGCGAAAAGCGACGCGGAGTCCGAGCAGTCTCGTTCGCTGCGGGAGCGACTGAAGCAGTACCAGAACAAAATACCATACCGCGAATAGCGCATACCCCGAGGGCCTTCCCCGGACGGCTTGGCGGGCCCACGGACCTCTCCGGACCCTGGTCCTTCCGCGTACTTCGCCCCGGTAACCTTCAACGGGAGGCCGCGCATCCGGGGTGACACCGCTCCGACTCGACTCGCCCGACGTGCACGAAGCGACCAGCGACACCGACGCCATGCTAAAATCCTCGCGGGCGTCACGACCGCCCGGGAACGGACCGACCAACGGGTTTACTCGGAGTCCATCATGCAGGCCGCGCACCAGCCGACGGCGGGAAGGAACGGGAACAAGCAGCTGCGCATCTGGGCCTTCCGGCTCTGCGCGCTGCTGGTCATTCCCGCGCTTTTCTTTGGCCTGCTGGAGGGCGTGCTGCGTTTCCGGGGCGTTGGCTACCCGACGGCGTTTCTGCAACCATCGGCCACCCACGACGGACAACTGGTCGACAACTACAAGTTTGCCTGGCGGTTCTTCCCGCGCGCAATCGCTCGCAGCCCACAACCGATTACCGTCGCCGCGCAGAAGCCCGCAGGCTTGCGGCGGATTGTCGTCTTCGGCGAATCTGCGGCCATGGGCGACCCCGAACCGGCGTATGGGCTGCCTCGCATGCTGCAGGCTCTG
Organism: uncultured Pirellulaceae bacterium; assembly: GCA_964620405.1. Taxonomy (GTDB): domain Bacteria; phylum Planctomycetota; class Planctomycetia; order Pirellulales; family Pirellulaceae; genus CAZUJM01. The sequence continues at coordinate 4,348 of CAZUJM010000323.1, read as the reverse complement.
CTGGAACTTCGCTATCCCGATCAGTCGTTTGAAGTGACGAACGCCGCCGTCACCGCCATCAACTCCCATGTCATCCTGCCCATCGCGGGCGACTGCCGAATGCTCGACGCTGACGCGTGGGTGGTCTACATGGGCAACAATGAAGTGCACGGGCCGTACGGCGCCGGCACGGTGTTCGGGAAGAGCGGACTGCCGCTGTGGGTCATTCGCGGCAACCTGGCCTTGCAGCGGACCCGCCTCGGACAGCTGCTCTCCGGTCGCGCCGCCGAAACCAACGAGGCCGTCCCCAAGTCCTGGGGCGGCATGGGCATGTTCCTGGAGCACACGGTATCGCACGATGAACCGGAACTGCAGCGAGTCTACCAGCACTTCGAAGCCAATCTCGACGACCTGCTCGACACGGCCGAGGGCGCGGGCGTCCCGGTCGTGGTCAGCACCATGGTCAGCAATCTGCGCGACCTCTCCCCCTTTGTCTCCCTGCACGCCCGCGGTTTCTCGGATACCTCGCGCGCCGAGTGGGAGCAGTTTTACCAACAAGGGTGTGCCGCCCAGGACGAGGAACGATGGCCGGACGCGGTGGCCGCGTTTCGCCAGGCGCTGCAATACGACGCCGAGCATGCGGAGCTGCATTTCCGCCTGGGCCAGTGCCTGCTGGCGACGGGCGAGGCGAAGGAGGCCCGGGGCTGCTTCGAACGGGCGCGCGACCTCGATGGACTGCGGTTCCGCGCCGACACGCGTCTCAACGACATCCTTCGCGATACCGTCTCCCGCCATGCGGCATCCGATAAGCGCGTACGGCTGATTGACGCCGAGCGATCGTTCGCGGAGGCCAGTCCGCAGGCCATCGTCGGCGATGAGTTTCTTTACGAGCACGTGCACCTGAATTTCGCCGGCAACTATCGGCTCGCGCGGCAGTTCGCAGACACGCTGGCGGAGTTGCTGAAGCTGCCGGCAGGTTCAGACTCTGCGTGGCCTGACGAGCAGCAGTGCGCCGCGCGCCTGGGTGTCACGCCGTACCATCAGCTGCTGGTCCTCAACGACGTCAAAGCCCGGTTCAACGCCCCGCCCTTCGACCAGCAGACCAACCACGCGCGCCGCCTCCAGCAACTGGACGAGCAGCGAGCGCGACTGTCACGAGCGATGACCGCGCAGGCGGCCCGGTCGGCCGTCGCAAGTTACCGGGAACTGCTGGAACAGCACCCGCAGGACTGGATGCTGCGGCGGCAGTTCAGCTTGCTGCTCGAATCCACCGGCGACATGAACGGCGCCGCCGAACAGTGGCGTTTGATCGCCGAACAGCTGCCCCACCACTTCGAATCCCACTACCGCTTCGGCATGGCCTTGAATCGAGCGAAGCAGTGGGAGCAGGCCGAGCAGGCGTTACGGCGTTCGCTGGAACTGCGTCCCGAACACCCGGGCGTCCACAACAGCCTGGGTATCTGCCTGTCCCACCGGGAGAAGCTGGACGAATGCTACGCGGAGTTCCAGCAGGCGGTGGCCCTGAAACCTGACTACGCCGAAGCGTACCAGAACTGGGCCCAGGTGGTTGCCCGCCAGGGTGACGCGACGCGTGCGTGGGAGCTTCTGGAACAGGCCACGCAGGCTGATCCCGACTACCTGCCCGCACACCAGAAGCTGGGCGAACAGTATGTCAACGAGTCGCAGTACGAGGCCGCGGAACCACACTACGCGGCCGTGGCCCGACTGCTGCCCCGGGATGTGGCCGCCCAGATGAACCTGGGGCTGCTCTACCTGAAGCTCTCCAAGGGCGAGGAGGCGATTCGGCAACTGGAACGGGTACTGGAACTGGAGCCCGGCAATCGTATCGCCCGGCAGGCAATCGCCCAGGCTCGGCAGCTTGGCAAGCAGCCCTAGAGGCCACGGCCGGACGATCCACGCACACGCTACGCTCACTCCTCTTCTGCAACGCGACTGCGGACGTCGCAGGATGCCCCAAGACCTAGCGCGGGCGCTGACGCGCCGCTGGCGGCGGTAAGCTCGACAGGCGCGCGCGTGGCACTGCCAATTCCTCCTATGATATATTGCGAGCGTCGTGCAGCGGCTGATCTCTCAAGTGTGGTCTGTTGGAGTGCGTCGAAATGCCGGGTCCAAGATTCCGTGGACAGGCGACTGTCCCGGTGGTGCTGCGTCTTGTCGTGGCGGGGTTGACGTTCCTGCCTGCCGTCAGTCTGGGAGCCGACCGGGAGGGCCTCGTGGGACAGGCCCTGCCGCAGCGCGGGCAATCGCCAGCGACGCAAAACTCGCCGACGCAAAACCCGCCGACCCAGTCTCCGGGCGATGCGAAACTCGGCCCTCGCTTCGTGGAACTCGCGCCCGCCCAGACGGGCGTCGACTTCGTGCAGCCCATCGACATCCGCCATCCGCTCAAGTTCCTTTACATCGGCGGCTATGCGTCGCCCGGCGTGGCGATCGGCGACCTGAATGGCGATGGGCTCCAAGACCTGTTCGTCACGGGCGGTCCCGTCCGTAATCGGCTCTACCTGCAGGTGCCTGCAGCGGATGGATCGGCAGGCATGCGATTCCGCGACGCCACGGAGGAAGCCGGGGTCGACGGAGGCGACGCGTGGGGCGCGGGCGCCGCCATGGTCGACATCGACAACGACGGCGACCTTGACCTGTACGTCTGCAACTACGATTCGCCGAACGCGCTGTACCTCAACGAGTCCCGTGAGGGCGAACCGCTGCGGCTGGTCGAATCGGCGGAGGCGTTCGGGCTGAACCTGGTGGACGCGTCGTTCATGCCGGCCTTTTGCGACTACGACCTCGACGGCGACCTCGATCTGCTGGTCACCGGCTACCAGTATGTGGACCCGGCGGGCCGTCCGGCGAAGCCGCCGGTGGTGGAGGAAAACGGGCAGTACTTCGTGAAGGAGGAGTTTCGCAAGTACTACGGGATTGTCCGGGGAGTGGGCGGCAAGCCGCTGTTCACCAACGTGGGCCGCGAGGACTACCTGCTGCAGAACAACGCGGCCCAAGCCAAGTCGGGGCCCATTCGTTTTACCAACGTGACGCGCAAGGCGGGCCTGGAAGGCCTGGGTGTCGGCAACTCCGCGCTCTGGTGGGACTTCGACCAGGACGGACTGCCCGACCTCTACATCGCCAACGATTTCAAGGTGCCCGACCAGCTCTATCGGAACAACGGCAATGGCACCTTCACCGACGTCATCCGCCAGGCGTTCCCGCACACCACCTGGTTCAGCATGGGCAGCGAGGCGGGCGACGTCAACAACGACGGCCTGATCGACCTGCTCACCAGTGACATGGCGGGAACCACCCACTACCGTTCGAAGGTGACGATGGGGGACATGAGCGTCAACACGGAGTTCATGAAGACGGCCGAACCGCGACAGTACATGCGGAACGCCCTGCTCATCAACACGGGCACGCCACGGTTCCTGGAGGCAGCGTTCCAGGCGGGCGTCGCGAGTTCCGACTGGCAGTGGGCCGCAAAGCTGGCTGACCTCGACAACGACGGATGGCTCGACGTGTTCTTTACCAACGGCGCCGCGCGGATGTTCAATCATTCGGACCATAAGGTGTCGGAGAAGGACCGCATCGGCAAGACCGAATGGGACATCTGGGAATCGATGGAGCCGCGCCGGGAGGAGAACCTGGCCTTCCGCAACCGGGGCGACCTGCAGTTCGAGAACGTCAGCCAGGCCTGGGGGCTCGGCAAGCGAGGCATGAGCTATTCGGCCGCTTATGGCGACCTCGACAACGACGGCGACCTCGACCTGGTCGTGGCCAATTTGGAGGAGCCGCTGAGTATCTTTGAGAATCGTTCGGCCGAGCACCATCGCCTGCGCGTGCGGCTGGTTGGACGGCGCAGCAATCGCTCGGGGATCGGCGCCGTCGCGCGCATCAAGACGAACAGCGGCCAGCAGGTGCGACAGATGACGCCCATGATGGGTTTTGTCTCGTGCAATGAGCCCGTCCTGCACTTCGGCCTGGGAGACGACACGGAGGTGAAGCGGCTGACGATCGAATGGCCGTCGGGAGCGAGGCAGACCTTCGAGGACCTGGCTGCCGACCAGCTGTACACGATCACCGAACCCGAAGCCGCGCGGCCCGCTTCCCGGGCCCCGCAGCCCCAGACGCCGCCGCAGTTCACCGCGTCCCGCAACTTCCCGGCGCTCCGCCATGTCGAAACGGCCTTCGACGACTTTGCCCGCCAGCCGCTGCTGCCCTACCAGCATTCGCAGTTGGGGCCCGGACTGGCCTTGTCCGACGTCGATGGCGACGGCGATGACGACTACTACCTGGGTCGCGCGAAGGGCGCGCGGCGGGCGGTCTACATCAACAACGGTCCGGGACGCGTCGGTGTCAC
>CAZUJM010000322.1:0-5778 GCA_964620405.1 uncultured Pirellulaceae bacterium | reverse complement strand
CGTAGGACGCGGCCAAGTAGTCGGCACACTCCGTGTGCCGAACTTGGGTATGGCCGAGCGGTCGACGTCGGGCCGCAGCGACCGTTTTCGGCCGTCCTCGGGTCGCCGGCGCGATTGGCTGGGTTATCATGGCCGGTGCCGCGTCCGGCGTGTGGCGACAGCTTCCAGGACCCCGCCCATGAAAAGTATCTGTGTCTACTGCGGATCCAGCCCCGGGGGGCGGCCGGAGTTTGCTGAGGGGGCTCGCGCGCTGGGCAGGGTGCTCGTAGAACGCGACCTGCAGCTTGTTTACGGCGGCGGCCGCGTTGGCTTGATGGGCATCGTTGCCGATGCCGTGCTGGAACTGGGCGGGCAGGTGATCGGGGTCATCCCCAAGGCCCTCGCCACCCGGGAACTGGCCCACCCCGGGCTCAGCCAGATGCATGTCGTCGGCTCCATGCACGAGCGAAAGGCCCTCATGGCCGAACTCTCCGACGCGTTCGTGGCCATGCCCGGCGGCATCGGCACGTTCGATGAGCTGTTCGAGATCTGGACCTGGGGACAGCTCGGGCTGCATCGCAAACCCTGCGGGTTGCTGAACGTCCATCGGTTCTACGACGGACTCGTCCGTTTCCTTGACCACGCCGCGGCCGAAGGCTTCCTGCAACCGCTCCACCGACAGATGCTCATCGAAGCCGCTTGCCCCGCGGAACTGCTCGACCGACTCGCCGACTACCAGCCGCCGGCAACTCGGCAGTGGATCCACGAGGAAGATCTCTAGGCAAACGTCCCCGCGAAGCCCGTACGTTGGGCATCGCGGAAGGAGCGATCCAAAAGAGGCCGGTCCCCTTTCGTGGGAAAAGCGTTGGCTTGCTTTTCAGCCCATCTCGTCACGAAAGGAGTCCTGACCCCTTTTTGCTGCTCTCCTACTCAGAGTCGAAGCCGGCCTGGTTTCGCAGGGAGAAGAGGACGTCCGCATAGATAAGTGAGGTCACGACGGCCAGAACAGCGAAGCAAATCATGGTGGTTCATCTCCCGCGGGGAGGGCTTTCACGGCCCCACCCCCGCTGCCAATCCCCGTGTTTCGTAACGTTCGACGCTACTGGATACGCGTCAAAGAGCACCTTCAGCCCGCAGAATTTTTCGGGATGCCGAACAGGGCGGGGCGGGCTGGGCCGGTTATCTGAGTTCGCCACCCCCTTTCTGCAGGTTTCGGGGGAGTTGGGGGGATTTCTTGGGCCAGCGCGGACTCCGTCGCGTCAACCGAACTCGGCCCCGCGAATCCCCCGGGCCGCGTCTCCCAATCTTGGCTCCGGACTCTGGGTGTTTCAGTTTCGAAACAATCCAGCCGGCCAGCGGAAAGGGCCCTTGACCAGGCTTCCTGCCCGGGTGTTCACGTTTCTGAACAGTTGGCGCGAGTCGAAACGCCCACGCATCTAGCGTCCCGAACTCTTGAGGAATTCTCTTGCTCCAGCCTATTTTTCGGATAAAAAGTAGGGGCTTTTGGAGTCTCAAGGTGGCTTGTCCGTCGCTTTGCACCAGACCTTCTGGCGCGGCGATCCCTTCTGGATGAATGGCCACGGGAGGCGATTCTAAGTGTCCACGGTGTCTTTTTTGTGCTTCTGTACTTGCCTGTCTTCTTTGAGTTTACGGGAGTGGGGTGTATGAGAATTCGTGTTTCTATTGCCAGCCTCGCGCTGGCGCTTCTGGTCTCGGATGCGCGAGCAGAAGTGTTCAAGCTCAATTTCGAGACCGATCCGTCCAATCAAGGCGTGACGTTCTTCGGCACTTCGGAATGGCGCAACGACGGCGGCGTGAACAACTCCGGCTACCTCAGCGTGACCGATGCGGCGAACAGCCAATCCGGCGCGATTGTCTTCCCGGACTTGGGGAAGGGCAAGGCGCTGAAGGCGTTCTCCATCACGGCCGATCTCCGCGTCGGTGGTGGTACCGATCGCCCCGCAGACGGTTTCAGCTTCAACTTCGCTCGCCCCGATGATCCGGTGCTCGCCGACGGTTCAGGCTGGGCTGCCAGCCCGGGTGGTGAAGCGAACCTGCCCGAAGAAGGTACGCAGACCGGCTTGGCGATCGGGTTCGACGAGTGGGACAGCGGTAACGGCGATGTGGTCGGCATGAGCACCCGCATCGACAACGAGCTGATTAAGCAGGTCGCTTTCCCGACGCTCAATGGCGATGCGTCCGACAAGACCTCGCTGCAGACCGGTCCGGCGAACGTGCCGTTCGAGAGCTTGGCGTCCGACCTCGGTTGGGCTCCGCTCGCGATCAAGGTGTGCATCAACCAGCTCACGTCGCCTTACCTCTCGGTGAGCTACAAGGGAGCGTCGGTGTTCGACGACAAGATCGCCTACTCGTCCAGCCCGGGCCAGTTGGTGTTCGGTGGTCGTACGGGTGGTGCCAACGCGTACCACCACATCGACAACATCGAGATCAGGACGGATGCGGATGTTGCTGGTTGCGAAACGATTCCGCCGATTTACGTCGCGGGTCAGAACACGATCGGCACGAAGACGTACGAGGGCACGAAGACTAACGAAGTCTACGGCCCCGACAAGATCGGCCCGGGTCTGCAGCAGAGCTGGTACAAGGCTGGAAATCCCGGCAACATCGATGGCGTCAATGCCGTCGCCGAGTCGCAGGATCCGGTCGTGGCTCCCTTCCGTGCCACGCACGGCTCCAGCTGGTGGACGGGCAACCAGGATCCGCCATCCGCGAACCTCGTGAAGTACCCCGAGCAGGTGATCGGCGATACCTTCAACGGGAATGACAACAGCGACTACGTCGTCAAGGCGAAGGGCGAGCTGTTCGTCCCGGAATCGGGCACCTACCGGTTCACCGATGGTATCGACGACTACACCTACTTTGCCGTCGACATGAACAAGAACGGCGTCGCGGGTGACTCGCCCGACGAAGTCCTCATCGACGACAACGCCTGGACCAACCTGTACCGCACCGAGAACAGTGGTGGTCAGGGTTACGGCGAAGCCAACTTCACGGTGGGCGGAGCTGGCGAGTGGCGTGCCGTCGAGTTCGCGATGGGCGAAGGCGGTGGTACGGACGCGGGCATCATCTACTGGGACTACAATCCCAACAAGCCGGCCGGCCAGCGCGTCGGTGGTGCGGTTGGGTTCCCCGAGGATGTGACCGGCGGCATCGCCCAGGAAGATGTGGCGGGCTTGCTCATTCCCGACACGCACCTGCGATCGAACGCGCGTGAACTGCTCAGCGGTGTGATCGCGGCCAAGGTCGACAACATCCAGCAGCGACCGCTGTCGTGTGACGTCAATGGCAACACGGACGTCGCGGATGTGTTGAATGTGAAGAACCCGAATCCGGCGATCTACAAGACGTCGCTGGACGTTACGGGCAGCACCTTCCTGATCAACGGCACCGGCTCGTTCGCCAATGGTGACTCCTTCAAGATCGTGGATGCCAATACGATCATTGGCATGCCGACGATCACTTCGGTGAATCCGGCGCACACGTGGACCTTCAGCTCGCTGACGGGACGCGTGACGTTTGGCTCCGGTGGTCTCCTGGGTGACTACAACGGCAACGGTTCGCTCGACGCCGGGGACCTCGACATGCAGTCCGACGCGATCGCCGCGAACGGTCCTGCTTCGTACGACCTCAACGGGGACGGCAACGTGAACTATGCCGATCGCCAGAAGTGGGTTGCCGACCTGAAGAAGACCTGGGTGGGTGACGCCAACCTCGACGGCTTCTTCAACTCGACCGACTTCGTGGCGGTCTTCCAGGTTGGCAAGTTCGAAACGGGCACGAATGCCTCGTGGTCGGAAGGCGACTGGACCGGTGACAAGAAGTTCACCACGAGCGACTTCGTCGCGGCGTTCCAGGACGGCGGTTATGACGCTGGTCCTCGCGCTGCCGTGGCCGCCGTGCCCGAACCGTCGTCGCTGGCTCTGCTGATGCTGAGCCTCGGCTCGCTGTTCGGCTTCGCCCGCCGCCGCCGCGGTTAATCACCTCGGTCGGTTCGTTTGTCGTAGCAACGTGAAACCGCCGGGTCTGCGGACCCGGCGGTTTTTTTGTTGGGCCTCCGTGAGAGCCTCGGTGCTCTCCGTGGTAACAACGAAATGCCAGGGGGATTTCACCACGGAGGGCGCGGAGATTTGCACGGAGGGACACGGAGGGGAAGCCGTGCCAGGCGGGGCTGCTCACTCCGGCTGCGAAATCGTCAGCTGCCACTGGTTGCGTGGAATCTGGTGCTGGCTGGTCTTACCGTCGGGCCAGCGGACTTCGACCGCGGTCGGGCGAGCCTCGGCGCCGCAGCCGAAGGCCAGTTCATGCGACGACTGCGACAGGTAGCCGGCTCCCGACTGCACTTCCGCTCGCTGCACCGGCGTCGCCGTGTTCTCGAAGCGTACCGCGACCGAGGCGCCGGACGCATCGAGGTTGCCCGCTCGCCCCTGGAGCTTCACACGCAACAGACGGTTCCTCGCATCCGGTCGGCACTCGTACGCTTCGATCGGTCCGTTGTTGACGGTCACCAGCAGATCGGGCCAGCCATCGCGGTTGATGTCCGACGTGCCCACCGCCTTCGCGTCGCCCGGGATCAGGATGCCGCTTTCGCGTGGCCACACGGCGTCGAGCTGGATGCCGCCGTCCGCCGTCGGGCCACGGCCACGCAGCAGCACGGCGAGTCCCGAGTCCATGCGTCCCGTCTCCAGTTGCGGCGAGAAGAAGTTTTGCGCCAGGAAGCAGTCGGGCCAGCCATCGGCGTCGAAGTCGGAGATGACGACGCCGAACGTCGGTGCCAGCTGCGCGAGACTCGGCAGCGGCTGGAAGCGAAACTGTGGCAGTCCATCGCTCGAACGCGGCCCGGTGTTCACCCAGACGCCGGCCTCCAGCGTGTTCGCCATGAGGCGCAGGGACGCGTCGAGTTTCGGCGAGGTGTAGATGTCCTGCAGCGTGGAGATGCCGAACCGGTGGTACGACTGCACCTTGTCCTTCAGGAACGGCATGGCTGTGCTGGAGCAGCTGTAGCCGCGGCGCGGGAAGCACTTGTCCTTCTCGAACTTGGCCTCCACGAGTTGCGGCTTGCCGGTGCCGTCGAAGTCGCCATAGTAGAGCAGCTCGGGCTTCTCATCGCTTGCGTGGTACGTCGTATTCAGGCCGGTGTTGGTCACGACGTAATCGATGTCGCCATCGAGATCGAGGTCGCGGCCGGCGATGCCGTTCCACCAGCCGAGTCGCTCGCCCAGGCCCGTGTCGGCCGTGCGCTCGACGAGTCGTCGAGCGGAAGCGTTATCCGCCGCCGCGTCTCCATCGCCCGCGGGCTCGTTGCGATAGTACTTCACCGGCCCCCATTCGTGGGCCACCATCAGATCGACCCAGCCATCGCCATCGGCATCGGACCAGACGGCGGAGGTGACGAGGCCCGTGGCGGCGAGGCCCGGGGCCACCTCGTCGGAGGCGTCGACAAACGCGGGTTTTCCCGGCGTGCTTTCGTTGCGCAGTAGATGGCTGGCGGGCGTCACCGGATACTGGCCCGGGACGACACGACCGCCGACAAAGAGGTCGAGGTCGCCGTCGCGATCGTAGTCCGCGGCGCACACGTGGCTGCCGCTGTCGCGCATCGCGGGCAGCGCGTCGTCTGGAGCCTTCGCAAACTCGCCACGCCCGTTATTCAAGTAGAGGCGATCCTGCAGCGTCGGGTCCCCCGGCTCGCATTCGACGCTGCCGCTGACGACGTAGAGGTCTTGGTCGCCATCGAGATCGGCATCGAAGAAAAGGGATCCCAGGTCCTCGCGGTCGTTGTCG
>CAZUJM010000321.1:502-5786 GCA_964620405.1 uncultured Pirellulaceae bacterium | reverse complement strand
CCCTTGCCGCCCGCCGATTTTGTATCGCCGAGCAGCCGCGCGGTTAGCGCGTCCGGTACCGTGGCCGGCGAGAAGGGACGGTCCGCGGCGACGCTGGTCAACAACGGCCGCATGCGCGAATACTACCTACCCGCCTCCTGGGCCCAGCCTCGCACGGGGGGACCTCCCCAACCGGGCCAGCCCGCTCCGGAAATGAACCTCGACTATGCGTTCAAGACGCGGCTCTTCTGGATCGTGTCGCGCGTCAACAACTGCCACTATTGCCTGGGGCACCAGGAGCACAAACTCCTCACGGCTGGCATGACCGAGGACCAGATTGCCGCCCTCGATTCGCAGTGGGAGGAGTTCTCGCCAGCCGATCGCGCTGCGTTGGAATTCGCGCGCAAGCTGACGCTTGAGCCGGACCAGATCGGCGATGCAGACATCGAACAGCTCAGGCTGCATTTTAACGAGCAGCAGATCGTGGAGATCGTCTTCACGATCGCGTCCAACAATTCGACGAATCGCTGGACCGATTCCTTGGGGATTCCCCAGGACGATCTATTTCGCGACGAGCCGCTGAAGCTGGATACGCCGACCTCGGATCGCTTTCGAGCCACACGATCCAAGGTGGCCATTGAACTGCCGCGTTCGCGAGGTCCGCTGCCAAGTGCCGCGGAGGTAACGCAGCAGGTGGAGGCGGCGCGAAACCGTTCGCCGCGTGTCACGGTATCCGAATCGCCTGCCGGACAGCCCGCCTGGGTGCGAGTTCTGGCGGCGTTTCCCAAGACGGCCGAGGGACAGCAGAAGGCATGGAAGGCGGTGGCGACGGAAGGCAAGATTCCGGCCGAACTGAAGGCCCGGATCCGCTGGACCAGCGCCCGCGAAAACCGCGCGACCTACGCCATCGCCCACGCCTGGCGCGAACTGCAAGCGTTGGGAGTGTCGGGCGACGAAGTGTTCCGCGGTGAGCAGGAGTGGACTTCGGGCGAATCGGGTTCGGCCGAGGCGCTGCGATTCGCTCGCAAGCTGACCGCCTACCCGCAGCAGATCGCCGATGACGATATCGCCCGCCTGCGCAAACACTTCTCCGATCACGAAGTCGCGGAAGTCGTCTACGTCACCTGCCTCTCCAACTGGTTCGACCGCTTCACGGAAGCCCTCGCCTTGCCCGTGGAGCCGTAATCGGGCAAGAGAGGATCGGGGGAACCTTGCTTAGGCTCTAATAGTTGCCTAAGCTAACCCCGGGTCGAGTGCGATGGACGCGCCGGCGACCCTCTTTCGAACTCAGGGATTTCGGCAATGCGGGTGGCCCGCGGAACGGATCAACGTCATGGATCGCGCCGTTTATCCCTTGGTAGGACGGCTGATCCGGCTCGCGGAGGTTGATCCGCACGCGATCGCAGTGGCCGACCTGCAGACGTCTCTCACATACGAGCAACTGGTGCGTCGAGCGAGTAGTGTCGCCAGTTTGCTGGTCTCATGCGTCGACGCGCCTCCGCCTGAGCATCGGCCCGTCGCCGTCTTCGTCAATCGTTCGGTCGCGGCGTCACCGCGCTGGTGGCAGTGAAGTGGGCGGGCATGCCCCTGGTGCCGCTCGATGCCGCGGAACCCTTGCCTAGGTTGCGGCAGATGCTGGACATAGCTCGGCCGGGAATTCAGCTCGATGCCACCGGGACTTTGGGGGATGAACTGCTCGATCGTCGGGTCGTGGCGGTGGACCGTCCGTTGGCTTCCGCTTCGGCGATCGCGCCCCGGGCGGTCGATCCCGAGGCGGTCTCCTCCATGTTCTTCACGTCCGGGTCCACGGGAACTCCCAAGGCGGTGGTCCGCACGGGACGCGACCTGGCGAAATCCTGGCGCATCTGGGAACATCCAAGGTTGCTTGGCCCCTGGACCCATTCGGCGGTTTTCGCTCCGCTGAACTTCGTTGCCGGCAACGTGTTCGCGGTTCAACTGCCCGCGCTGGGGCGAAGAGCCACGCTGATCGATCTGGAGGCCGTGCCGCCCTCGCAGATTCCAAGTCTCCTCGAACGAAGCGGCATCGACTGCATGGCGGTGACGCCTTCGCTGGTCCGTGCGCTGCACGCGTCACTCGGCGGTCGACGGCTGCCCACGGTGCGGCATGTGATGACGTTCGGCGAGGGGCTCGACTGGTCCGTCGTCTCCGAGATTCGCCGACTGTGTGCGGAGCAGGTCACCGTCCAGTCGCTCTACGCTGCCTCGGAGGCTGCGGGGGTTCTGGTGGAGCATTCGATCGGTCCGGAGGTGCCAGCGGCAACGGGCACCACGCCCCTGGGCGTCCCGTTGGATCCCTCGAATGTGCGGCTGGAACCGCTGGATGGAAGCGAGGACCTGTACGAACTGGTCGTCGTGGGAGACGTCGTAGAAAAATACGAGGCGGCTCCGGAACTGACCGCGCGAAGGTTCGGAATCGGGGAGGACGGAAGGCGGTACTGGCGATCCGGGGACTTGGTGAGTGTGCAGGCGGATGGGCTGCTGCATTTTCGTGGCCGTCGCGATGACATGGTGAAGGTGAATGGTCGGCTGATCGAGCCCGCCGAGATCGAAGCGGTGTTGCGTTCGGTCGCAGGCGTGCGGGACGCGGTAGTTCATCCGCAGGATCTCGATCATGGGCGTCTTCGCCTAGTCGCCCATATCGAATGCGAGGGCGATACGACCGCGAGCGGCATTCGACGAAGCTTAATGGAGCGCCTTCCCCAATATCTGGTTCCGGCCGTATTGGTGCGGCATAAGCGGCTGCCCTTGACCGATCGCGGCAAGGTCGACCGCAACTGGCTGCGTGAACGAAACCACGAGCCATGGCGTGACGCCACCGCTTCTCCGTTGGGTGACTCTGAACGCGGTCCTGAACGCGGTCCTGAAACCCTCAGGGGGCAGGTCAACGATCAGGCCAAGGGGCCCGACCGCACCGGTGACGCGGCTTCGTCACCCCCGAAGGATCGATCGCTCGCGAATCGGCAGCACGACGCGTGATCTTGGCCCTCCAGCAGGCGTTGCAGCGGTTACGGACGAGCGATGAACAGGATAGTTGCGAGGAAGTGGTGATGGCGTTGCGCATCGACCCCTGCGTCGAAGCGTTGGCGGGACTGGCGCGCGCCCGACCCGACGACTTGGCAGTGGCCGATTCGGAGCAGGCCCTCACGTTCGGCCAACTGATGCACCAGGCATCGGCGATCGCACGGCGACTGGAATCCGCGGCGGAGAGGCCCAGGGAACGACAGCGACCGGTGGCGGTCCTGTGCCATCACCGGGGCTCTGCGGTCGCCGCCCTGCTGGGAGTGAAATGGGCAGGCTTGCCGCTCGCGCCGCTGGATATTGCGGAGCCCTTGCCGCGTCTGCGGCACATGCTGGATATCGCCAATCCGAGAGTTATCCTGGATGCCTCAGCCACCCTTGGCGGCCGACTCTTGGGCCGACAGGTGCTGGCGATCGAGCGACAGCCCGACTCGCTGCCCTGGATCGCTCCTCAGCCCACCGATCCAGGGGAACTCAGCACGTTGTTCTTCACGCGCGCAGCGACGGGTGTTGCCCAGCAGGTCTCCTGGACTGGCCGTCATGTGGACCAGTGGTGGCGAGCGTGGAAGGGACCACGGCTGAATCGACCGTGGCGTCACGTGGCGATGGGAACGAGGCTGGAGTTCGCGGGCGGCCACGTTGGGGGCCTTGGTGTGCCGGCGAGTGGCCTTGATCGAGGTGGAGACCCTGGAGCCTGCTGATCTGTCGGACCTCTGTCAACGTGAGGGAATCGATTGCCTGGCGGTGGCTCCGTCCGTTATCAACCGGGTGATCGGCAGGCTGGGCGATCGGAATCTTTCGACCGTGCGCCATCTGATCATCTGCGGTGAAGGCCTTGACTGGTGCGATGTGGCAGAGATTCGCAGAGTCTGTGCGAAGGGCGTTACGGTGCAGTGCATCGCGAACGCATCTGCACCGGACGATAGCCTCCTTGAATACGCGATCGGTCCGGAAGCCTGCCTTGGATCCGGCTCGATGCCGCAGGGAACGCCCCTGCTTCCTTCAGTGTGCGGCGGGGAGGCGATCGCGCGCGTGGATATGGGGGGTGTGCCTCCTGATCGTGATGGACAGGCGTGCCCGCGGGAGATTGTTGCGCGGTCAGGGCAATCGTCGGAAATCCAAGGCGGATCGGATACGATCGTGCGAGCAAGCACGCTCGACGACGCGCCGTCAGTCCGCGGAAGCCAACTGCCGACATCGGACTCCACTTCAGTCACCGAACCACCGGTTGGCGACCTGGAACAGCGATTGGAACGAATCTGCTGCGCGGAACTGTCGCTTCCGCGGATCGGCAGGCATGAGTCGTTCTTCGATCTGGGGATGGACTCCCTCAACGCCATGCCGATGCTGGCCCGCATCGAACGTGAGTTCGGCAAGACCGTCCCGTTGGCTTGGCTCTACCAGCATGGGACCATCGCCGAAGTTGCCCGCCTTCTGGAAAAATGGTCTGAGAATCGGCGTCTGGCGGATATCGTGAACTTATACTCCTCGGGAAGTGGAAATCCCCTGGTTGTGATGCCCGGGATGTGGAGTCAGCTTTCGCTGCCACGAAGTGTACTGGAGCATCTCGCGGGAACTCGACCCTTGGCTGCCTTGCAGGCCAACCTCGACCAGGGGGAACTCGAACTCTACGAGGACTACCGCCGTCTCGCCGCCAAGTATGTGGAGATCCTCCGCGAGCATCAGCCCCAGGGACCTTATGCGTTTGCCGGCTACTCCTACGGAGGCCTCATGGCCTTCGAAGTGGCTCGCCAGTTGCGACTGCAGGGTGCGGAAATCGACACGCTGGTGATCATCGACATCGGTCACGATCCGCCGCCTTCCTGGCGCAATCCGAGGGAACTGCTGCCGTTCGTGGCCCGGTTCCTACGCAACCTTCCCGGTTGGTGGAGTCTGGAACAGAGACGCGGAAGCCTCATGAAAAGATCGCTGCAGCGACTGCGGCAGTCACCTCGACGGGCAATCGGGTCGTCCCCCGCAGCGGATTCGCCCGCGGAGTCCGCAGCGGGTACGATCGATCGGCGCCAGCAGGCATTACGCCGTCTGAAAATGTCTTTTCATCGCTATCGTCCGGAGTACCACGACGGTGATATCCTTCTGTTTCGAGCGAATACGCGACCCTTGTTCCACAGTTTATCGCGTGACCTCGGTTGGTCGCGAGTCGCGAGAACGGTCACGGTGCATGCGATACCGGGCGACCACACGACGATCCTGAGGTCACCAGGACGAGAACGGATCAGCAGCCTCATTCACGAAGCACTTCGCG
>CAZUJM010000321.1:0-492 GCA_964620405.1 uncultured Pirellulaceae bacterium | reverse complement strand
TCGGTAACTTGGCCGCACCGCGGGCGACCCGACTGGACGCCGACATTGTGCCTAATCTTGGGGAACTCCTTGTGAGTGACTTGAACAACGTCTGCGAAAATCCAACAGATCCCTTCGACCATCTGGGGGCCACTCTGGATCGCGTTGGCAAGGGCTTGGAGCGACTGCCGGACTATATGTATCTGTACCGCACGTGGGAGCGGCAGCACTGGTCCGTGCAGGAGCTGGACCTGACCCGCGATCGCCAGCAGTGGGAGTCCGAGATGGATCCGCTGCTGCGTCGGCAGCGCCTTATGGGCTACATCACGTTCTTCTACGGGGAGATTGCCGTCACGGATACGCTGTCGCCCTACATCAACGCCATGCCACGACTAGACCAGCGGATCTACTTGACGACCCAGTTGGCAGACGAAGCCCGTCACAGTGTTTTCTTCGACCGCTGGTTCACGGAAGTGCTCGGCAAGCAGCGGGATGTGATCGGAGAGCAGTTGC
>CAZUJM010000320.1:5576-5807 GCA_964620405.1 uncultured Pirellulaceae bacterium | reverse complement strand
ACTCGCGCAGGTCGAAACCGATGCGGGCCCGGTTCTCCGGATGCAGCAAGTACTTGCTGAAATCGCTGACCTTCGCGTACGTCTCCTGGTCGATGCCGATCAGGTTGATCTGCCGCGTCACCCACTCGCCGCGATACTGAAAACTCAGCATCGCCGGAATGTGGACGGTGGACGTCATGCCTTCGAGGTCATCGCCCAGCACATCGCGGATCTCACGCTCCAGGATCTGCG
>CAZUJM010000320.1:5234-5566 GCA_964620405.1 uncultured Pirellulaceae bacterium | reverse complement strand
ATCCGACAGAATGCCATGCAGGCGTTTGTACATCTCGCTCTGGAAGCCGCTCATCACGCTGTTGACCACGATCATCGTGGCCACACCAAGCGTCACACTGATGATCGACGCCAGCGCGATGTAACGACTCCGCAAATAGCGGAGGCAGAGCATGAGTTTGTACATGAGCCCATCCTTGGGTTTGGTTCGAACGCCGCGCGCATCCTGGCGCGGTTTCTCCCTGTGCCGCTAGCATCACGCCTCGGGGCGGAGCAGCGGGAAGAGAATCACGTCGCGGATTGTCTGTGTGTTGGTCAATAGCATGACAAGGCGGTCGATGCCAATACCTAATC
>CAZUJM010000320.1:0-5224 GCA_964620405.1 uncultured Pirellulaceae bacterium | reverse complement strand
CGCCCGCGGGTGGCATTCCATGGCGGAGCGCCCGCACGAAATCGTGGTCCATCTTGGCCATCGAATCCTCGGAGGCCTGGCCTGCTAGCTGGGTGCGGAACAGCGATTCCTGCAGGTCCGGGTCGTTCAACTCCGTGTAAGCGTTCGCCACTTCCATGCCATGCACGAACAGTTCAAACCGCTCCGCGATTTCCGGACGGTCGGCCTTCCGCTTCGTCAACGGACAGATGCTGGCAGGGTAGTCCACGACAAAGATCGGGCCGATTAGCGCGTCCTCGACCTTCTCCTCGAATACGTCGCTCTTCACCACGTCCGGGTGGCGTCCCGCCGTCTCGATGCCCAGTCGCGTGGCCAGCGCGGCGATCGCCGCCGCGTCCGCCGGATCCACACCGCAATGCTCGGCGAACAGTTCGTCGTAGCTCTTGCGTTGGAAAGGCGGCGTGAAGTCGATCGTCTTGTCGCCCCAGGGCAGCACGCGACCACGGCCCAGCGTATCGATCGCGTCCAGGATGATCTGCTCGGTCAGGTCCATCATCGACCGGTAGTCGCCATACGCCTGGTAGACCTCCAGCATCGTGAACTCGGGATTGTGCCGAGGACTGATGCCTTCGTTCCGATAGACGCGTCCCAGCTCGAACACCCGCTCGACGCCGCCCACCAGCAGGCGTTTCAGGTGCAGCTCCAGCGCGATCCGCAGGAACAGCTTGATGTCCAGCGCGTTGTGATGCGTCAGGAATGGCCGCGCCGCCGCACCGCCGGCGATCGAATGCAGCGTCGGCCCCTCGACTTCACAGAACCCCTGGTTCTGCAGGGTCTGCCGCACCGATCGCACGATGCGCGTGCGATCCACAAACCGGTCCATCGCCCCTTCCGTGTAGGTCAGGTCGAGGTAACGCAGGCGCTGGCGCAGTTCGGGATCGGTCAGGCCGTGATGCTTCTCCGGCGGCGTCTCGATCGACTTGCAGAGAAAGAACAACTGCTCGGCGAAGATCGTCAGCTCGCCCGTCTTCGTGCGCCGCAGCGTTCCCTCGACGCCGATGAGATCGCCCAGGTCGAAGCAGTCCGAGACGGCCCAGCCCTGGTCGCCGATCTGCTGCTTGCCGACGAACAACTGCACCTGTCCGGTCTGGTCGCGGATGTCGATGAACTTCAGCTTGCCCGTGTCGCGGAGCAGCACGATGCGGCCAGCGACGCGGACCCGCGGTCCCACCAGCTCCCCCGCCCCCTGCTCCGACATCCACGCCCGGAAGTCTAGGCCCGACTCACCGCCCAGTTCGGGCAAGGCGACCTGCTCGCCCGTCTCTTTCTGCCAGCGAACTTCGCCCGCGCGGCTACGAACGTCGTGGATCGACGCCTTGTCGTCAAACCGACTGCCCCAAGGGTCAATGCCCATCTGCTGCAGCTTTTGCATCTTCGCGCGACGAGCACGCTCCAGATGATCCTCGCCCGCAGGCTCCTGCCCCTCGTTGGCCGACAGTTTATCCGTAGTCATGGCGTGCCCCGTGAATCCCTAGACTTCGCTCGCGTATCCGCTCGAAACCGGGCATTCTAAGGGGGGCGGGAAGATCCGAAAAGCGGCCCACGGATCCGGGCCCTGCGATCGGGCCGCGCGCGCTGCCCTGCGGCCTCCCACCGCAGTCCCGAATTCTTCCGCGCTTCGCCGAGGCGGACCGATCCAGTCCGGGGTCACTCCGGAGAAGGCTGCCGCGCGCGGAATCGCTCCAGCCGCTCGCGCACCCCCGGAATCAGCCGAGCGGCATTGCCGTGGTAGATCTTCTCCAACACCGGGGTCGGCAGGTGGACGCCATAGATCTGCCAGAGGCCCTGCGGCGGGAACGGTTTTTCGGAGTAAGGAAAGTACTCGTCTTCGGTCTCGAGGAACCGCCAGTACAGCCGCAACCGCGTCTCGGGCCAAGGTCCATCGGTTCCGAAGAGCACTCGGTCGGCATGCTCGACCAGGAACCGCCGCGCGGAGTACGGCTGCCTGCCCAGCTCCGAAATGCGCGACGCGAGTTCCACATAGAGGTTGGGGTAAGCCTTCAGCCACTCGGCCACCTGCCGCAGATCTTCGGCGTCGTTCGCCATGTGGGCGGCCAGGAACACGGTGCGAGGATGCCGCCCGATGACTCGATTACGCTGGGCCAGGAGTTCGTCGCGCGAAGGAAAGCCCGGACCATGGAAGCTCCAATCCGGATGGCGGTGCAGTTCCTCCCAACGCTCGTTCCGCTCGTCGATCGGCTCAAAAAAAGCGCTCGGATCGGCCGTGTGCATGATCACAGGCAGGCCCAGCCGCCCGGCCGCCTCCCAGATCGGATCCCAGCGCGGATCGTCGACGCGGATCAGCGAACCATCCGGATGGCGGTACTGCAGGCCCAGCTGCTTGAAGATCTTCAACCCGCTCGCGCCCTGCCCCGCCGCATCCTCCAACTGCCGCACGGCATGATGCACGAAGTCCGGTTGGTTGCAGGCCCAGGAGCCCCAGTCGTCGGGTTTGCCGGCGCCCTGCCAGTCCAAGTTGGCAAAGATGACGAACCGGTCCGCATGGTGCTTCCAGAGGAAGTCACGTTGCTCGGCAAACCCATCGGGCAGCCGCCCATCGAGGCTGACGCAAACCGCAATCTGATTTCGATCCATGACACGGACGAACTCGTCGAGCTGTTCGCGCGAGCCGCGGAAGCGGACATGGAAGTGGGCATGCACGTCGACCACCGGTTGGCTGGCTTTCTCCACCGGAGTCTGCGGAACCCGCAGTCGCGGCTGGGGACGAAAAGCGTCCAGGGCAATCGATGGGCCGGATTCGGGGGCGGATGCGGGACTGGGCGTCGGCGCGAGAAATGGAACCGAGCCGGCCCAGTCCGGAGACGGCCCCCAGCACCAGCAGCAGCACGCCCATCGCCGACCGCCGCTTGGCCCGCGTCCACGAGAACTCCGCTCCATTCCCAGTCGACCGTTGCAATTGCCTGTTCTCCGCAGCAAACTGGAGGGGCGTTCGTCGCTTCAAAGTCATTCAAGTGTCCAGCGACTGCTGGTCTTGAGCATGTGAAGCGTTCCGCGAACGGCCTGCAACCCCCGGGGCCCCATGACCTCCGACCCGACGTACCAACAGTCGAACGAACAGCGGCAGCGTTCGCAAGACCTGAGTCGCCAGCCGTCCACGGCGCCGCTCGCGGTGCCCGGCTACGAGATACAGCATTTTCTCGGCTCCGGCGCCTACGGAGAGGTCTGGGTTGCCTCCCAAGCGGGAACTGGCCGGCAGGTCGCCATCAAATTCTACACGCACCACGGGGAACTCGACTGGGCGAACCTGTCGCGCGAAGTCGAGAAGCTGAGCTTTCTCTCCAACGATCGTTACGTCGTCCAGGTGCTGGCGGTGGGCCGCGACGCCAACCCGCCCTACTATGTGATGGAGTATGTCGAGAACGGTTCGCTGGACGACCACCTGCAGCGTCATGGTCCGATGGCGGCGCGGGAGGCGGCGGAGATGTTCCGCGAGATCGCCACGGGGCTGTCGCACGCGCACGGCAAGGGCATCCTGCACTGCGACCTCAAGCCGGCCAACATCCTGCTGGACCAGGACAATCGCCCGCGACTGGCGGACTTCGGCCAGGCACGACTGTCAACCGAACAGAAGCCCGCGCTGGGCACGCTGTTCTACATGGCTCCCGAACAGGCCGACCTGAATGCAAGCCCTGACGTGCGCTGGGACGTCTATGCGCTTGGAGCGCTGCTGCACACGATGCTGACGGGACAACCGCCGCATCGCACCGAGGCGATGGCGACGCAGATCGAGTCCGAACTCGACCTGCCCGGCCAACTGGCGCGTTACCGCGAACTGCTCAAGACGGCGCCGCGACTGGAGGAGGCGCGACGCGTTCCCGGCATCGACCGGTCGCTGCTGGAGGTCCTCGAACGCTGCCTGGCCCCAGACCCGCAGGATCGCTATCCGAACGTGCAGAGCGTGCTGGAGGCGTTGGATCGGCGGGGCGCCCGCCGCCGCCGCCGCCCGCTGGTCATCCTGGGCCTCATCGGCCCCCTGCTGTTCCTCCTCGCCATGTCGATCTTCGCCTGGCGCAACCAGCAGCGGGCCGTGCAGATGGCCGACCAAATGGTTGTCCGCCTCGCCAAGGAGAGCAACGGATTCGCCGCCGACTTCGTAGCGGAAGCCGTGGCGCGGCGGATCGAAAGCTACTTCCGCGATGTGGAACAGGCGGCCAGTGATTCGGGTTTGCAGGAAGAGCTGATGGCCATCCTCGAAGACCCTGAACTGGCCGACCTGCTGAGCGGATTCGCGGGCGCCCACGCCGACCAAGATCGCGCGCTGCGCGACTACTTTCGACGTCATCCCAAGCGGCAGGCGCTTCAAACGCGCATGGAACAACGGCTGGCCAATCCCAGCCGGCGAGAAATCGCCAGCTGGTTCGTGACCGACGCGCGCGGAGTGCATGTCGCTTCGGCCTTCGATACCCCGCTGGAGGAATCGTCCATCGGCGGCGACTTCTCGTATCGCCCCTACTTCCACGGCGGACTGACCGATGAAGACCCGGCCAGCGACGATCACATTCGCCGGACGTATCTGTCACCGCTCTTCAAAAGCACCGTCACCGACACCTGGAAGATCGCCGTCTCCACGCCCATCGTGCGCGACAACGAATTCCTCGGCGTCGTCGCCCTCACCGTCGAACTCGGACGCCTCGGAGACGTGCTGGACCGCCAAGCCGATTCCCAACGCTTCAATGTGCTGATCGACGGACGCGAAGGACCGAATCGAGGTGTCATCCTGCAGCATCCGCTGTTCTCGGAAATCATCCGCCGTCGCGGGACGTTGCCCGCGGAATTCAACACCGACCCGACGCTGCGGGTGCCGCTGGAGCGTATCGCCGAGGAAGCCGTCTATCGGGATCCGGTGGGCCAGCACCGCTTGGGGACCGCCTATCGCGAACCGTGGATCGCGTCCACCAGCAAGGTGTTTTTGGAACCGGACATTTCCGGCGCCAACCAGATCATGGTCCCCGCCATCGACACCGGACTGGTCGTGCTCATGCAGGAGAGCCACGCAATGGCGGAGGCTCCCGTGCATCAACTCGGCTCGTCCCTCTTCCGCCAGGGACTCCTCGCGCTCAGCCTGCTCGTCCTGCTCGTCATGGTCCTGTGGCTGTTCGTAGCCCGCGCACTCGCCGAAGCCTCCCGATCGCGGGGAGGCGGCCAAGCACGTCTGGCTCGGGGC
>CAZUJM010000319.1:0-5820 GCA_964620405.1 uncultured Pirellulaceae bacterium | reverse complement strand
GCCGATCGGTCCACACATGCGCCGCCCGCACCTTGCCGATGACGCCTTCGCGGATCAGTCGTCGCGCCGTCTTGAATCGCGGGCTGGAGTGATGCTGGATGCCCATCTGCGTCACGACGCCTTTCCGGGCGGCGGCCAGCGTGAGCTGGCGTGCTTCGTGGATCGAGTGGCAGAGTGGTTTCTGGCAGTAGACATGCTTGCCGAGTTCGATGGCGGACATCGTGACGGGGGCATGCATGTGGTCGGGCGTGGATACGGTCACCGCGTCGATGTCGTTTTGCTCGAGCAGCTTGCGCCAGTCGATGTAACGCTTCGCCTGGGGGTACGCGGCGGCGGCTTTCGCCAGCGTCGCTTCGTCGACATCGCAGACGGCCACGATGTTGTTGCCGACCCCTGTCTCCTGCATGTCGGACGCGCCTTTGCCGCCCACGCCGACACAGGCGATGTTCAGTTTTTCATTCGGGCCCGCCGCTCGCACGACGGAAGATGGGAACGTGTAGACGCCCGCGGCCAGCACCGCGGAACTCGCCAGCATCTGGCGACGATTCATCGATCGCATCGGTATCCTCTTTTTCGAATAGCTCGCAGGAAGGCAGGGGCACCTTGAGAGCCGGCAGTTTAACCCATCCCGCTTCCCAAGGCGACGGCGAATGCGGGCCGGTCTCCCCAAGAACGCAGGCCCCGAGGGGGGCTAGGCCGGGCCTGCGAAACGAGCCGGACTAGCGACTGGCTCGCAACGACGACGGCATGCCGGGGACGTCGATCCGGTAGCCGGCATCGCTGGCCCCGGACTCCTCCATCCGAAACACCCAGATCTGGCGATCCGGATGGCACTGGACGAGCAGATATTGGCCGTCGGGCGTAAAAGCCACGCCTTCCGGAATCCGACCGATGGGAAGCCGCTGGTGGATGCGGAAACTCTTCGCCTCGCGACGCAGCAGCACCAGCTCTGCCGTTGCGGAATGGCGAGGGTCCTCCGGCGGATAGTTGGAGCCTGCCATCAGGACCACGGCCAGCCAGTGCCCGTCCGGACTGATCTCCAGCGACTCCGGCCCCGAACCGACGGTCACATAGTCGATTGTCCGCATCGGACGGACCGTCAGGTCCACGATCGTGAGCGCGTCGCGATCCAAGCCGTTGTTGGCGAAGCCCGGGCCGGCCGTCAGTGCCAGTTCTCCGTCGGGCGTCACCACGACGCGGTAGGGCTGGCCGTAGGTGGAGGCCTTTTCGTCGGAGGCGAGCAGTTGGTCGCCGCGGATGTCCACGCGTCGCAGATGTCCCGCCTTGTGCACGCTGGCGATGGCCGTCGTGCCATCGGGCGAGATGGCGACATCGGAAACCGCGTCCTCCGGGCGTCCCACGTCCACCGACATGCCGGCGATCAGCTCCTCGCCACGCACGACCACTCGTTGGACCTTTCCCGCCGCGCGACAGGCGACCAGCAGCCACGATTCGTCACTCGCCCACGACATGCCCGATGGCTGGGCTTCGAGCTTCGCGGTAGACAGGACCTTCATCGGGCTGGTCGTCAGGTCGACCAGGTACACTTCATGGTTGGGCACCCAGGGATCGGGCTGGCCCTGCGCGTCGCCGCGAATGGAGTTGGCAAGAATCGCCCGCTTGCCATCCCGCGTCACGAGGAGGTTCGACGGCGGCCCGATGACCGTATTGCCGATGTCTCGCAGATGGCGGACACGCGGTGGAAACTGCTGGAAGTCGATGACGGACAACGAATCCGGCGCGGCTCCCTGGATCCACCGCGGCTTTCCCGACGTCAGGTCGATTTTGTTTTCATTCCCTGAAACAAACACCTGCGCCCCAAGACGCGAAACCGTGATGCCGAAGCACACGACCAGCATGGCCAGCCAAGTGAATCGGTGACAGAGGCTGCATCGGTGCATCGGGAGTGTGCGCCTCGACGTTCGAGGGGCAGGCTGCCCGGGTTGGCGTGTGGAATGGATCGGAGTCGATGGCACGGGGATCTCCTGGAGCACTCGAACGATCGGAAGGAGGCATCGTGGCGGACAGTGTAGGTCAACGCGCAGGCCCGCACAACATCGCGTGTGCGGCTGGTCAAGCGGGCAGGCATTCCGGGGCTTGGAGCAGACCCGCGGCGAGACGGGGCCTGCAGGGGTGTTGACATGGGCGGCACCTGCGTCGTCAGATGCACCTTGCGATGAAAGCGACAAGGCATCCTAGATCGAGAATGCTTCCTCCGAGGACGCGCGCCTGTCCGCGATCGTCTGGCTGCCGCCAGAGCGTGCCTCAGGCGGCAGCCAGTCCGGAGGACACCGGCCGCTTGTGCCGCCATCCCCGAAACCTGCCGACCAGCGAGAGCCCATGAATTCTTGTCCGTACGCGCGAATCGTGATGCGTCCCAGCGCCGAGGACTGGCCGGCAGCTCTCCGCGCCAATCAGGCTGGGGACCGGTTTCCACCGTGGTTGCGCGTGGCGGCGGGAGACGATCTGGCTCGGCTGCGGTCGCAGTCGCAGGCCGCACGGCAGGCGTTGTTGGAGGCGGCCATCGAATACACCCGCGAACTGCACGCACTGGCCGCCGCGCGCGGGGTCGCGATCGAACCAGCTGCGGACCTCGCGTCGCGGGCTGCATCGTCGGCGTCGCTGCCCGGCGATGTCGCCACGCCCTTGATCCTCACGGGACACCAGGCGGTGGTGTTCCATCCGGGCCTCGAGTGGAAGTACTTCGCCACCGCGCGGTTCGCCCGCGCCCAGCAGGCAATCAGCCTGGCGGTCGTGATGGATCTGGATCCGGGCGACGCCGGAGAGTTTCTGGTACCTGAAGTCGAGTCGTCGACGCCCACGGGCGATGAGCCGCCCAGCCTGGTGACGGTGGAGCGATCGTTCTCGGAGGCGGCGAGCGGCCTCTTTGCCGCGGCCCGTGTCGCGCCGCGCGAACGGATCAACGCGCTGGTCCGTGAGGTCGCGGGACGACTGCGATCGCTGCAGTTATCGGCCTCAGCGGAACACGCGACGCGCGCGATGCAGGTCTACGAACAATTGGCGGGCTGCTCCCTGGTGGAATCGCACGCCATCGCTCAGCTCGCCGAGCGACGGCTGCACGTCGAACTGCTGCTGCCCTTCTCGCGGATGATGCAGCTGGCTCCGTACCGTGCCGCCATCGGCTGGCTGCTGGCAGACGCTTCGCGCCTCCACGCCACCTACAATCAGCTGCTCGATGGTTATCGCGCCGAACATGGACTGCGGAATCATGCGAATCCATTTCCCAATCTTGGCCAGCGCGAGGACCTGCGGGAGCTGCCGTTCTGGCGGGTGGATCATGCGAGCGCGTCGCGTGAAGCGGTCTGGTTTCGCGAAACACCCGCTGGTCCGCAGTTCGTGGCCGGCGGCGAAACGCTGCCCGGGTGCGAGGCGGGCGAAGGCCCGACATGGCTTGCAACCCGACTGCCCGCGCACCAGCAGATCGTTCCGCGCGGCGCCCTGGTGTCGCTCCTGTTTCGCTGCGTGGCGTGCGACCTGTTCGTACACGGCACGGGGGGCGGCACCTACGATCCATTCACCGATTGCCTGATATCGGAATACTGCGGGATCGAGCCTTCAAGGTTCAGCGTGGCCAGCGGTACGCGACACCTGTTTGAAGGCTGGCCGGAACGTCTCGCGTCGCTGGATGAACTGGCGGCGCAGTCTCGCGACGTACTGCATCATCCGGAACGTTACTTTGGCCGCGGCTGGTTCGCGGCGGATGCCGAACAGCGCCTGCGCGAACTGACCGAACAGAAGCAGCAGTTGGTCGCGGAGCTGCGTGCCGCGCGGCAGAATGGACAGTCGGGGGCGACGATGGGACGCGCGCTGGAGGCGCTGGCCGCGGAGGTTCGCGCGGTGGTGGACGCGCAGCTGGCGTCGAAACTGGACGTGCGGCTCCGAATCTCCGCAGCCACTCGCGCATCGCTGCTGGAACGCCGCTGGCCTTGGTTCTATTTTCCGGCGATCGACGCGGGCGATGCCAGCGGTGGGGGGACGACTGGTTAGCGCCGTGACGCGCGGTCGCATCGGCCGCCGGGTGGACCCTGCCAGGACGCTGGCGCGCCCGTTTGGCTCACTTGCCCCACACGGGGAACAGGGGGGCTCGGGTTAAATCGTCGCAGTCGGGTGAATCCCTCGCGCAGTCTTGGATACTGACGGGGTCGGCCAGCTCGCACTCGAAGCCAATCCGAGGTGGCTTGCACCCTCCGCAACGCGACCCAGCTCAAGGAGCGGGCGCCGGTTGGCACGCGCCTTGCGTTGATGGCCAAGTGGACTCGAACATGTTTCAACGATGGGGAGGGCGGTCCCATGGTTCACAATCGCGATCGAGGACCCACGAGGTCGCGGCGCGCGGCAACGTGGGTCGTGGGCGTGCTGGGACTGCTGGCTGTCCTGGCGGCCGATGGTCGACAGGCTCGCGGGCAGATGGAGTATGAGGGCGAGCCAATTCGCTACCATGACCAGCCCGTACAGGATCCGGTCGCGCGACTGCAGGCTCGTTTGGATGCCGGCGAAGTCCAGTTGGCGTTCGACCCACGGCATGGCTACCTGCCGGCGCTGCTGAAGGCCCTGCAGGTTCCCGCTTCTTCGCAGATGCTGGTATTCTCCAAGACCAGCCTGCAGATCAACCGCATCACTCCCCAGCGGCCGCGGGCCCTCTATTTCAACGATGACACTTACATCGGCTGGGTGCAGTCCGGGGACGTCGTGGAGATCTCCACGGTCGATCCGGACCAGGGCGCGATCTTCTACACGCTCGACCAGCGGGCCGTGGAGCGTCCCCAACTGGTGCGTGACAAGGGACAGTGCCTGTCCTGTCATGCGTCCTCGCGCACGCAGGGCGTGCCGGGCCATCTTGTGCGATCGGTCTACCCGGCCACCGATGGTCAGCCGCACTTCGGTTCCGGCACGTTCCTTTCGGACCATGCAAGTCCTTTCCGGGAACGTTGGGGAGGATGGTACGTGACGGGCCGTCATGGCGCGATGCGCCACATGGGCAACGTGTGTTCGCCGAGTCGTGAAGAGGCCGAGAAGCTGGACCGCGAGGCGGGCGCGAATCGTGAAAGCCTCGAGGGGCTGGTGTCCGTCTTGCCCTACCTCCAGCCGACCAGTGATATCGTGGCGTTGATGATCCTGGAACACCAGACGCAGATGCACAATCTTCTGACGCTGGCCAACTACACGGCGCGCCGCGTGGCGCACCAAGATCGCGTGATCAACGAAGCGCTGCAGCGCGAGCCTGGACATGTGAGCGATTCGTCGCGGCGTCAGATCGCGTCGGTCGGTGACAAGGTGTTGAAGTATCTGCTGTTCTCGGGCGAGTTCGCGCTGACTTCGCCGGTGGAGGGAACTTCCGCGTTCGCCCGCGAGTTCGCGGCCCAGGGGCCGCGTGACCAGCAGGGACGTTCCCTGCGCGACCTCGACCTGCAGACGCGCATGTTTCGCTATCCGTGCAGCTACCTGGTATACGCGCCGAGCTTCGAGCGGCTTCCCGATTCGATCCGCTCCTACATCATCGATCGGCTGCTGCGCGTGCTGCGGGGCGAAGATGCAGATCCGGCCTTCCAGCATCTGCAGCCAGGGGATCGAGCGAGCATCCTGGCGATCCTGGAAGATACGCGCCCGGAATGGTTCGCCTCGCGCTGATCGCGGGCACGCCCCGGGGGACATGGCGGTGTTGCGCGGGGCGAATCGGCCATGAATGGGGGAGCGTGTCAGTCCTGACGCGGGCGATCCTCAGCGACGGCGGTCGGGCGAAGTAGCCGGAACGCTTCGTTCAAGGGGTGCGGGGCGTTCTGCATGTCCGGCCAGGATTTC
>CAZUJM010000318.1:0-5833 GCA_964620405.1 uncultured Pirellulaceae bacterium | reverse complement strand
AGCCATCAGGAACAGCGAGCCGCCTTCCTCTTGAAGGCGCAGGTCGGTGGGCGCGGGAACGAGCGGATCCGATACCAGTTGCTGGCGATCCACGAGGAGGTAGCCGCCAGCGGCAAGCAGCGTGCCCGCCGGAAAGGTGTATTTCGGGCCGTCAGTGGGTTGGTCGGTGAGGAACCAGCCGCTCAGGTCGATCTCCCGCGAGCCGACATTGCGCAGTTCGATGGCGTCGGTGCGCTGGCTGACTGGATCAAGGCCCGCGTGGACCTCGCTGAGGACAACCTCCCAGGATACGGCAGGCGCGGCGCCGGGCGTGCCGTGTCGCTCTCGCGACGGTCGCCAACGCCCAGGCTGCTGCCATGTTCGCGGCTCGTCCTGCCAGTCCGCCGTCACCTGCAGCGAAGCCCCCAGGCCGCGCGGCGCCATCGGCCACACCGGATCTTCGTCGGCGCGGAAGTCGACCAGGTCGTGGCCGTCGGAATCGAGGACCACGATCCGCGGTTGCCCCGCGGAGAGTTCGCCCTTCCAGGTGCCAAGCACGCGCGGCAGCGGACCGTAACGGGCCACGAAGGCCGCTTCGTTGGCCACCACGACGACGCGTTCCTCGGGAACAAGCGCGGCGTCGGGAAGTGACATCTGGATGTCACCATCAAGTCGCAGGCCACCCAACGCGAAGCCATCGTGCGTGCTGGTGTTGTGGAGTTCGATGAAGGCGAAGTCACTCGGACGCGCGTCGGGAACAATCGCCAGTTCCTCCGCTGTCGCGGGCGCCGGCGCGTACATGAGTTCCGAGAGCAGCAGGTCGTTGTGCAGCACCACGCGCGCTTCCAATGACTCGACGCGGCGACGACGGCTTGCGGCCGCCCGCTGCCTCGACGGGCGCGCGCGTTCTTGCCAGGTGCTGGATATCAATGCTGCCGATCCGTGGAAGAAGTCTTCAGGGGCGTTGCCAGGGAGGATCCTCGCGCTTCATCGCCCAGTTTCTCTGGAGTGACTGGGTGATGTCACTCATGCTGCGTAACTACGCCATTTTCGCAGGAAAGACCTTGTTTTCAAGCTTTATGAACTGGATTTAAAGACGCGGATCAAGAGTTCCTCGACGGGGCGCGACGCTGGAGAACCACGCCGCGCCGCGAACGCCCCAAAAGCCCAAGGGATTCGCGAGACCAAGGGGGAAGAGGTGGTTGTGTCCCGGGACGCGGCTCGTGTTTCGACGAGCGACGGACTATGTGTGGGACATGCGTCTCCGTGGCACGCTGCGCAACACGCCGACGGACGAACGAGACATGGCTCCACGAACTCCCGTCGCCGTGGACATGGAAGACGATCGCGGGAGCTTCAGGACCGCGCACGAAAAAAGGCCGCCATCGCTGGCGGCCTTTCTCGTATGACATCCGGGCAAAGTTCCCACCCGCTGCGGAGCGGGAAGACTCCCTTACTTGCGGCGGCGAGCCGCGACCAAGCCCAGCAGGCCGGCACCAGCCAGCACCATCGAGCTCGGTTCCGGAATCAGCTTGTTGTCGCCGAAGACGACATAGTTGTTGCCGCCGAAGCCGAAGACGCCCGTGCGGTACGTTCCCGGGGGAGCGATCGTGGCCCACAGCGTGTAGGTCTGGTCGATCGATCCGTTGGCGTTCTCGTCGATCTTCATCTTCGTGCCCGTGTTGAAGAACACGGTGGGCAGACCCGTCGACGCCGGGTCGTTCATCCAGGGCAGCGGCTGGGCGAAGCGATCGTCCAGGGCGACGTACATGGCGGCCAGACGGCCGAAGGTCACGTCGATCGAGTACGGGTTGCTCGTCTTGTCGCTGTTCGACACCTGCACCATGTCCGCGCCTTCCAGCGCGTCCGGAATTTCGACCAGGATGTGCGTGCGGTCCGAGTACGCCAGAACGTTCTCGACCAACCCGCCGGAAACCAGATTGATGGCCGTCGCATTACCAGCGGTCTTCGTCGCCGCGGTGATGATCGTACCTGCCTGAACACTGGCCGACGCCATGAAGACGACGCCAGCGATGATTGCAACAATCATGCGCCCTGTCTTGACCACGAGATGTTACCCCCTTCGAAGTGAAACGAACTGTTGTGAGGAATGAGTTCCAATCTGCTTGCGAGATGAGGGGATGCCTGAGAAACCGACGTCCAAGTCGCCTGATGCTTCACTGCGGATGAGTTTCGAACGTGGTCCCCGGACACTCGACAAGTTGAGCGGCGTACCTGAAAGCCACCCTGACTGGGTAGAAAAGGTGCTCTCCTGTAGCCCCCATCATAACTAGATTGCCTAGATTTCAATAGGAAAATTGTCCCGTTTTCACACAAAATTCCGACTCGCTTGGGCCCGTTTCGAGCCTGAAGCGGGCCGTGTTTCGGATTTGGAACCGACGTCCTTCCGGGGCAGGCCTCGAGTCGCGCGTTCCCGGGGTCCGTCGGACGGCCGTTCGGGTTCCCCCACCCGGCAACGCCCATTACCATGCCTCCGCCGCTGCCAAGCGACGGGCCAAGGCGGCAGCGAGATCAGGGTGTCCGAGGCCGGAGGGTTTCACGATGAAGTCCATGACCGAATACCTCACCTTCCAGATTCCTTCGCGGATGGGGTTCGTGAACATCACGCCCCAGCTTGAGGAGATCGTCCGTCGCAGCGGGGTGACGGAAGGACTCGTGTTATGCAACGCGATGCACATCACGGCGAGCGTGTTTGTGAACGACGACGAGGCGGGGCTGCATGATGACTTTGCCCAGTGGCTGGAGCGGTTGGCTCCGTTCCATGCCGACGCGGAGCACTACCGCCACCATCGCACGGGCGAGGATAACGCCGACGCGCACCTGAAACGGCAGGTCATGGGGCGGGAAGTGGTGCTCGCTATTACCCGGGGAAAACTCGACTTCGGGCCGTGGGAACAGGTCTTTTATGGCGAATTCGACGGTCGACGGCCCAAGAAAGTGCTGGTCAAAGTGCTCGGCGAGTAGGCTCGGCGAGCAGGCGACCGTCCCAGGCCCTCGCACTCCCGCGATTTCGCGTTGTTCCCAGGCAGGCGGGGCTCCACACGGGGCCCATGCCTGCCGCCATCGCGTCGTTGGCGAACCCCTCCTTCAGGCTAAGCCGGACTCTCCAGAGGTGCTGTTCGCGAAAAACTTTGCGCGGCCCTGTCATGCCGCCCACGCGACTCGTAGGTATTCCCATAGACGCGCCTGTTCTTGCATTACTTGCGCGGCCCGCTCGACCGAGGAGCCCACGAGATGGCAAAGGAAGCGAACGCTCCGGAAACCAGTTCCCCGCAATCGGAGATTTCCCTGGACGCGATTGTCGAACGCCTGGAGCGCATCCACCTGCAGTTGCATCTGGAGGTGGGCCTGCTGAATCCGGCCAGTGAGATGGCGCGACGACTTCTGGACCTGACGGAGGAGACGGAGGCCGTCCTGCAACGCGTGCGGTCCTTCGGGGACGGCCACTCGGCTACCCCGAACGGCTCGTAACGCTCGGTCCGAACAAGGACCCACGACCAGGGGCAAGAAAGAGCTCACCACCCAGCGGCACGCTGCCACGATCACGCGAACCAGGGGTGATCCGCCCCCCTCCAGCAGTTCGAAGTGTGCCGGCGATGGCACTCGCCCTCGACCGGTGTGCTGGCCGACGCGGACCGCTGTGGATCAGCGGTAGGGCTTCCACGAGGGGCGGACCGTTCGGCCGCGATCGGTGGGCGGCGGGGACCGTCGTCGGACAGTCGGTGCTTCGGCGACGTTCGATCGGTCGTCGATCAGCTCCGGGATCCGTTGCGGGTTCCAGGCGGGAGCGGCCAGCGCGGGGGGCCGAGGCGCTGGGGGCGGTTCGGTGCTCTGCGTCGGCAGCAGGTCCTGAACCGTGGCCGTGGGCTGCGGAATCAGGGGGTCGGCGTCGGAACGCACGGTCGCTTCATCCTCCCCGGCCGCATCCGTCGAGTTGGCGACGCGTGAGGTGGGGTCGGAGTCGACCGAGAGCGAGGATGCGGCGAGATCCAGCCGCACTTCGCGGCGCGCCACCAGTTCATTTCCCGCCGGCGTGCGATAGCGAACCTGCAACTGCATCGTTTCGGTGCTGGGCGACTCGGCGGGCCAGGGCAGCTTCAGGTGAATACCCCTGCCCAGCAGCGATCGCTTCATGAGCGGCACCGTCTCGCTGGCGTCGAAATCCCAGCGGGCGAACTCGCGCAGCGAGGGGTCGGCCTGCGGGTCGAGGACTTCAATCGACAGGTCTCCGGGAAGCGGCAGGTATTGGCCGGCGGAGTTTTGGGGTTCGATGACGACGACCAACGCTTCATCGCCTGGTTGCCCGTCGACGTCGAGTCCTCCCGTCAGTCGGCTGTTGAGCGCGATGCGGGCCACCTCCACATTCGGCACGTCGCCGTTCGCGGCGGCCACGTCGGAAGCCTGCAGGGGCGAACGATCGTTGCGGGGTGGGCTGATTCGATCGGAAGCTTCACCTCCCGCGGGCGGATCGGATGGCGAGGACTTCTCTTCTCCGGCCGAGGGCGGGGTGTCCTGGGCGGGGCCCAGTTCGATCTGGGGCACTTCCAGGTCTTCGGGATCCATGCTGTTTGGATCGGGCACGGGCACGATCGCGGGAGGCAGCGTGGGGGATGCCGCATTCGACCGCGGCTTAGACTCCGCGTTGGCCGGCCCCGATGCGGCGGCGGGCGCGCCGCGATCCACGCGGGGGCGATTGGATTCCGCAGAAGTCTCCGGCTTGCTACCGCGCGGCTGCTTGGCCAACTGCTGCCGCAGCGACTGGTTGTTGCGGCGAGCGGATGCCAACTGTTCGTAGAGGCGATCGACTTCGCGATCGAGATGGTAGATCTGGTCTTCCTGGGCGCGCAGTTCGCTTTCCAGGAGTTCCGCGGCGGGATCGGTGGTTTTGCAGCCGAGCGGAAGGAACGCCAAGCAGGCGACCAGCAGCAGCGGTGTCACTTTCGCATCCATGCGAAGGCTCCCGTCGGTGGGATCGGGTCGGATCGGATCCCGGACCCAATCCCGTGATCTAGCAGTCGTCAGGCCTTGGGGACTTCCATGCGCTCCACGACCTGGTCGATCAGCTTGTAGTCCCTGGCTTCCGTGGCGGTCATGAAGCGGTCTCGATCCGTGTCGGCCTCGATCTTCTCGAGCGAGTGTCCGGTGTGACGGATAAGGATCTCGTTGAGCCGCGTCTTGACGTTCTTGAACTCCTTGGCGTGGATCATGATCTCTTCGGCCGTGCCCTGCATGCCGGCGAGGGGCTGGTGGATCATGATGCGGGCGTTGGGAAGCGCGTGCCGCTTGCCAGCCGCTCCCGCCGCCAACAGCACGGCGCCCATCGACGCCGCCTGGCCGATGCAGTAGGTCGCCACGTCGCAAGTGACGAACTGCATCGTGTCGTAGATCGCCAAACCCGCCGTCACGCTGCCGCCGGGCGAGTTGATGTACAGATGGATGTCCGCCTTCGGGTCCTCGGACTGCAGGAACAGCAGCTGGGCCACAAGGCAGTTCGCGACCTCATCGTTCACCTGGGTGCCCAGGAAGATGATGCGGTCCTTGAGCAGGCGGCTGTAGATGTCAAACACGCGCTCTTCACGACCGCTCTTCTCGACTACGTAGGGAATCAAAGGCATCTCGCCACCACTCCGTCTAACTGCTGCGAGCGTCAGCCCGCCTCGGGGTAATTTCCGCGCTGTAAACGAATCGTGCACGCTGGTCGGGGACTGCCTCAAGGAGCCCTTGAGTACCGGGGTGCGGACTAGGCCCCGGTCATCGCCTCCCAGCCTTGCCGGGGCCGCGGCCTAGATCTCGTCCTCGGTCGCGACGGCCTGCTTGTTCAGGATGTCGTCGA
>CAZUJM010000317.1:3549-5857 GCA_964620405.1 uncultured Pirellulaceae bacterium | reverse complement strand
CCGGCACGTTGCGTCGCCGGCGTGCCGTCCGGCACGTTGCGTCGCCGGCGTGCCGCCCGGCACGTTGCATCGCTGGGCGTGCCGCCGGGCGTCGGGGAGGATGCGGAAGCTGGGGATCTCCTTGCCGAGCGTTCGTCCGCCCGCATACACTCAGCAGACGGGAGCGGAAGAGTTTGCCGGGGTGAAGGGCGTTTTCAGCGAGCGGAGGATCGGCGACGTGGCATTTCTGGATCTATCCGCTCGAGCGCTTCGAGGCCAGGTGGCCGTCGTGACGGGCAGTTCGGGGGGCATCGGCCGGGCCATTGCGCGCGGGCTGGCGGCGGCCGGCGCGAGCTTGGTGCTGCACGGCAACCAGAACATGGAAACCGTTCGCCAGCTGGCGGATGAGCTGCGACAGGGCGGGACCGAGGTGCTGGTCGAGCAGGCCGACCTGTCGGGGACGGCGTCGCTGGAGACGCTGGTGGAGCGTAGCTGGTCGTGGCGCGGGCGGGTGGACATCTGGATCAACAACGCCGGCGTGGACGTGCTGACGGGTGCTCTGCGCGAAGCGTCGTTCGAGGAGAAGCTCGCGCGGCTGTGGGAAGTGGATGTACGGGCGACGATGATGCTGTCGCGTGCGATCGGGCAGCGGATGCTGGCGCGGGGCGGCGCGATCGTGAACATCGGCTGGGACCAGGCGCAGGTAGGCATGGCGGGCGACAGCGGCGAGATGTTCGCGGCCATCAAGGGCGCGGTGATGGCGTTCAGCGGCAGCCTTGCCAAGTCGCTGGCTCCCCAGGTGCGCGTGAACTGCGTGGCGCCCGGATGGATTCGGACCTCGTGGGGCGATCAGGCGCATCCTTACTGGCAGGACCGGGCCACGCGCGAGGCGTTGCGCGGCCGCTGGGGTTCGCCCGAGGACGTGGCCAACGCGGTGCTGTTCCTGGTTTCTCCCGCGGCCGACTTCATTACCGGACAGGTCTTCCAGGTGAACGGCGGCTATGCCGGCACGGAAGCCGCGCGGTCGGCAGCCGAACGTGCCGGGCAGGCGTCGGTGGCCAACTCGGGAGCGGACCAGGCGGTTCCGGACGCATCATGAGCGGCGCGCCGACGCGGGGTGAGCCCGACGACGCGCCGACGGCGGCTGCGCGCCCCCACATCCAGTTCATCACGGGGCGGCTGGCGGAGGCTTCGTTGCGGCGCGTGCTGGAACCGCTGGCCGGCGAGCGACAGTTCGACTACTCGGTCACGGTGCTGCCGATCACGGTGGCGGCGCTGATGACGCCGGACTGGATCGCGCGGCAGGTGGCCGTGGATCCGCGGGCGACGCAGGTGATGGTGCCCGGCTACTGCGGCGGCGAACTGGCGCGGCTGCGCGAAAAGGTCGGCGTGCCCGTCGTCGTCGGCCCGCACGACCTTCGCGACCTGCCCCAGTTCCTCGGCGCTCCCGCACGCCGCGGCGAGGACTATGGTGAGCACGCGCTGGAGATCATCGCCGAGATCAACCATGCGCCGCGACGTGCGCTGGCGTCGATCGTGCAGGAGGCCCGCGAACTGTCGGCGGCCGGAGCCGACCGGATCGACGTGGGCTGCGATCCGGGATCGGTCTGGACGGGCGTGGGCGACTGCGTTCGCGCGCTCCGCGACCTGGGCTTGCGCGTGTCGATCGACAGTTGGGAGCCGCGGGAGATCGCGCCTGCGGTGGCGGCGGGAGCGGACCTCGTGCTGTCCGTCAACCAGACGAATCGCGAGCGAGCGCCGGAATGGGGGTGCGAAGTCGTCGCGATTCCCGACGAACCCTCCGACCTCGACAGCCTGGAAGGCACGATGGAGTTCCTGGCCGCGCGGGGCGTGCCGTTCCGCATGGATCCGATCCTGGAGCCGATTGGGTTCGGTTTCGGCGCGAGCCTGCTGCGATACGCGACGATGCGGCAGCGACACGCCGACGTGCCCATGATGATGGGGATCGGCAACTTGACGGAGCTGACGGATGTCGATTCGCTGGGGTTGAACGTGCTACTGCTCGCCCTGTGCGCCGAATGGCGGATCGGCAGCGTCTTGACGACCCAGGTGATCAACTGGGCGCGCAGCAGCGTCCGCGAGTGCAGCCTGGCGCGGCAGCTGGTGCACCACGCCGTGAAGCACCAGACCTTGCCCAAGCACCTGGCGACGGACCTGGTCGTGCTGCGGGATCCGCGCCTCCACAGATGCCCGCCGAGAAACCGGCAAAGCCGATTCCTCCTGCTTTAGCGCGGCGGCGTGCTGAGTATGTTCGTGAGCAGATTCCGATTGTGCGGGGATTGCTTGAGGAAGGGAAAACGCGCGAAGA
>CAZUJM010000317.1:0-3539 GCA_964620405.1 uncultured Pirellulaceae bacterium | reverse complement strand
ACGAGTTCCTGGCACAGCTGGCGGCGGCGCTGAAGGACCATAACTTCCGGATCTTCGCCGAGCGGGGGGAGATCCACGTGGTCTCGGCCGGGCTCCACCTGCACGACGCCGACCCCTTCCGACTGCTCGACCAGCTGCTGGCGAACTACCGCCGGCCGCTGGACGCGTCGCACGCGTTCTACCTGGGCTACGAACTGTGCAAGGCCGTGACGGCCTTGACGCTGGGCAAGCAATATCGTCAGGATGAGGCGTTGGACTGGGGGTTCCTGACGCGGCCGGAACGCCACGCGCACCGTCGCGACGCGGAAGATCGCGCTGGCGGGCCGATTGCGGGCAAGTAAGCTGCGAGGGGCGGTGCGTCGGAGGAATCAGCGACGCACGCGATCGGGGCAACGCGGGGAGCTGGCCGGGATGGTTCCCACGGGAAGGGCCAGGTGATTCCCACGGGAAGGGCCAGGTAATTCCCACGGGAAGGGGACGAAACGATCATGAGTGAGCGGGATGGCGCGGCAGCTCCGGAGGACTGGATGCCGGAGGTGCGCGAACTGTCGCCAGCGCCGACGGCCGTCGATGTCTTTCGCTCGCTCTGCGACCTGCCCCACTGCGTGTTCCTCGACAGCGCGACCACGGATGCACGACTGGCCCGTTATTCGTATGTGGCGGCCGACCCGTTCGCGGTGGTGGCCGAGCAGCCGGGCCCGGAGTCGGCTTTGGAGCGGTTGCGACAGCAGTTAACGCGTTGGAGTTCGCGTCGCGTGGAGGGGCTGCCGCCGTTCCAGGGCGGAGCGGCGGGCGTGCTGGCCTACGAGCTGGGGCAGACGCTGGAGCGGTTGCCGTCGGCGCGCTGCCGTGACTTCGACCTGCCGCGGCTGCTCATGGGCCTCTACGATGTCGTGGTCGCGTTCGACCATCGGCAACAGCGGGCCTGGATCGTCTCCCAGGGATGGCCGGAGACGGACCCGGCGCGGCGCAGGCAACGGGCCGTGGAGCGGCTGGAAACGCTGGTGCGCCGGATCGCCGCAGGCCCTGTGCGTGGAAGTGCGGCGACCGCACCTGCGGAGACGCGGCTTGATGTCGCCGGCCTCGCGCCCCACCATCCGGCGCGAGGCCTTCAGGGAGCTCCCGAAGGCCTGCTAAGCAACTTCACGCGCGAGGAGTACCTGCGGGCGGTGGAGCGGGCGATTGAACACATTCACGCGGGCGACATCTTCCAAGTGAACCTTGCGCAGCGGCTGGTCTTCCCCGCCCGGGACGATTCCGTGTCACTGTACCTGAGGCTGCGCGAGCGGAACCCGGCGCCGTTCGCCGGCTACTTCGACCTCGGCCCCTACCAGATCGTCAGCGCCTCGCCTGAACGTTTCCTGCACCTGGACGAAGGACGCGTCGAGACGCGGCCCATCAAAGGGACGCGCCGCCGCGCGGTCAGCGCCGTCGCCGATCTTTTCGTCGGCGACGACTTGCGGCAGAGCGGCAAGGATCGCGCGGAGAACGTGATGATTGTCGACCTGATGCGAAACGACCTGTCGCGGGTCTGCCAGCCCGAGTCGGTGCAGGTGACGCAGTTGTGTCAGGTCGAGACCTACCAGTTCGTGCAGCATCTGGTGTCGGCCGTCACGGGGCAGCTGATGCCCGGCATGTCGCCAGTCGACCTGCTGCAGGCGACCTTTCCGGGAGGCTCGATCACCGGCGCCCCGAAGATCCGCGCCATGGAGATCATCGCCGACCTCGAACCCCACGCGCGGGGCGCCTATTGCGGCTCGCTCGGCTACATGGGCTGGGACGGGACGATGGACCTGAGCATCCTGATCCGCACAATCACGGCCGGACGCGGCTGGTGGCAACTGCCGGTCGGAGGAGGGATTGTGGCGGGGTCCGATCCGCAGCGAGAATACGAAGAGACGTGGCACAAGGCCGAGGGCCTGCTGCGAAGCCTGTAGCGGCGCGGAGGCACCGCGGCCCTCGACGCTGCGGGCCATGCCATCGCAGGCCATGGCTCGGCAATGCGGAAGCACCGCGGCTGGGAAACCCTGGAGAACCGAGCATCGCATGATCCTGCTGGTCGACAACTACGACAGCTTCGTGCACAACCTGGCACGCTACTTCCGGCGACTCGGCCACGAGACGCTCGTGGTGCGGAACGACCGCGTTGACGTCGAAACGCTGGACCGCCAGGGCATCGAGGCCGTCGTGCTCTCACCCGGACCAGGCAGTCCCGACCAGGCCGGCTGCTGCCTGGAACTGGTACGACGCTGGGCGCCCGAACTGCCGATCCTGGGTGTCTGCCTGGGACACCAGGTCATCGGACAGGTGCTCGGTGGTCGCATCGTGCGGGCGCCGCAGCCCATGCACGGCATGAGTTCACTGGTTGAACATGATGGGGAAGGTCTGTTTGTGGGCCTTCCCAATCCGCTGCGCGTCGGCCGCTACCATTCGCTGGTCGTCGATCCCGCGAACCTGGCGGCGGAGTTGCGCGTTACCGCGCGGACCGACGATGGCGTCGTGATGGCGGTGCAGCACGCGTCCTGGCCGCTGTTCGGCGTGCAGTTCCATCCTGAGTCGGTGCTGACGGAGCATGGTTACGAGATACTGGCCAGTTTCCTGCGGCACGCGGGACTGTCGGCGATCGAGCCACCGCGCGATGAGAGCGCGGCCGTTTGGTGGGGATCGTTGCCACGGCTCGTCACGCCCCCGGGCAACGCCGCCTTGCCCGGCCCGGCGCCGGGAACGCCGTCCGCGGAGCGAAAGTCGCCTGCGGCGCGGGCCGATGGGGAACAGGCATGGCCGGCGTATCCGGTTCGGTACCGGCAGGAGACAGGGGAGCCATGAGCGAATCGCGACGACCGCAGGACCTGATGATTCTGGAAGGCATCGCCACCACGGTGAGCGAGGATGGTTCGGTGAATGTCGCGCCGATGGGACCCTGGGTCGACCGCGCGATCACTCGCTTGGTTCTGCGCCCGTTCGCCGGCTCCCGGACCTACGCCAACCTGCGGAGGACGCGGGCTGGGATCTTTCATGTGACCGACGACGTGGAACTGCTGGCCCAGGCGGCGGTGGGCGATCCCGAGCCGCCGCCAGAACTTACCGAAGCTCCCCACGGACGCGGCTATATTCTCCGCGATGCCTGCCGCTGGTATGCGTTCGAAGTCCGGAACTGGCAGGAGGAGGAGGGACGCACGCGACTCGACTGCGCGATAGTTGATCGAGGAACGCTGCGCGACTTTTTCGGCTGGAACCGCGCCAAGCACGCGGTGCTCGAAGCGGCCATCCTTGCCACGCGACTGCAGTGGATCGACCGCGATTTCATTAAGGGGCAGTTTGACGAACTGGCCGTGCTGGTCGACAAGACGGCAGGCGACCAGGAACGCCGCGCATTCGAGTTCCTTCGCGCGTACGTGGAACGAGCTTGAGCGAACTGACCGCGTTCTGCGCGGACGCGTTGGCTTTCGCGGCCGGTCGTTGTCGTAGTCGGCACACTCCGTGTGCCGAACGAGCCTTCGGCCGCGCGACTCCGGCCGTCGGCTGGTGTCGCGTTTGCG
>CAZUJM010000316.1:0-5923 GCA_964620405.1 uncultured Pirellulaceae bacterium | reverse complement strand
TGTACGTCGACACGAACGGCAACGGCGTGCTGGACGGCAGCGAAGGCACCACGCCGTATGCGACGACCACCACGGCCGCGAACGGGACCTACTCGTTCACCGGCTTGCCGGCGGGCTTCTTCATCATCCAAGAAGTGGATCCGACGGGCTACGTTTCGGAGGGCGACACGCAGGGTTCTGGAACCGATAACCTGATCGCCGTGACGCTGGGCACCAGCAACTCGACGGGCAACAACTTCCTGGACGACGAGTCAGCCGCCACGCCGCCGGTGGCCGTGAACGACAGCCGTTCCAACCTGCGTCCTGGTCCCGCGATGATCCGCATCACCGGCAACGACTCCGATCCGGATCCGACCACGACGCTGGATGTCAGCTGTGTCGACCTGGATCCGACGACCTCGGGTCAGCAGACGACGTACACGGTTCCCGGCGAGGGGACGTGGCGGGTCAGCACCCTCGGCGTGGTGACGTTCTTCCCGCAGGCTGGCTTCTTCCTCGACCCGACGCCGATCAATTACACGATCTGCAACACGGCGGGGACGCCCTCCAATGTGGCGACGATCACGCTCGACTACGCTCCGCTGGCGTCGAACGACAGTTCGTTCAACAATCCGACGGGCACGCCGGTCACGCTGAACATCGTGCTGAACGATGTGAAGGGCGACACGGTGGATCCGACGACCGTGAAGATCCTGGGCACGACCAACCCGGGCGATCCGCTGGTGGTGCCCGGCCAGGGTACTTGGACGGTGAATCCGACGACGGGCGCGATCACCTTCACGCCGCAGAGTGGCTTCACGGGCGATCCGACGCCGATCCGGTACACGGTTCGTGACCTCGATGGCAACCTCTCGAATGTTGCCACCGTGACCGTCACGTATGTGAAACCCTGCACGGGATTCCCGCTGACTCTGACAATTGATGACTTGAGTACCCCCGGTATCGACCATATCATCGTAGATGGTTCGGCGGTGGGGACCTCGACGGTGCTTGGTGCTTCGACGCGACTGGATGACGCGCCGGAGACGCAAGGACAGGTTGCCTTCTCGGGCAGCACGGCCAAGTTCTCCTTCGTGAAGGTGCAGGCTCTGAGCAAGCCGTTCCTGACGTCGGCTTCGGCTGACATCCAGATCACGGCTTCGTTCAAGAGCTCGGCCGCTGGCCAGATCGTGGTGAAGGCCACCGATGGCTGCTACGGCGTGACCTCGGGATCGCCGCAGCAGTTGGTGAGCCCGATCGGTGGCACGACGAACGGCAAGGTGGTGTTCAAGGAGACGATCGACTGGCAGAACCGCGAGTTCGGCCAGTCGGGGTCGACGACGAAGACGAATACGTACACTTCGCCGGCTCCGGGCGGCTTCTCGGGGCAGCCGAGTTCGTCATTCACGCCGTCCCAGCCCTGGGCTTCGTTGACCAAGCAGATCAACGTGACCCACTCGCGAGCAAACCAGCTGACCACGCTCAACGCGGGTGGCAAGATCCTGCCTTTGGTGGCAGCCGCCGTCTCGCAGTCGTTCGTGGGACTGCACCCCTCGCCGTGGACCAGCCAGGAGATCGTGGGCCTGCAGACGGTCGCTCAGCCCGCTGCAGCTCGTCAGCCGGTGGCGGCATCGGCTGCCTCGCAGCAGTCGCTGTTTGCCGCGGGCAGCGTGGGATCGTCCAGCAGCAATGCGGGCGGTCGAGTGTCCGCGATTGATGAAGTCATGCGGGGCTGGGATGGCCCGTTTGGAGAAGGATTGGATTCCAGCTTCTAGGATCCCAAAACGGATCGGGAAGTGTGTCGGTTACTGAGCAATATCAACCAAGTTATCACCTTGTGGAATCTTATCCGATGAAAAGATCATGGTTTAGAATGCTGATGTTCCTGCTGATGGGCGTCTCTGCTCCCGCGCAGGCCAGTTTCGTGCTCTCCTTTGAGGACGCCGCGAATTCGGCCACGGCGGTGATCGTGGACAACCAGCCGATTGGCTACCTGTACGACGGGACGAACCAGTCGGACACCAACGACGCGAACTGGACGGGACCGAACTTCTCGAACGGCTTGGTGGGCACGATCGAGACGCCAGTCGGTCTGCAGGTCGGCAATTTCACGATCACCTTCGGTGCCGCGTTCGGTTCCGATCCGAGCAGCCTGACGGGGCTGCAGGACCTGAACCTGGCCGTGACCAGCACCGGCGCGGGCACGTTGACGGTGAAGCTGACGCAGACGGACTACACCTCGTATCCCGTCGGCACGCTCTACTCGCACATTGGTGGCACGCTGGACACGGGCGCGTCGCTGTCCTACACGGCCGGCTTGGATCCGAGCAGCGGCTACTTCGTGCTTCCCGCAGGGTCGTCCTCGACGCAGTTCAATACGAACAGCATCGCGTACAACGACTCGCAGGTGATCACGTTTGGTTCGGTGAGCAGTTTCTCGCTGACGCAGTTGTTCACGATCGTGACGACGGCGGCGGGCCAGACGGTGGCGTTTGACGCGGAGCTTTCGGATCGCCAAAGCGTGATTCCGGAGCCGTCGACGCTGGGCGTCTTCTGCCTGGT
This sequence comes from uncultured Pirellulaceae bacterium, assembly GCA_964620405.1. GTDB lineage: Bacteria > Planctomycetota > Planctomycetia > Pirellulales > Pirellulaceae > CAZUJM01. The sequence continues at coordinate 3,382 of CAZUJM010000316.1, read as the reverse complement.
CGGCGCGACGGTCCTGGGCACGGGCCGTCGTCGTAACCGCAAGGCGTAACCGGCTCATCTCTGTAAGCCGATAGCGATTTCGGAATCAAGTCATCGGCACACGCCGTGTGCCGATGACCACAGCCTAGGCCGCAACGGGTTCGGCACACGGATTGTGCCGACTTAATCGGCGACTTCGCACAAGACCGTGGCTCAAGACGAGCCACGGTCTTTTCTTGCGCCGACGGCCGCGCGTGGTGATGTGTCGACCGCTACTCGGAGATCATCACGCGAATCTCTTGGACGCCACGCAGCAGTCCGACGCGTTCGTAGACGATCTCCACCAGACCGTGCGTGTTGTCCCACCGCATCTGGTTGCGATTCCCATCGGGCCAGCGAGCGTGTGGGATCGGTTCCAAACCGAGGAGCGCGAGGATCTCGTTGGGCTCCTCGATCGACATCTGGGCAGGAAACAGCAGCACCATGTTCGCCTTGCCTTGGACGTAGAGGACCATCACCGAATCATCGCGGTAGTGGTTCCAGACCGACTTCCGTCCATCGGGCAGCATGAACAGTTGCCTCTTCGCAGCGGGCCCCAGCAGCTTCTGCACTTGGGTCGGGGTCTTCTTGGCGATGTCTGGGATGCGGACGAGCGGCTCGATCTGGGCCATGCGAGCGCGAAGGGCGTCGTCGTCCTCCACTACCTCCACCGCCGTATCCTGAGGCTGCCCGTCGCCGGTCTTTCTGCCACGCTCGGCGATCAGAGCGATGACGACGCCGACGACCGCGGAAATGACGACCACGCGTACCAACGAGGCGAGGCAACCCAAGGCAAGTCCCTTTCAGCGTGGAAGCAGGTCCTATCCGGGGGCGCGTGGAAACGATCTCCGTCCCTCCGGCGATGACGCTTCATGATATCTCGCCGCGCGCGGGGAGTGCTCTTTTTCGGACTTGGTGGTTTCCGAAACCGTTCGACAAGTTTCCGGCCAGCGGTTGCACCAGATGTGGCACCCACCCGGCGCGACCCGTGGTGTTTCGGGCCAGGGTTTCGGGAGCTGCTGCTGCAGCGATGACGGCTCCGAGAACCGCCCGTCGTCGTCGTAAGTCGTTCTGCTGGCAAAAGAAACAAGCCGCTGTCAGCGCCTGACAACGGCTTGCGTGAAGAGCGGGCGAAGGGATTCGAACCCTCGACATCCAGCTTGGGAAGCTAGCACTCTGCCAACTGAGTTACGCCCGCGGGTGGTCGCTGGCTAGGGGCCGAAGACGGCTTGGGCCAACGCTCGACCGAGTATAGCGGGGACGATGGCCGTTCCGCAACGCGCCGGCAGCTGGGTTTCCCGCTCGGCGGGCGGCCCGGGGAACTCCGCTTGTTCCGCTTGAATCGATTGGGCTAGACTCCCCGCCCGCCCAGGACGGGCCACGGATGTTTCCGGTGGGAGCATGGAGGTCGCGAGCGAAAATCGCGATCGGGGGCCTGAGGTCGTCGGGTGAAACGGGAGTAGACGCATGGGGCTGGCCTGCTGGTTCGTGATCTGGTCCCTGCTGTTTCCCCTGGTTGCCTGGGGGCAGTTGAACGATTTGGAAGCGGTGGAGAACCGCCTGGCGAAGGTCGCGAGGCCGGTCCGGCCGCCCGCCGCCGATACGCTGGTCATCTGCGCGCCGGGGTTGCGTGACGCGCTGCAGCCGTGGATCGACTATCGTGCGGCGCAGGGACGGCGGATCGCCGTATCGACCGACGTGGCGTCGGCGGAACGCATTCGCGAAACCGTGGCGCGGACGGCTGCCGAGGGCACTCTGCGACACCTTCTGCTGGTGGGCGACGCGCCGCCCGCAGACGCGCAGCCTGCTGATGCGTCCAGCCAGACGCAGGTCCCCACGAACGTGGTACCCGCGCGGATCATCCAGCGTTTTGGTCCCGAGACCGACATCGCGGGCGATATGGGCTATGCCGATGTCGACCAGGATGGTCGTCCCGAACTGGCCGTCGGACGGTTGGCGGTCGATTCGCCCCAGGAACTGCAGGCCGTCATTCGCAAGGTCGTGGACTACGAACGCCGCAGTCCGATGGGGCCGTGGCGACAGCGGATTAACCTCATCGCCGGCGTGGGTGGCTTCGGGCTGCTGACCGACGCGGTGCTGGAGACGGCCGTGCGCAGCTGCTTGACGCGCGGCATTCCCGCCGCTTACCGGACGACGATGACCTACGCCAGCTGGCGCAGTCCGTACTGCCCGGATCCGCGCTCGTTCCGCAACGTGACGCTCGATCGACTCAACGAAGGCTGTTTCTGCTGGGTGTACATCGGCCATGGTTATCCGCAGGGGCTGGACCATGTCCGCGTGCCCACGGGCGTTGCTCCCATCCTGAACGTGAACGACGTGCGGCATGTCGACTGTTCGCAAGGGACACCGATTGCCATCTTCCTGTCCTGTTACGCGGGCGCGTTCGATGGAGCGAAGGACTGCCTGGCGGAGCGGCTAGTGGCGAGTGAACGAGGGCCCGTGGCGGCGCTGGCCGGTTCGCGGATGACCATGCCTTATGGGATGACCGTGCTGAGTGATTCGCTCATGGACCAAATGTTCCGGCAGAAGTCGGAGACGCTGGGGGAGCTGGTGCTGGCCGCCAAGCAGAAGGTATGGGACGACGCGGCGCGAGGTGCTTCGGACCATCCGTGGATGGATGCCGTGGCCCGCGCGCTGAGCCCGAAACCGCACGACCTGGCGGGGGAACGCCGGGAGCATCTGTGGCTGTTCAACCTGTTGGGCGATCCGCTGCTGCGAATCGCGCACCCCGAACCGCTGGAACTGGCCGTGCCAGCCGCGATCGAGCCCGGCGAGTCGCTGGTCATTGAAGGGCAGGGGGAAGTGGCCGGGGAGTGCGTCGTGGAGCTGACCTGTCGTCGTGGGCGGCTGAAGTCGCCGGCGGTGCCGCGCACGAAGTTCGATGGGTCGGACGAAGGGATGGCAGCTCTGGATGAGTCCTATCGTCTGGCGAACGAAGACTGCTTCGCGCGCGTCGCGTTCCACAAGGCGGAGTCGCGTTTTACCGCGCGGCTGGTAGTGCCGGAGGAGGCGAAGGGACCGTGTACGGTGCGCGTCTTCGTGCGCGGACAGGAATCGTTCGCGATGGGCGCCGCGGAACTGCAGGTACAAACGCCGCCGCCGCCCAAGCCCCCGATGTAGTCGGCGCGAGTCGACTACGTCGCGCGTGTTGTAGCCGGCACACGCCGTGTGCCGGGCTGTGATCGCGAGCTGGGTCGGGGCATGGAGCTTGCCTTGTGCGTCTGCGCTTCCGAATGCCGACCCTTTGCGCGACCTGATAGGCGGAACAAATCGGCACACGGCGTGTGCCGACTACGGGTACGCATGGTAGCCGGCGCGCGGCGCGAGTCGACTACGGGAATGT
>CAZUJM010000315.1:0-5961 GCA_964620405.1 uncultured Pirellulaceae bacterium | reverse complement strand
TCTCCCCCGCCGCCAGAATCCGACGCTCCAACTGCTCGTGCAACGCGCGGGTCGCCCGCCGATCCAGCATCACTTCCAACAGGCAGGTTCGCGGTCTGGTGATGGTGTCGCGATAACGGGAACGCAAGGTCGCCAGATCGCGGACTGCATGGTATTCGATGTCGAACATCCGCGCCGCCGCCTCAAAGGTCCTGCCATGCGGCATCACGAAGTAGGGCTCGAAGTGCCCCGATTCCTCCGCAATGGGAAGGAAGTGGAAAATTCCACCACCATCATTGTTCATGAGGACGACAACCGTTGGTGTCGTGCTCGAGGCCAGCAGCGCGAGTGAATTCAGGTCATGAAGCGCGGACAGATCGCCAAGGACCACCGTCGTTCGTTTGTGGTGACCTAGCGCGAAGCCCACGGAAGTGCCCAGCAAGCCATCGATCCCGCTCGCGCCGCGGTTGGCTCCAACGTGCACCACCCGGCTGTCCGGCCAGAATGCGAACGAGTCCCACTCTCGGATCGAAAGGCTGTTCCCGAGGAAGAGCGCCGAATCGTCAGGGAGCAGGGCCGACAGTTCCCATGCGGTGCCGGGCTCGGTCAGGTCCCGCTGACGTCCGAGGAATTCGTCGATGACCGCACGGCCCTGCAACCCCCTGTCCACCCATGTCCGACGGAACTCTTCCGACGTGCGATGGATCGTGTCTGCGCGGTCACAAAGCGAAGTCAGGTCGCCGAGTCGAGTCTCTGTGACGGCAAGAGCCGGGTCCTGGCGACTGGGGAATTGGGTCAGGTGAACGTAGTGCCGAGGGGGCCGGGCACGCAGGAATCCCAGCCAGCGTTTCGAGACGATCCGCTGGCCGACATGCACGATCACTTCCGGTGCGGCCAACTGCCGGTCCTCCAGCAGGAGAGGGCTCAGGTCGCCGCGTACCCCGTTGGTGATGTCGGACAGGAAGGGCGCGTTCAGGCGATCGGCAAGCCTCCGCGCCGCGAGGGCTTCTTCTCGATGGCATCCGCCGGCGACGACCAACGCGGGACCGGAGGGGGGTGTCCAGGCCGGGACTTCCGACGCGGGAGGCCGGTATCGGTTGTCGTTTTCCAGGGCGAGTGCGGGGGCGGGGGAGTCTTCGGACGGGCTGCCGAACGGCTCCCTTACCATCCAGTTCAGATGGACGGGCCCATCGCAGGCACGCGTCACGGCGTGAAACACACTGCTCGACCAGAAGGCGGACGGGATCTCCTCCGTCGGGCAGGGTAAGTCCGCGAACCAACGGACGTACACTCCGAAGAGACGCGTCTGATCGATGGTCTGGTTGTGGCCGAGATCTCGCATCTCGGGTGGGCGATCCGCCGACAGCACCAGCATGGGAACGTGGTCAAGCGATGCTTCGATCACGGCGGGCAGCATGTTGGCGACCGCCGTCCCCGAGGTGCAGACGATCGCTCCACATCGGCCTGTAGCTCGAGCATATCCAAGGCAGGCGAAGGCCAGCCCACGCTCGTCGAAATGTCGCACGACCGTTGCACCCGGGCGGTCCGCTAGGGCCAACGCGAGCGGTGTGCTTCGAGAGCCCGGGGCGAGGAAGAAGTGGTCGACGCCTGCCTGCACGCAGGCGTCGACAAGCGTCCGAGCCGTGGACACATTCAAGCGTTGGGTACGATCGGATTGCACGCGACGGGTCCATCACGGGGAGTTCTATCGAGGGGCTCTCCCCGGTCATCCCCCCGTTCTTGCGGGCGATCTATCTGCCGTCCGGGAGCAGGATCCGCAGGAAGTCACCGATCTTGGCCTCGATTTCATCCCATTCGGCCTCGGGTGTCGACCCGGGGACGAGTCCAGCGCCCGAGAAAAGGTGTAGGTCCGAGCCGCGAAGGAGGGCGGATCGGATGGCAACTACGAATTCGGATGCGTCGCGGGATACCCAGCCGACGGGAGCGGCGTACCATCCCCGATCGAACGATTCTAGCCTGGCAATCTCCGCGAGGGCGTTCTCGGTCGGGTAGCCACCAACGGCCGGAGTCGGATGCAGACGGCTAAGCAGATGCTCGTCGTGCGTCTCGGGTTGGAGACGCCCCGATACGCGCGAGAAAAGATGCTGTTTGCTGGCCAGCTGGAGCAGGGAGGCGCGGGCATCGACCTCCAGCGATTCTACCAAGGAATGCAAACGCTGCCGTATGCTCTTTCGCACGATGTGATGCTCCAGCTGGTCCTTCTCACTTGCGAGAAGTTCATCGCCGAGCCGCTTGTCTTCCTCCGGCGTCTTTCCTCGACGCCGCGTACCTGCCACCACCTCGCTCGACAGCTGATCGCCGTCTCGCTTGAAGAGGCGTTCCGGGGTTGCCCCCAGGAAGACCGACTCGGGGTCGGGCTGGAAGGCGAACTGGTAACAGTTGGGAGTGACCCCCGACATGCTCGACAGGATGGCCCACGGGTCAAGATCCGAGGCGAACGACAGCGTTACCTGACGCGCAAGCACCACCTTCTCGAGGATTTCTGCCGCGAACAGTTGCAACGCCTGCTGAACATTTCGCGCCCAGCCTCCGGCATCCGGCTGATCTTGCCGCCGCTGGCAACGAGGCCACCTTTCGTTGAGGCGTGCGTCCGCAGGTGCCAGCGTTTCAACGGAGGCTCGAGCCTCCTCCGCGTCTCGCTGGTCGAGGACGAGGACCTGCAGCAGCCCGTCGCTCCAAGTGATTCGCGGCAGCCAGAACTCGCCGCGTCGGAAGCGATCCCAGGGTGCGCTCAGTTCCGGCCCATCGAAGCGGAACGCGAAGCCTCCGAAGAGGCGTTGACCGTCCGGAAGGCCCGCCAGTTCCTCTCGGCACCGATTGAGGAGTGCGGGAAGTGGCTCGCCTGCGTTCGCCTGGAAGTGCCGGGCGGCATCCACGGCGGCGATCACTCTCGACTCCGACCGATCTCGCCATAGGAGCTTGACCCTGGACGACTGGGCCGAGAGCCACGCGTAGGGATCCACCTCCAGCGGCTCGCGGAGAACGCTCGGGAAAGCTCGACAACGATCGAGCTGGCGAAGCAGTCGGCCCGGGACTCCCCACGCCGTCTCTTGACCTGGAAGGATCGCCTGGCTCATCGCGCATCGACTCCTTTTCCCAGAGCGGCTGGTTTGGAGGCCGCGGAGCCCGTCTTGGGCTTGGTTCCCACGTATAGCGTGGCAACGCCGAAAGTCAGCGAGTGCCACTCGACGTCAACCAAACCGACGGCTCGCATTTTCGACGCCATCTCCTCCCCCTGCGGAAACTGCTGAACGCTGTCCGGCAGGTACATGTAGGCGGAGTGGTTGTTGGCGGCGAGCAGCTGACCAAGGCGGGGCAGGATGTTTCGGAAGTACCAGAGATACATGGCCTTCAGGGGCTGCCTCTGGGGAGTCGAGAATTCCAGGATCGCAACTCGCCCGCCCGGCAAGCAGACCCTCGCCATCTCTTCCAGGCCCCGGCAGGTGTCGACGACGTTTCGCAAACCAAAGGCGACGGTCACCAACTGGAAGCGATCGTCTTCGAAGGGAAGGCAGGTCGTGTCGGCCTCGCGGAACTCCAGATTGCGACCGATCCCTGCTGCCCTTTGCTTGGTTCGACCGACGTCGAGCATTTCGGGGCAGAAGTCGGTGGCAACGATCGGTACTCTTCCCTTGGCGGCCCGCCAGTATGCCAATGCGAGGTCCCCGGTTCCCGTGCAGACATCAAGAATGGGCTCTTCACCGGAGGGGGCCACCTTCCGGACGGTCCACCACCGCCAAAACCGGTCGACTTGACAGGAAAGAAGATGGTTCATCCGGTCGTACTTGGACGCGATCGCGGCGAACATAGGCCGGATGCGGTCCTGGGATTTGTCGACGGCCGGGGCGTTGCTGGCGGTCATCAGGGAGGTTTCCACGAGGGTCGTCCGGAACTGGGAGGCGTGGCATGGTCACGTGGAGACGGCGACCCTCGCCAAGCAACAGTCGGCTAACCGAAAGGCTCAGGATAGCTTAACCGTCCGGTCTTCGGCAGCCCCGACTCTCGGCCGTCGAAGGACAGGCCCCGGCGGCCAGATCCGGTGAGGTCTGGTGTGCTGGGGGGGCTGTGCAGGTCCCAGGGGACAGCCGATGATGGGTCCTCGCGGCCTCTCGCTTGGGGGCTCGACGCGGCTCCGTTGCTCCGCCTCCGGCTGGTGCCCGTGGTTTCACGGTGAGGTCGGGGAGCGAACATGGAGCGATCGATTCGCGTTCATCTGGTTCCGGACCTCGTGTCCATCCAGGATCTTGCAGGACAGGTGGTGGTCGTGGTCGATGTTCTCCGGGCGACCACGACGCTGGCGTGTGCCCTGGCGGCGGGCATGGAGAAGGTTCAGCCATGCCTGGAAGTAGCTGAAGCCCGCGAACTGGCGCGGGTTCGACGCCTGGCGGGCGAGCAGGTGCTGCTGGGAGGCGAACGCGGGGGTGAGCCGATCGCAGGGTTCGACCTGGGGAATTCGCCGCTCGAGTACACTGCGGAGGCCGTTGGAGGGCAGACGCTGATCTTCACGACCACCAACGGAACTCGTGCGCTGATGCGATGTATCGGTGCGGAGCGCGTCCTGCTGGGATCGTTGGTCAACCGGGCGGCGATCCTGCGGGCGATCGAAGAGGAGGAGCAGGTCCACATCCTCTGCGCGGGAACGGATGGCGAGCCGAGTTGGGAGGACACGCTTTTTGCTGGGGCGATTGTGGAGTCTTGGTGTCCGCGGGGGGAGGCGTCGCAGGTGCTTCTGAACGACGCTGCCCGCATGGCCTGGCGCGGTTGGCGGTCGATTCAACGCCCCGAGAATAACGCGTCGCAGGGGCTGGCGGAGTCGCTGAGGCTTGGCGCCGGAGGCTCCAATCTGATTCGAATCGGCCGCGAAGCCGATATCGACTTTGCCGCGCGACTGGACACCATCTCGGCCGTGCCTGAATTGGTGCTCTCGGACTGGTGGATCCGCCCCTTTCAGCTTGATCGGGAAGCGAATGGGCGATGATTCCCGCTGACGGCCGCCAGGGGTGCAGGAGTCGCTTCGCTAGCGGCCGGCCCTGACGTAGACTCCCCCGGCCCTTCCGCATTACATTACGGGCTTGCCTCAACCGTTAGGTTGGCCGGTTGTCTGCTTGCCGATTGTCCGCTTGCCGATTGCGTCGCCGTGTCGACCGGTCGCGACGGGATAGCGGGGACAGGTGAACGGAGCCGGGGCGGGCGGGGTTTCGCAAACTTAGGGGCGCTGGTTGAGTTGCTCGACGCCGGGAAGTCGCGTGCGATGACGCGGCCGGCGTACGAGAAAGATGCTTCAGGCGAATAACGAGGCTGAGAGTTGTCATGAACATGGACAAGTTGGTGTCGCTGTGCAAGCGTCGCGGCTTTCTCTTTCAATCCAGCGAAATCTATGGCGGCCTCAACGGCTTCTGGGACTACGGCCCCCTGGGCGTTGAGTTGAAACGCAACGTTCGGGAGGCTTGGTGGCGCGACATGGTCTCGGCGCACGATGACCTGACCATTCCCGAGGGAGCCCCCGGTGAGTTCGAGATGACGGGCTTGGATTGCACGATCATCATGCATCCCCAGGTCTGGAAGTGCTCGGGGCACTACGACCTGTTCCACGATTTCATGGTCGACTGCCGTGAATCGAAGCGTCGCTATCGACACGATCAGGTCTGTGGCCGCTGGTTGACCACGCCCCAGAAGCGGGTGTTCGTCTCGGTGGAAGAAACCGAGGATGCGGCGGATACGGTGGTCAAGAAGGCGTTGAAGTTCCTGAATCTGCGAGCGAAAGACGCCGAGCAGTTGTCTTGGGATGGTCCCCTGGTCTCCTTGACAACGGTGGAGGATTTCGAGTCGGTGTTGGGGCCGGACGCGAAGGAGTTGGGCACGCTGACTCCGCCGCGCGAGTTCAACCTGATGTTCAAGACCTACGTGGGTGCACTGTCCGGCGAGGAGGGAGCAGCGTTCCTCCGTCCGGAGACGGCCCAG
>CAZUJM010000314.1:536-5965 GCA_964620405.1 uncultured Pirellulaceae bacterium | reverse complement strand
TTGCTGTACGTGCTGCGATGGCGTCACAACAACTGTTGCAGCAGAACCAGCAGGTGCAACAACGGAAACTCATCGAGTCGCTGGCGCGCGGCCGCGACACGATCGACGCCGCGATGGCCGCGCAGCTGCTGCATATGGCGTCGGAACTGGAGGATGGGCCGCGGGGCGAACTGCTGTTCCAGATGGGCAGCCAGTTCTTTCGCCGTGGCCAGAGCGACCAGGCCTTTATCTGCTGGGAGCCGTTCCAGGAGTCGCTGCGCAACCATCGACTGGCGGAGATCGCCCGGCTCCGGACATTCTGGTACCTGGCCAGCGCGGAAGCCTCGATGCGCTGGCGCCTGACGGGGCCGCGCACAACGACGGGCGAAGAGTCCCGCGTCGCGCAGGCGACGCTGCAGATGCAGGAGGAAGCCAACGCCGGCGGGCTGGTCGAAGACAACTTGTTTGACAACTCCCCTGGCGACGGCGAGCGATCCGCCGTGCCCAATGCCGCACCGGCACAGCGGGCCGTGCTGAATGAGTCGGACCGCGATCCGGAGGAGGCTGCGCGACGCAAACGGCTTGAGCAGCTGGTGGCCTTCCTCCAGTCGAACCAAACCGACCTGTACTTCGAACCGGAGCTGGGCTACCCGCTGGCCGCGTGGCAGCGGCGCAGCGACCAGGCACCGCTGGCCATGCGGTTCTGGAAGAACCAGCTTTCCGCGCGAACGGAATCGAGCTACGGGTCCTGGGCCAGTCGTGAACTGGCACTGGCCCAGTCGGCAGCAGCGGCCGATTCGCCCGCGACGGTGACCACTTGGATCTGTCCGGCCATGACCGTGCGGCCGCGCCTGGACGGCGTCCTCGAAGACGATCCAGCCTGGGCCATGGTGAAGCCCGAGCAGCTCCAGCGACAGCCGAAGGTCACTTCCCCGTTGGCGACCCAGGTCTGGCTGGCACACGACGACGAATTCCTCTACCTGGCAGCGCGCTGCCCGAGACCTGCGGAGGCGAACGCCGCGGCTGCTTCGTCCGACGCGCCGCGCGAGCGCGACCAGGACCTGACGGGCGATCGGCTGGAATGGTTCTTGGATGTCGACCGCGATGGCCTGACGCATTGGAAGTTTACGGTCGACCATCGAGGATGGGGCCGCGAGAGCCTGCAGGACGACCTGGGCTGGAATCCCGTGTGGCATATCGCCCAGCAGGAGTCCCCGGAGGCTTGGACGGTCGAGGTGGCGATCCCGTTGCGTGAGTTGACGAAGGATCGCGTAACGTCCGGTTCGGCATGGTGCCTGGGCCTGCAGCGTGTGGTTCCCGGCGCGGAACTGCAGGCATGGTCGCTGGAGGCTCCCCTCGAACCACGAACTCGCGAGTTCGGCCTGCTTCGTTTCGAATGACGAAGCGCGGGAGTGCCCGGCCGCGCAACGGCCGCTGGCTCGATTCCGCATCATCGTCGCCTACCATGAACTCGCTTCGCGCGGACGGCGCATGCCGCTCGCCCATTGACGAGCGACTTGGTTTTCGCCACGCTGCTCGCATGGCATACCTGATCGGAACGGACGAAGCGGGCTACGGCCCGAACCTGGGGCCGCTGGTGATCGCCGCCAGTGTGTGGCGTGTGCCCGACGAGCATTGGGATGCATGTCTGTACGAGCGTTGGGGCGAGTTCGTGGCGCGCGACCTGCGCGACAAGCGGCGTCTCGCCCTGGCCGACTCCAAGCAACTTCATCGGCCCGCGTCGAGTCGTTCGCACGCGGCGCGGCGAGTCGACTCGAACCCGGCCGGCCATCCGCTGCAGCAGGGCGTGCACACGGCGTTGGCCGCGCTCGATGCGTCTCCGGGGACCTGGCACGATCTCTGGTCGCGCGCCTGTCCGGGGGCGGTCGATGCCCTGCGAACCATTCCCTGGTATGCGAGCTATGCGGGCGGTCCGCTGGAGCCTTGGACGCCGGCGCGGGTGGAGCCGTGGCGTGATCGCTGGCGGGCGACGGCGCGCGAGGCGGGGATTGAGCTTCTGCAGTTGCGCGCGGTGGCCGTCTTCGCGCACGAGTTGAATCGGGGCGTGCGAGCCAGTGGCTCGAAGGGCGCGGTGCTGTCGGCCACGACGCTGGACCTGGTGGCCAGCTGCCTGGACGGGCTGCCTGCGGCGCCGACGCGCGTGGTCTGCGACAAGCACGGAGGCCGCAACCAGTATGCCGGACTGCTGCAGCCCCGGTTTCCGGATCGGCTGCTGCGGGTCCGCGTGGAGAGTCGCGGGGTGAGCACCTACGACGCGGGCACGCCCGATTGTCCGCTCGAATTCACCTTTCGCGCGGGGGGCGAGTCGTTCCTGCCGTCGGCGCTGGCGTCGATGCTGGCGAAGTACCTGCGCGAGGAGGCGATGCGGGCGTTCAACGCCTGGTGGTGTGGTCAGGTGCCCGGGCTGCTTCCCACGGCGGGCTACCCGGTGGATGCGCGCCGTTTCCACGCGGCGATCGCGGCCCGGCAGCGCGAACTGGGCATCGCGGACGACCTGCTGTGGCGAAGCCGCTGACGAGGCTTGCGATTCGGCCGGCTTTCGGCCCGGCGATCTGGCCCGCAGCACGGCCGGCGGAGCATCGCCCGGAAGAAGTGACCAAACCCCGGGGAAAACGGGGCCGCTGGACCGTTGCGGGGTGGCTCCCTACACTGGAAGGTCCGGGCGCGGAAAACGCATCCGGCCGTGTCGCCTGCAGAGCCCCCTGCGTGTGCGGCTTCCGACCGCTGCTCCCGGGCTTTCCGACGGATCTGCACGCGGTTTCCGCATTCCGGCACTGCACACGGGCACTGCACACGGGCACTGCACACGGGCACAGTACGCAGGCTCGGTACGCAGGCTCGGTACGCAGGCTCGGTACGCAGGCTCGGTACGCAGGCTCAGTACACGGTTCCAGGTCCGATCCCTTCATCCGATTCAGAGAAACGGCCATGGCCCCCAGCGAGGAAGAACTCTACCAGGAACATGTGCTCGACCATTATGAGGACCCGTTCCACCGCGGCTCGTGTCCCCGCGCGACGCATGCCCATGAGGACGACAATCCCCTGTGCGGCGACGTCGTGCGGATGGAAGCCCAGATCGGTCCGGATGGCCAGCTGAAGGAACTCTGGTTCGACGGCGAGGGCTGCTGCATCAGCCAGGCCAGCGCGTCGATGCTGGTGGAGCGGATGCAGGGCAAGACGGTGGACGAGGTGAAGGCATTCACGGCCGAGCAGATGCTGGAGCTGTTCCAGGCCGCACTGACACCGAATCGTCAGAAGTGCTGCCTGCTGCCCTGGCGCGTGCTGCAGTCGACCATCTACTCGCCCTTGGGTGGAGCGGAAGGCGACGCGAGTCGTCCTTCGTTCGGCGGCCCCGACCTGGGCGACGAACGCTGACGAAGCGGGCCGGCGTTAAGCGAGAACCTGCTAAGGGAGAACGTGCCGTCGGTCACATTCCGTCCCGGTCAAAAACAATCCGACTGGCTCGCCGCGCACCTCCCCCTGATTCACGCCTCATCGTCCGCCCTCGTTTCGCTTTTCCTTTCCTCTCGCGGACCCCACCTCCATGACCCAGGCCCCCGGCGAACTTCCGCTTGACGTGGAACGCGTGCGTCAGGACTTTCCGATCCTGTCCACCGTGCTGCACGGCGACAAACGGCTCGTGTACCTCGACAACGCGGCGTCGACCCAGCATCCGCGGCAGGTCATCCAGGCCATCACGGACGCCTACGAGAAGCATTACGCGAACGTGCACCGGGGCATCCACTGGCTGAGTGAACGGAGCACCGACCTGTTCGAGATGGCGCGGGAGAAGGTCCGTGAACTGCTCAATGCGCGGAGTGCCAGCGAGATCATTTTCACCTCCGGCGCGACCATGTCGATCAACCTCGTGGCCCGCAGCTGGGGCGATGCGTCGGTCCGCGCGGGCGACGAGATCCTGCTGACGGAGATGGAGCACCATGCGAACCTCGTGCCCTGGCAGCAGCTGGCCGAGCGAACCGGCTGCGTGCTGCGACACATTCCTGTCACGGACGACGGGCGTTTGCGGATGGAGCTCGTGCCGGAGCTGCTGACGTCCCGCACGCGAATGCTGGCCTTCACCGCCACCTCGAATGTCCTGGGAACGATCAACCCGGTCGCGGAACTAACGCGGATGGCGCACGAGGCGGGCGCGCTGGTGCTGCTGGACGCGGCGCAGAGTGTTCCGCACATGGCCACCGACGTGCAGCAGCTGGAGGTTGACTTCCTGGTGTTCAGCGGACACAAGATGCTGGGTCCGTCCGGCGTCGGCGTGCTCTACGGGCGCGAAGCGCTGCTGGAGCGGATGCCGCCATTCCTGGGGGGCGGCAGCATGATTCGACGCGTGATGCCGGATCGCTTCGAGCCGGCCGACCTGCCGGCGAAGTTCGAGGCCGGCACGCCGCCGATCGTGCCCGCCATCGGACTCGGTGCCGCCATCGACTACCTTCGCGGCATCGGATTCGAACGCATCCACCAGCACGAACGAATGCTGGCCCACGCGGCCCACGAGCGGCTGGAGGCGATCGGCGGCGTGCGGTTCCTGGGACCGGCGCCCGACCTGAAGGCCGGCATCGTGAGCTTCACGATCGAAGGCGTCCACGCCCACGACGTTGCCCAGCTGCTGGACCGCCAGGGAGTAGCCGTCCGCGCCGGTCATCACTGCACCATGCCGCTGCATAAACGGCTCCGCGTCACCTCCAGCAGCCGGGCCAGCTTCTACCTGTACAACACGCTGGAAGAAGTCGACACGATGGCCGCGGCCCTGGTCGACGCGAAAAAAATCTTCCAGCGTCGGTAACCCGCAGACGGGTATCGCCGCGATTGCCTCCGCGACGCTCGACCAGCTACTTCCGATCGGCCACCGAGCGGCAAGCCAATTCGGACAGCCGTAGCAAGCCATCGTGACTGGGGCTAAGCGTTTGCAGAGTGTCGAGAGAAACGTCCGCCTCCTTCCTCGATGATTCCTCGCATCTTCACCAAAACACGGTGGCCCTTGGCTCTTCGCCAGCATTCTCCTCGGTCAAAGCCGCGATATTTCACGGACTTCAGGCTCACTGGGGAGTGGGCCAGAAATTCATTGCTCAAGCGGTTAATGCGACAGACCTCCTGCGGTCCAAATCGGTCAGGTGGTGGAGAGGCCTCGACCATCCCAGACGGGCGAAAAGGTTTCAGCGGCGAGGAGCCTTACGCCGAACAGTGAGGTGGTCCCGCACGCCGTCTTCTTGGCTTCAGTCGCATGGAGTTTATAGATGCAGTCTTCCTCGAAGCGATTCTGCCGCGTTGGACGATCGGAAAAGCGTCGGTCGGTCCGACGTTGGGAAGCCCTGGAGGCCCGACATGCGTTGGCTTCAGACGGATTGCCGGAAGTCGATTTGACGCTCGTCGAAGCGTCGAGTCCCGTCTTTGCAACCGCTTTGGAGCCCCAGATA
>CAZUJM010000314.1:0-526 GCA_964620405.1 uncultured Pirellulaceae bacterium | reverse complement strand
AGCACCGAGACGGACGACCAGGGGCGTACGGTTTACGAGACGTATCTGACCGACTCGGACGGCGACGCAGACTATGACCTCAGGCAGTCGGCTGAGTACGAGTATGCCGGAGGGCTGATTTCGAGTTCGGTCGTAACCGAGGATCGGGGCCTCGATGGCGTGGTCGATTCGCGGTCCACGACCCGATACGTCTACAATGCCCTTGGTGCGATGACATCCTACGAGTTCACTCTCGACGCGGGTGCTGATGGCAGCATCGATCAGCGTTATGACCTCGAGATCACGTATGACGACCGTGGCAACCTGCTCAAGAGCATGTCCAAGGAAGACACAGACGGGGATGGAGTGGTGGACGCCACGGGTCTCGTCGTGAACCAGTATCACGGCAACGGCAACATCGCCTGGCCGGGCTTGCAGTCCGGAACGGCTCCGACGCTCAAAGGCCATCCGGTGCTCGTCTCGACCCAGATCCCGATCAACTTGGGAACCGGAACAAACGAGTCCGAGCTCTACCTGGTCGACTACG
>CAZUJM010000313.1:0-5968 GCA_964620405.1 uncultured Pirellulaceae bacterium | reverse complement strand
CCCCATCGCGGCCGTCCACGCCCGCCTTGGCGGTGAGGCCGCGGCGCCCGAGGCGTTGCGCCCGCATGTCCCGGTTGTTCCGGTTGTCGGCGTCGGCTGGTTCATGCCCGGCGAGGACGGATTCAGGTGTACGTTGATCAGTTCCAGCATCCGCCGCGCGGCTTGCTGGATCTTCCGCAGGTCGGAAACGGCTTCTTCCTGCCCCGCCGCCGCCGCGTCCTCCTCCAGCATCTCGCCATAACCGATGATCTGGTTGATGGGCGTGCGGAAGTCATGACGCACATGCGACCAATGGTCTTCGCTGGCAGCGGACGAGCCGCCGTTTCCGGAACCTTCGCTTGAACTGGTCATGAACCGGTACCTGGCAAGAAGGAGGTGATCTTTTCCAGCAGACGCGGGAGGTCCACCGGCTTCGTATCGTACTGGTCGCAGCCTGCCGCGAGGCACTTCTCGCGATCGCCGGCCATTGCATGCGCCGTCAAGCCGATCACGGGAATGCCCTTGGTCGCGTCGTCCGCTTTCAACTCACGCGTCGCATCCCAGCCGTCTTTCACCGGCAGGCTCATGTCCATCAGGATCAGGTCCGGCATCTCGGCCCGCGCCTTGTCCACGCCTTCCTGGCCATCCACCGCGATGATCACGGTGTAGCCCTTCCGCTCCAGACGCCGCGACAGCATGTCACGGTTCATTTCGTTGTCTTCCACCAGCAGGATTCTTGCCATCGCAGGTCACCCATTCGCCAAAAGAACAAACATCACCACCGCGTCTCGCCGGGCCAACTGGCCCGAGCATCCAACGCTGCAACTCACCACTCGTCCGCATTTCCATGCGGTGCGCGGGCCTCTCGCACTTGCGATGGCCCCGCCGGATGTCCCCTAATTCCCCGCGGCCGGCTTGGACGTGGAGATCGGCACGTGCGTGCGCAGCTGCCGCAGCAGCTCCTCGCGCCCCGTGGCCGCCTTCTCCAGCACCATCGTCACCTGGCCGTTCAGGATGCTGCGGTCGGCGTCGGTCAGGTCCATCGCCGTCAAGACGATGACCGGCGTGTCGGCGAACCGCTTGATTTTGCGCAGCTCACCCAGGAACTGGAAACCATCCATCTCCGGCATCATCAGGTCGAGCAGGATGAGCGCGGGCTGGATGTCGGCCAGCTTCTCCAACGCCTCGCGACCGTTCACCGCGGCCGTAACCTTCCAGCCGGCATCCCGCAGCGTACGCGTCACCAGCTCACTCGTGGCCGGATCGTCCTCCACCACCAGCAGGCTGTCGATCGAGTTATTCAAGCGGAACCGCTGCATGAGCTTCAGCAGCCGCGGCCACTCGATCGGCTTCGAGAGGTAGTCGACCGCGCCCAGCGCCAAGCCCATGTCCTTGTTGCCATTGATCGAGACCATGATCACCGGGATGTCGCAGGTCTCCGGGTCGGCCTTGAGTGCCGAGAGGACCGACCAGCCATCCATGCCGGGCATCATCACGTCGGTGGTGATGGCCAGCGGCCGCAGCTGCTTGGCCAGTGCCAGGCCGTCGCGGCCGTTGTTGGCCGTGCGGACCGCGAAGCCTTCCTTGGTCAGGAATCGCTCCACCAGTTCCAGCACCGAAGGATCGTCGTCGATCACGACGATCAGCGGATGCTCGCCCTCGTGCGGCACAGCCACGCCTTCCGCGCCTTCCCCGGCCTGCTCGACTTCCGTCTCGGCGGGAACCTCGGCCGGCGCGACCGCCGGCAGCTCCATCGTGAACGTCGATCCTTTGCCGATCTCGCTCTCGACGCGAATCGTGCCGCCGAGCATCTCGCAGAACTTCTTGCTGATCGCCAGCCCCAAGCCCGTGCCGCCGTATTTGCGAGTGGTTGAAGCGTCGGCCTGCGTGAAGGCTTGGAACAGCTTGCCCATCTGTTCCTCGGTCATGCCGATGCCGCTGTCGGTGACCGCGAACGTGAACCAGTCGTTCTCGCGGCGCACGTCCAGCACGATATTGCCGTGGTCGGTAAACTTGCTGGCGTTGCTGAGCAGGTTGAACAGCGTCTGCCGGATCTTGGTCAGGTCGCTGTGCATGACGCCCAGGTCGGGCCCGAGGCGCACCTCCAGCTTGTTCTCATTTTTCTGGATCAGCGGCAGGATGGTCTGCTGGACCTCATGCACGACCTCCTCGACGCCGAACGACTCGCAGTAGGCGGTCATCTTGCCCGATTCGATCTTAGAGAGGTCGAGCACATCGTTGATCAGGCCCAGCAGGTGCTTGCCCGCCGCGTGGATTTTCGCCAGGTCGGCGGCCGCCGCTTCCTCGCCGGCGTCCTCCATATCCTCCTTGAGCATTTCGCTGTAGCCGATGATCGCATTCATGGGCGTCCGCAGCTCGTGGCTCATGTTCGCCAAGAACGCGCTCTTGGTGCGGTTGGCGTCCTCCGCCTCCTCGCGTGCCCGCTGCGCGTCCAACGCCGCCCGTTCGAGGTCCGCCGTGCGTTCCTCCACCAGCTGCTTCAGGTTCGCATTCCACTCCACCAGCCGTTTCTCGCGGCTCACGATTTCGTCCGACATGAACCCGAAACTGCGAGCCAGCTCGCCCAGTTCGTCAGGCCGCTGCGCGAGCGGCTGGATTTCCGTGAGGTCGTGGCTGCCCTGTGCGAGGCTCGATGCCGCCTTCGTGAGCTGCTCGATCGGCTGCGACAGCCGACTGGCGATCCAGCCCAGCAGCCCCAGCATGGCGCCCAGCCCCAGGGTAGCGACGAGCAGCGACTGCGTGGCCAGTTGGTGCACGGGCCGCATGACGGCCGCATCGGAGACGTTCAGCACCAGTTTCCAGCCTGTGAGGTCCGAAGTGGCCCAGTAGACGCGTCGCTGCTTGCCGTCCAGCTCCATCATCGACTCGCCGTCCGGAGCGCCCAGGGTGGCGGCGCCATCCGGCAGCGACTCGACGCGAGCACCCACCGAATCCTTGTCCAGCATCAGCGTCGTATCGGGGTGCGTGACGATGTTGCCGTTGCGGCTCACCAGGTACGCATACCGCGACTCGTCGTCGTTGTCGCCGGTGGCATTCCCGAAGGCCGTTTCAATGCGGTCGACGATCTCTTGGATCAGCTCGAGAGAAAGGTCCGCGCCCGCCACTCCGACAAAATGCCCATCGGGCGCAATCACGGGATGCGTGATGCTGACCATGTTGATGTCCGAACCGCCACCGTCGAAGTAAGGTTCGGAGATATGCAGCTTGCGATTCGTCTTCGCGCCGTTGTACCACTCCTGCTTCGGATCGTGGTAGTCGTACTGCACGACCGTCATTTCGGGAAAGTTCTTGCGGTCCATCCACGGCATCGAGTTCTTGTCGGACCACTGCATGTCCTCGTACGCGATGTAGATGCCATACACCTCGTCCTCGGGCACGCGGGCGATCAGGTCCCGCAGGTATTCGACCATGTTCGGGTCGGGGTTCTTGCCAAGGATCTGCTGCCGCGACGACGTAGACAGTGGCAGCATGGCCACTCGCTGGATGAAATCGTCCAGTTGCCGCGCCGCGTCGCGCACGGCCAGGTTGGCCCGCGCATTCGTCTGCTGGATCAACTGCCGGCGACTGGCCGAATAGTCCACCCACAGGGCGATCGCCAGGATGATGCTCGATGCCAGCCCAATCAGAACCTGCAGCCTGCGGCCGATGCTCTTGTTCATTTCCGAAGACCACCATCAAATCCAGGGATCCAGATTCCGCGCGGTCGAACCCCCGGTTCCACCACGCCAGACGCACGCAGTCCGCTCCCGGGGCATCTCCTTGCCCCTAACCCACCTCCAGCGTCGCGATGCCGAAAATGCGGCCGTTGTCCAGGTCCGGTACCGGCCCCAGGTACATCCGCACACAGCCAAACACTTCGGCCATGCCGAGACGCTCACACAATCGACGCGCGGCGGGATTGTTGTCGGGAGCATCCACGAAGACCGGCTGGCCGCCCGCCCGCAGCCCCAGCCCTCGAAGAATCCGGTGGGCCACGGCGGAGTCATCCGCGCACAACGGCCCTACTTTATAACCCACCGGACAGCGACGCATTACACCATACCCGGAGAACCGCCCGTGTGCCACCGCAGCCAAGGCGATCGCGTCCGGTTGGAGCACCCAGGGGCCGAGGAATCGACGACGATCGCCGGGGAAACATCCGTGGTCGCAGGCTTCCACTCGGTCCAAGTCACCCGGGCCGATCTTCACGAGTCCCGTATCCTCCGCGACCGGCACACTCTCCGCGAGCCGAGGCTCGGCCGGGATCGTCGGCGGATTGGTCCACTGGAAGCGACGGTGGCGAGTCAACGGCTCGAAGCCACCCCGGGCATAGAAGGGTATCATCGCATCCACGGCGTCCAAGCCGATGGTCCCGCCCGGTTCCAGACGCTCCCGCAGTCGGTCCCGCCGCGCGTACCAGAGCTGCGTTCCCAGTTTCTGGCTGCGGTATTCGGGACGAACAATGAACAGTCCCATGAAGCCGAACCGACCGTTGTGGCGGATGATCGCGCCGCCTCCCGCCAGGCGCCCCTCCACCTCCAAGGCCAGGAATCCCTCCGGGTCAAGTTCCCAGAAAAGCTCCGCGTCGTGCAGGCCGGGGTTCCAGCCTTCGCCACCCGCCCACTCCACCAACTGACGTTCCTCGTCCCGCGTCATGCCGCGAATGGTTGTCATCACCGTGGGCTCCTGGGGCTTTTGACTTCTGGGGCTTTTGACTTCTGGGGCTTTTGACTTCTGGGGCTTTTGACTTCTGGGGCTGCGCTCACCAGGGGACTGGAATGAGACCTCAGCACCTTTCGCTCTAAGCTACCCCTTGGTTTTCCCCCACGCCACCGTTAGATTCCCCAAGTCTCTGCACCCTCGGAATTTTGAGAACCACGCGATGCCCACGCACGAATCCCGCGACACGGACGCCGACGTCCAGACGCTTCACTCGCTCGGATACGCGCAGGAGCTGCAGCGTCGCATGAGCGGGTTTTCGAACTACGCCATTTCGCTTTCGATCATCTGCATCCTGGCCGGCTGCATCACGTCGTTCCATGTGGGGCTGTGCAGCGTGGGCGGTGCGAGCATCGGACTTTGCTGGCCGCTGATGAGTTTGTTGGCGTTGGCCTTCGCCGCGACCATGGCGCAGGTCGCCTCGGCGTTTCCGACCGCGGGAGGCCTCTACCACTGGGGTTCGATCCTTGGCGGCCGCGGCTGGGGCTGGGCGACGGCGTGGTTCAATCTCGCTGGACTGATCACCGCGCTGGCCGCCATCAACCAGGCGACCTTCCAGTTCATGCTCGGCGCATTCGGCCCGCGCATCGGCCTGACTCCCGAAGCCGTCGGCCACTGGCTGGGCGTGCTGGGCGCATCGTCGCTGGCCAAGCAGACCCTGAATCCCGAGGAGGCCTCCCACTGGACCATCCTCATGGTGCAGATCCTAGCCGTGTCGCTGATCACCTTCTCGCAGGCCATCTTCAACCATCGCGGCATCCGCACGACGACACGGCTGACCGACCTGAGCGGTTACCTGATCCTGATCGTATCGGTGCTGCTCACCGGCGCCCTGCTGTTCTTGTCCCAGGGGTACGATTTCGGGCGGCTGGTCACGTTCACCAACTACAGCGGCATGCCGGAAGAAGCGCCGATCTGGCCCAGGACCGAAAACATGGCCTGGCTGTTCGCGCTGGGGATCCTGCTGCCGGCGTACACGATCACGGGGTTCGACGCATCGGCGCACACGGCGGAGGAGACGGTTGGGGCGGCGGAGGCCGTGCCGCGTGGCATCGTTCGCTCCGTCGTCGTCTCGGGCATCTTCGGCTGGCTGCTGCTGATCGCGCTGGTGATCGCCGCGCCGGACTTGGACCAGGCCGTCCGCCAGGGCGCGATGGCCTTCTTCTGGATCACCGACCAGGTGCTGCCCGCATGGTTGAACGTGCTGCTGCTCATCGCCATCACCTTCGCCCAGTACTGCTGCGGGCTGGCGATGGTCACTAGCGCCTCG
>CAZUJM010000312.1:0-5973 GCA_964620405.1 uncultured Pirellulaceae bacterium | reverse complement strand
AACCTCGTTACCGTCAGCCCCGCGGCCCCGATCTCCGCGAATTCTATCAGTCCAGCCCCGACGATCAGAAAGACCTTGAGTCGTACTTCAACTTCGGCGTCGCCAAGGAACTACGGGACGCAGGGCCCCAGGTGACCGCGGTGCTCGATCGTGAGTTCTCCGTGCTCTTCGAGTACGACCAGCAGTCGATGACCCATCGTTGGCGAGTCTACCGGACGCCCGATCCGCAGGAGGGCGAGACGCCGTTTTTGGAGCTGCAGACGCAGATCGTGCGTTCGGCCGACGACTTCGGCGAATACTGGCAGCTCGTCGGACTGGCCGATCCCGACCCGCGACGCGGCCGCAAGCCTCGACCGCGTTCCTGAGCAGGGGCCCTTCCGAGAGGGCTTGTCGCGATCATCGACTCCGCGTAACCGCACACCACAACCGCTCTTCCCGCGTCGGCCAGGCAGATTCTCATCATGAAGACCACCGAGGTCACGGAGGATCGAGAAGCTCGCTCATGCCGCGCAAGCCAAACGCTGCAACCTCGAATTGAGGGAAAGAGCGTTTGGATTGCTACGAGCATGTGAGCCAGTCGGTCCGCGACGTTCAGTCGTCGCCTCCGCCGTCGTCGCTTCCCGCTTCGCCATCCCCCTCGTCGCCCGCCACGCCCTCTCCGTTCTGGTCAGAGGCCAGCTGCGCGAGGATCTGCTCGGCGACCGCCCGGTCAGCGGCTCGCACCAGCAACTGCACTTCGAGCACACCGGTGAGGCCCGCCTGGAAGCCGCCAGAGATCTGGCAGTCGACGCCGTGGTCCTCGAGGACATCGCGTACGATTTCCGCCTGCCAGGACTCCCGGGAACGAAACACGGGGACAAGTTCATCGGGGGAGTTCATCGGGGTACCAAGCACGGCAGGAGGAAGCGGCGCGAAAGGAAACTTCGTCAGTCGGGGAGTCGGACGGCCAGCACGGACGGTTCCTGGTCACGCGCGATCCGAGCTTCCAGGGCGATCGACCGGTCCACGGGACGCTCGGAGCTGCGTTCTGAGTCTGGGGCAACGGGACGTTCCGCCTTGTGGGTCTGGCGGGAGATCAGCGTCTCGAAGAGACCTTCCTGCACACACTGGCCGTGCTGGTTGAGCACCGTCTGCTTCCATCGCACGCGGCCCCGCTTGCGGCCAGCCGGTTCCAAGTCCACCACCTCGGTCACCAGGTGGATCTCATCCCCATGGTAGATCGGCTTGAGGAACCGCCAGTCAGAGACGCCCAGGAAGGCCACGGTTTCGACCAGCGGGCACTCGCTGCCGAGCCCGGCGGCGACGGAAAGCCCCAGCAGTCCGTGGGCTATCGGTTGACCGAACGGCGTCTGGCGGGCGTAGTCTTCATCCCAATGCAACGGATTGTAGTCCCCCGTCAAACTGGCGAACTGGCGGACCTGCTCTCCCGAGATCCGTTTGGTGGGGGTGGACCACTGATCTCCGATCTGGAGGTCGTCGAAGTAGAGGCACTTGGTCATCGGCGGAGCCTTCTCCTGCGGCTGGACGAGAACACCGGACTACCGCATTAGAATCGAAGCCGCACACGCCGCAAAGACGCGGAAACCCCCGTTCAAGAAAAAACGTTCCCGCATGGGACAAGGCTCGCCAAGTCACCCCGCAAACCCGCACCCCCGCAAACCGTCCCAGCAGCCTGATCCGGTCACTCGTGCGCCGGATCCTGCACGGGGTGCCGCAACACCCAGGTTTCGGACAGGGCGTGGGCGACACCGGCCGACGCCGACGCAATCACCAGCAGCGCGTAGTGTTCGTACTCACTGACGCCCATCATGCCGGGATGTTCCACGATGAGCATGGCCAACGCGGTGGCCAGCACCAAGTTGACCAGCCCCGCCTTCCAGTAGCCAAGATAA
The DNA here is from genome assembly GCA_964620405.1 of uncultured Pirellulaceae bacterium. GTDB lineage: Bacteria > Planctomycetota > Planctomycetia > Pirellulales > Pirellulaceae > CAZUJM01. The sequence continues at coordinate 4,081 of CAZUJM010000312.1, read as the reverse complement.
CAGAGGCCGGCTCCGGGAATCAGAAAACTCCACAGGAACGCGACCCAGGGTTTTTTCGAAGGCATCATCTGCGAGACCCTCGCCAAAAGGAAGTAAGGAAAGCCGTCGGTTCGCCTCAGAACCTTGGGGAGATTGCGATCGTCGTGGTTGTGTTCACCCTGCAAGCGGAAGCAGGGAGCGTGGAGTCGTCGAAGCAAACGCGTGTCCGAACTTGCTTGGCCAGGAACGGCGATTGGTCACCATGGCTTCCGTGTCTTCGCGAGCGATCGGGCGCTGGTGCGCCTCGGTTGCTGCACGTTCGCTTGCACTGCGTTTTTCGAAGACATGGCCGTCACGCACGAATCACGGAATTCGTCACGCTGCGCCCCGCTCGCTGTACAACGCTCGCTGTACAACGCTCGCTGTACAACGCTCGCTGTACAACGCTCGCTTCGCGTGCCGCGAAGCGCGGTGCACGACGGAATCGACACGCCAAGCACGCGGGCATAATACCGATTGTCGCCTCGCGCGTACAGCAACTTTACCGTCATTCAGCGGCTTTTTCGTAGGGTGCGCGTTCGTGATATTCAAGCGGTGTGCGCTTGTGGATTGCCGTTGGCCGGCGAAGCGCGCCGCAGAGCGCAATGCGTGCCAGGTTAGCGCAGCTAGCGAGTCAGAATGGCGCGCAGCGAAGCGCGCCGGGGCACACTTCAGGTTGCATTGCTGGTTGTTGGTCGCTGGTATCGGTTTTGCACTGAAGGGACCATGGTGGCGTGACAGGCGGGACGGACGTTGCAGAAGGGAGCGTGTTTCATGCGGATTCTGGTGGGCGTTGATGGCACCGAGGGTAGCTTGGCGGCGGTGCGCCAGGTGGGCCGCTGGTTTGAGTCGGATGGCGGGCCCGTGTATCTCTACTATTCACCACCGGCCATACGCTTCGCCGATGCGCCGGCTCCCGATGCCGCGACGCGGGAGCGTCTGGCGGCGGCCATGGTGCAGGCGGTCTTCGAGCGTGCGAAGGCCGAACTGCCTGCGTCGATGCGGTCGCGCGTCGAGTGTCGATTGGGCAGTCAGGCGGCCCGGCATGGGCTGCTGGTGGCTGCCGATGAGACGCGGGCCGACCTGCTGGTGGTCGGGGCACACGGCTTGCGTCCGGTCGAGCGTCTGATGGTGGGCAGTGTGGGCCGCGCGCTGGCCCACCATGCCACGATCCCCGTGCTGGTCGTGCGGGAACAGTCGGCGCGAGCGACGGCCGCCGACTTCCGCGTGCTGGTGGCCTGCGATCGCACCGACGCTTCCCGTTCGGCCCATGAGGTCCTGCGGCAGTTTACTTGGCCCGCGAACACGTGCGGCGAAGTCGTGTCGGTCTTCGAGACCATGGTGGGCGAGATTCCCGAGTGGCTTCGCGATACCTTGGCACGTGAAGCGGGCGCGAAGGTGCCGGGCGATACGTTCGAGTTCTTTGCCGAGGACAAGCTGCAGGCGGAACGGGAACTACACGCTTGGATGGCCGATCTGCCGGAGCCGTGGAAGTCGTGCGAGCCGCAGTTGATTTCGGGGGATGCCAGCCGCACGCTGGTCGATCGTCTGCGCGAGCAGCCGGTGGATGTGGTCGTCATCGGCGGTAGACGCCAGGGCCCGCTGGCACGATGGATCCTGGGAAGCACCTCGGAGGCGATCCTCCACCACGCGCCCTGTTCCGTGCTCATCGCCCGCCAGCACGAGCGTGCGTAGCGGGCCAGGGGTTTGCCAGCGCAATGCTTCGAGCCGATCGCGCAGCCACGGTGGCCAGGGCAGCCGCCCGCCGCCCGGTGCCCAGCCGCCGGCATGAACGGCGGCTGGGCACGAACGACGGCTCGAGGACGCAGGGGCGTCAGACGTTGAACAGGAAGTGGCAGATGTCGCCGTCCTGCATGATGTACTGTTTGCCTTCGACGCGAAGTTTTCCGGCGGAGCGGATCTCCTTCTCGCTGCCGAAGTGTTCGAGGTCGTCGAGTGAGTAGACTTCAACGCGGATGAAACCGCGTTCGAAGTCGGTGTGGATGACACCGGCGGCCTGCGGTGCGGTGGCGCCGACCGGAATCGTCCAGGCCCGCACCTCCTTCTCGCCCGCCGTGAAGTAGCTCTGCAGGCCCAGCGTGCGATACGCTTCCCTAGCCACGCTTTGCAGCGCAGGCTCCTCCAGCCCAACCGCCCCCAGCATCTCCTGGCGGTCCGCGTCCGACATCACGGCGATCTCGCTCTCCAGCTTCGCCGACACCGGAACCATGCCCGCCCCATGCTCGGCCGCGTACTTCCGCACGGCTTCGCAGAGCGGATGATGGCCCTGCAAGTCCGCCTCGTCGACGTTGGCGATGTAGAGCACCGGTTTGGCGGTCAGCAGGCCGAAGCTGCTGATGGCCTTGGCCTCCGCTTCGTCCAGCTGCAAGATTCGCAGCGGCTTCTCCTGGCGGACCAAGTCCAGCGACTTCTGGATGGCCGACACGCGCAGCTTCGCCTCCTTGTCGCCCGACCGCGCCGATCGCTCGGCCTTCGGCAGCGACTGCTCCAGCGTCTGCAGGTCGGCGAGCATCAGTTCCAGTTCGACCATGTGGATGTCGTCGACCGGATCGACGCGTCCGGAGACGTGCGTCACGTCGGGATCCTCGAAGCAGCGGACGACCTGCAGGATGGCGTCCACTTCGCGGATGTGGCTGAGGAACTTGTTCCCCAGGCCCTGGCCTTCGCTCGCGCCCTGCACGATCCCCGCGATATCCACCAGCTTGAGGATGGCCGGGACGACCTTCTGCGGCTTGATGCGGGCGGCGATCCGGTCGAGCCGTCCGTCGGGCACGGCCACGATGCCTTCCTTGGGGTCGATCGTGCAGAACGGATAGTTGGCCACCTGCGCGGCCCCTGATCCGGTGAGTGCATTGAAGAGGGTGCTTTTGCCCACGTTGGGCAGACCTACGATTCCGGCTTCCATCGTCGCATTCGCCTGAAGTGAAGAACCACCGGACGCTTCCTGCGGTCTGCCTGTCGGAGGGCATCGCGGGTCCGGAACGCCGGATTGTAAACCGAATCGCGAAACGGGGTCAGGTCACCTGCTCGGCGTGAAGAGCAAAAAGGAGGCCCGGTCCCGCTTCCACGCTAGACAGCCGCCACGGCGGCTTTCATCTTTTCCAGGCCCGTGCGGAGCACGTCGGCGGCCGGTTGTTCCCAGTAGCCCGGGTTGAACAGTTCCAGCGACAGGCTGCCGGCGAAGCCGGTGGACAGCAGCTGGCGGAGGATCGCCGGGACCGGCGCGACGCCGTCGCCCGGGTAGACACGGTCCTTGTCGCCGATCGTATCGCGGGGGATATTCCCCGGATAGTCGTTCATGTGCAGCACGGGAACGCAGGATCCTGGGACCAGCCGCAGCGTGCCGAAGTCGGAGCCGCCTTTGAAGATGTGGTAGACATCCAGCAGCAGGCAGGCGTCCGGATCGGCCGACTCGACGGCCACGTGCATCAGTTCGCCGACGCGGGAGAGCGACTTCGAAAAGCCCCACAGCTCCAGGGCCGGAGTGACGCCGGTCTGGCGTCCCAGTTCCAGGATGGCAGCGTATCGCTCGGCGGCCTTCTGCAGGTTGAGGTTGGTCTGGTCGGTGGCGCCGACGGGCGGCGCGGCGATCCGCGTGCCACCGATCTGCCGCAGCGTCTCCATGTCGCGCCGCAGGGCTTCCAGGCCCGCGGCGCGCTGGCCGTCGTCGTCCACGATCCACGAGGCGAAACCGATGGCGCTGTCGACCGTCAGGCCCTGGTCGTCGATGCGTTTCTTCAAGTCCGCCAGCCGGCCGCCTTGTTCGGTGTACGCCTGCAACTCGCCCATCCAGGGTTCGATTGCCTGGTAACCGGCGGCCGCCGCCAGGTCGACCTCCTCCTGGATCGTCAGCTTCTGCCCGCGAATGGTGCTCGTGTTCAGGCAGTAACGCACCTTCTTCGCCGCTTCCGCCAGCGCCGCTCGCTGCGTCGCGCTCGTCTCCGACTCGCTGGCCAGCAGTCCGCTTTGTCCGGCCAGCATGATGGCGCCGGTGGCGCCCACCGATTCGGTCATGGCTTCACGACGTGAGATCGAGCGGTTC
>CAZUJM010000311.1:0-6002 GCA_964620405.1 uncultured Pirellulaceae bacterium | reverse complement strand
CAGGTTACCTCCAACGCCGGGTTGCCTTCCAACCAGCCCAGCAGGGTGGCGCCGCAGCCGATCTCAATGTCGTCGGCATGCGCGCCGAGGCAAAGGAGGGAGCGAGCCGGTTTGAGATGCAAGGCGGCCATGATGGTTCGGGACCTCGGGGTACTCGCTGGATCGCTGGAGCGAACTTAGTTGGCGTTGGCCGCCACCCGCACGGTGGACGTCTGGTCGACGGGCAGCGCCTGGCATCCGGAGCCCTGCCCGGTCGCCATCTCTGCCGACGATGCCGTGCCGCTGCACGCTTCGGCGTGCTTCCAGACTTCCCAGGGAGGGTTGCCTCGATCGTACATCTCGTCCAGCGTCTGCTTCTCCTTGTAGGTGTCCATGCAGCTCCAGAAGCCCTGGTGGCGGTAGGAGTAAGCCTGGCGTTCCTGGATGAGCTGGGCCATCGCCGGTCCCATCAGGTCACGGCCCTTGCCCAGATAGTCAAAGATCCCGCGGTTGAGCACGAAGAAGCCGCCATTGACCCAGACGTCGGTCGACTGCGCGTCGCAGATCTGCGTCACGCGTCCCTCGTCGCTGATGGAGATGGTGTGGAAGGTCTGCGGCGGACGCACGGACAGGAAGGTGGCCATGCTGCGGTGGTCGCGATGGAAGTCGATCATGCTGGGAAGATGCACGTCGGACAGGCCATCGGTGTAGTTGGCCAGGAAAGTCTCCTCGCCGTCCAGGTGCCGCTCGACCGCCTTGAGTCGTTCGCCGATCAGCGCGCCGTGCCCCGTGTTCACGAAGGTGATGTTCCAGTCCTGGATGTCGCTGCCCAGCAGTGACACGTTCTTGCCGCCGGAGGACAGCACGAAGTCGTTCGAGACGCACTCGTCGTACTTCAGGAAGTACTCCTTGATGACGTTGGCCTTCCATCCCAGGCAGAGGATGAAGTCCTTGTGGCCGTAATGCGCGTAGTACTTCATCACGTGCCAGAGGATCGGCCGGTAGCCGACGGGGACCATGGGCTTGGGAGTGGACTCCGAGTAGTCCCGGATCCTCATGCCGTAACCGCCGCAGAAAAGGACGACCTTCATGGGATTGGCCTTGGGGGTAAAGTGCTTGGTGTCTGGGGGCGGGGCAACAGCCCGGCGGACCGAGGCCGCGCGGGAGCGGCGGTGCGTCAGTCGAGGATCTGCAGTTCGGGGATCGGGACGACGAAGCGGCCGTTCCACTCGCGGATGAAGGCCAGTTGTTCCATGATTTCGTCGCGAAGGTTCCACGGAAGGATCAGCACGTAGTCGGGGCGCGTCGCGCGGATCATCTCGGGGGCGTGGACGGGGATCCGCGAACCGACAAGGAAGGTTCCCTGCTTCATCGGGTTGCGATCGACCGTGTAGTCGATGAAGTCTTCGCGGATGCCGCAGTAGTTGAGCAGCGTATTGCCTTTTCCGGGGGCGCCGTAGGCGGCGATCCGCTGGCCGCGTCGTTTGGCGTCGATCAGGAACGTCAGCAGTTTTCGTTTCGTCTCGGCGACGCGCTCGGCGAACTGCTGGTAGGTCTCCAGCGTGTCCAAGCCGCACGATCGCTCCTCCTGCTCGAACTGCTCGACGATCGCCCGCACCGGTTCGCCCGTGTGCTCGGCGTGTCGCGCGTAGAGTCGCAGGGAGCCGCCGTGCGTATCGAGCAGGTCGAGGTCGAAGATCTCCAGGCCATGCTTGCGGAACACCTGCCGCAGCGTCAACAGCGAAAAGTAGCAGTAGTGTTCCTGGTAGATCGTGTCGAACTGGTTCTCCTCGAACTGCTTCATCAGGTGCGGCGATTCGATGGTGATGACGCCGAGCGGGTGGAGCAGGGTCTTGAGGCCGCGAACGAAGTCGTTCAGGTCGGGGACATGGGCCAGCACGTTGCTGCCGACGATCAGCTGGGGCCGTCTGCCCTGTTCGGCCAGTTCCCGGGCCGTCTCCGTGCCGAAGAATCGCACGAGGCATGGCACGCCGTGCGACTCCGCGACCGCCGCGACGTTCGCCGCAGGCTCGATGCCCAGGCAGGGAATGCCCTTGCGGACGAAGTTTCGCAGCAGGTAGCCGTCGTTGCTCCCGACTTCGACGACGAAGCTGTCGGGGCCGAGGCCCAGTCGGTCCACGATACGGTCGACCTGCTGGCGATGGTGTTCGAGCCAGGAGGCGGAATACGATGAGAAATAAGCGTAGTGGCTAAAGATCTCCTCGCCGCCCACATGGTCGTGGACCTGCATCAGCCAGCAATGTTCGCAGACGTACGCGCGCAGCGGGTAGAACCGCTCCGGCTCGTTCAGCTGCTCGCGCGTGACACGACTCTGGCACAACGGCTGCATGCCGAGGTCGACGACCACGTGCTCCAGCGGCGTGGCGCAGAAGCGACACGGGCGTACGTCGAGGCTCATTTCCGCCGAGGTCTTCCAGGGCCGCGTCGCGACCAGGTCGGGCTGGGGCATGGAGGGCTTCAGCATGGGTGGGTGTTCGCTTGGGGCGAGGAGATGGAGGGCACCGACGCGGCGTCGCCGCCGGGCGTCCGGCGGTGGGGCAGTTCGACGGACAGCAGGCCTTCGCTTTCCAGTACTCGGGCCGCCTCGCGGATCATCGCGAACGGAAGGCCCGCACGCTGGGCGATCGACAGCAGCGGGCGTTGGCCGTTCGACTGGTTGAGCGTCCAGAGCAGGGCCTGCTGGAACTGGCCCCGCTGGCTGTCTTCGCCGTAGCCTCGATAGAGGCCCCGGTCGCCCAGTCGAGGTTCGCCATAGGGGCTTTCGTTGCGATAGACCAGATTGTCCTCCAGCAGCTCGACAATCTGCTGGCAGGCCGCCAGCGATTCGGCCAGCGAATCGGAACGCACCAGTTCGAGCGAGTCGGCCGACGTGTGGTATTCGGGGTAACCGCCCGGCAAGCTGCGTGTGAGTCGACCGACGGGCAGGCGGAAGCCGGGCGCGTTGAACTGACGCTCGTCGTAACCCCAGGGCTCGAACGGATGCACGCGGTGCGCCAACTCGCGTTCCCGCATCCAGTGCCCGACCACTTGGTCGATGGACGCATCGCCCTGCTCGGACTGCTTGTAACTGAAAGGCTGTCCATCGCCCAGCAGCGACAGGACCAGCCCCTGGCGGATGCGGGACAGGATCGGTTGCCGCAGCGACAGCCAGGCGATGGCACCGAGCGTCGCGGGAGCGAAGACAAAGCGGTAGGTCCACCGACGGCGGGGCCGTTCGAGCAGCCCGCGGGCAAGGTAGGTGGCGACCGCGATGCCGGAGAGGTTGTCATTTGCCAGCGAGGGATGGCAGGTGTGAGCGTAGAACAGCGTTTCCTCGGTCGACTCTCCCGGGATCACCAGCTCGCCCAAGGTCATGGCACCGGACTGGCGTTCCGCGTCGATCTCCACGTCGAACTCCGCCTCGGGATTCTCCGCCAGCCGCAGCCATTGGCGATGCGAGAGGCAGAATCCCCAGGTGTCGCGAAAGAAGCTGGCGCGGTAGGGCACCCAGTCGGGATGAGCGGGATCGGTATGCAGGTGCGCGGCGAGTTCGGACCATTTCATGCGCCGCTGCACGGAGCGGCTGAAGCTCACGACGTGCAGGTTGCTGTGGCGATAGTCGACCAGCACGCGGCCGGACGTGTCGCGGATCGTGGCACCGCGGATCTGCCACGCGTCGGGTACGACCCAATCAAAGACGCGCGTGCCGGAGCGTACCTCCAGCAGGTCCAGCGGCAGTTCGCGCGCCAGCCGCTGGAGCGTCAGGTCCAGGCCCTCGCCCAGGAGGCTCCGGTGCAGCGGAAAGAGTTCCTCCATCAGCTGGAGCATCTGGTCGCCGACGGACGGCTTCGCGGCAGGCCGCTCGCGCTTCATGGTCATCATCGGTTCACCCAGGCGTCGACGCAGGAGGAGGTGTTGTAGTCCGCTGCGTCCTGGTTCACGGAATGCATTCCGTTCATCGCCTGGCTGTATTCGTGGATCTGCTCCATGCTGAAGTCGCGCATGCCGGCGGGATCCTCCAGATGGCGCCGATACCAGCGAGCCGTCTGGCGGATTGCCTGTTCGGTGTTCCAGGCCGGGCGCCAGTTCAGCTGCCACATTGCCTGGTCGATGCACAAGCGAAGGATGTTGGCTTCACGCGGCGCGTCGGCATCGCCCGTGTGGACCCAGTCGCCACCGCCCCACTCGCGCAGGAAGCATTCGACGACCTGCCGCACGGGGATCTCGTTGCCAGGCAGCGGACCGATGTTCCAGCCGCGACAGTACGGAGCCGGCTGTTCCGACAGCAGTTGCGTGGCGAGTGTGAGGTAACCGCTGAGGCATTGCAGCACGTGCTGCCAGGGCCGGAAGGCATGGGGGTTCCGTACGGGAATCGGCCTGCCCAGGGTGAGGGCACGCACGGCATCGGGCAGCAGTCCGTCCGCCTTCCAGTCACCGCCGCCGATCACATTGCCGGCACGCGCGCTGGCCAGTGCGATGCCGTGCGACGCGTACTGGTCTGGGTGGAAGAACGAATGACGATAGGAGCGAATGACCATCTCCGCCGCGCCCTTGCTGCCGCCATACGGGTCATGGTCGCCCAGGGCATCCTGCTCGCGATATCCCCACACCTGCTCGCGGTTTTCGTAACACTTGTCGCTGGTGACGCACAGCACGGCGCAGGGGCGGTCCAGCTGCCGAACGGCTTCCAGCAGCGAAGCCGTTCCCATCACGTTCGTCTCGAAAGTCTCGAACGGCTCCCGGTAACCGCGGCGGACCACCGACTGCGCGGCCAGGTGCAGGATCAGGTCGGGCCGCGCCCGCCGCACGGCCGAAGCGAGCCGCGGGCGATCGCGCAGATCGCAGACATAGTGGTCGTGCAGTCCGTCGCCCACGCCGGCCACCTCGAAATGATTGGGGGTCGTCGGAGGACTCAACGAATAGCCGGGTACGAGGGCTCCCAGTTGCTGCAGCCAAAGGCTCAGCCAGGATCCTTTGAATCCGGTGTGTCCCGTGAGGAAGACCCGTTTGCCGCTCAGGAGCGAGAAAGGCGATTCGTGGAGCATGGTAGGAATCCGGATCGTGGAACGGGGAGGAGTAAAGCCGCTTGGAGTTCCGTCGGGCCCCACGGTAACGGGAATTGGGGCGTCTCGAAGTCAGACGGGACCGAGGAAGTATAGGACGGACCTCGCGGCTGACCGCTGGCCAAGAAATGTCGAGAGGCGACGGAGGAGAAGCGTTGCCAAAAGGCAACAGGACTGGGGCCGGATTCGGCAAGAGAACCCCACGGGGAACGCGGGCCGGATCAAGTCTGCGGATCAGGCCCAGGCGCCGCGGGGCTGGATGAGGCGTGCTTCGCGGGCGGAGACCCAGGTTTCCGCCGGGGTACGGTGGCCGAGGAACTGCAGCGGGCTTGCGGCCCGCGCGTACGCTCCGGACTGGAAAACGCCCACCAGGTCCCCAACCCTCGGTTCCGGCCAGGCGAGGTTCCGCGCGAACGTGTCGAGAGGCGTGCAGAGGGGGCCGACGAGCGTGACGCGGTGGTCGCTGGGGGCGTCGAGCCGGTTGAGGGTCGCCAACGGAAAAGGGCGGCGGAGCGTCTGGCCAAAGTTGCCGGTCGCTGCGGCATGGTGGTGCATGCCCCCGTCCAGCACCACGAAGGTCTGTCCGCGCGATTGCTTCACATCGACGACGCGGGTCACATACAGGCCGCTCTCACCCACCAGATAGCGGCCTGGCTCGATCATCAACCGAGGGCGTGGCCGCACCGGTCCCGCCTCCACCTCTTCCACCAGCGACGACAGTTCGACACGCAGCCTTTCGAAGTCCAGCGGCTGCTCGCCGGCGAAGTACGGAATGCCCAGGCCGCCACCGAAATCGAGCGTGCGCAGGCCTTGGGGAAAGGCGTCATGGAGTCCCGCGGCGATGCGCCATCCTTGTCGGTAGAGATCGGCGAGCGTCACGGCGTCCAGCCACTGCGTGCCGGTGTTCATGTGCAGGCCGACGAGGTCGATGTGGGGGCACGAGCGCGCGAGGGCCAGAAC
>CAZUJM010000310.1:5875-6084 GCA_964620405.1 uncultured Pirellulaceae bacterium | reverse complement strand
TCGAGGCGTTCCTCATCGGACGGCTGCCGGACGACGCCCTGGGCGTCAATCGAGACGCCACCCACGGCCCCGTTTCGGAAGAAACCGCCTGCCCGGACCAGGTGAGGCCCCGCCACGACCATGGAGAGCAGTCCCAGGGCGAGGAACATCAGGAACGAGCGCGGGGTGAAACAACGCGTCAGCATGGGGGTTTCCCGAGTGAAGAAGGC
>CAZUJM010000310.1:0-5865 GCA_964620405.1 uncultured Pirellulaceae bacterium | reverse complement strand
TAGGATCGCAGGCTTCCTTAAGATAGTTTCGTGGTTTGGTGGAATCAAGGAGCGTGGGGTGACTGGGTGGGATTTGGGCGTCCCGCAATCTTTTCCGTCCCTGGTTGTTCGTGGGCATTGTTCCAGATGCTGAACGCACCGTGCGTCGAGTCGCGCGAAGATGTCACCGGGGAGCTGGCGTGGTCGTCGCTTGGAAGTCGTTTGCTTGGCGGGAAGCAGGCCGGCGACGATAATCGAACGCGGAACTTGCGTGCCAGTGGCGGCAGTGACTAAAGTGTCGTCAGGGCAATGGTTTGAAGCGTGAGTCGGCCCGTGCTGCTGGGGAACACCGGGGAACACCGGCGTGCGAGCGATGCCGGGGCCGGGGTTGAAGAACGCCGCAGAGTAACGTCGCCTGCTTCGGTGGGCTCGTGCCCTGCGGAAAGCGAGCAACCGTGCGGTTGCGGCGGGTACAACTTGCCGGGCAACTCGGTGAAGTTTGTTTCGGCGGAAGTGTTCCCGGGGAGCATGGGCGCCGCGGAGGTTTCGATTCCGCAACATCTGTCTGCCTGCTGTCCTTGTCCCGAGTGTCCGCCGCGGCCCTGTGCGAAGTGATTCATGCTTGCCTATCTGGTAATTCGAGAAGGCTCCAAGTGGACGGACGTGTTCCGTCTGGTGGACGGTCGGACGGTGACGATCGGCCGCGCTCCGACGAATCAGATTGTCATCAAGGATGAGCGAGCCAGTCGTCACCATGCGGAGATCTTCCAGAGCCAAGGTCAGTGGATTCTGCGCGATCTGGACAGTCGCAACGGGACGCTGGTCGGCGAGGATCGCGTGCAGGGCGATCGGCCGCTGGTGGCCGGCAATGTGATCCGCATCGCCCACGCCCAGTTGGCTTTTGTCCACGACCTGTCGGCCGCATTTCCGGACACGCCCGCGGAGCCGAAGCAGGAGGAGACGGCGCTGGGGGGCGTCGAGGACGAGGATGATGTGCTGGCAGGCGCCCACGCGCCGACCACGATCACCCATCGCAAGGGCCAGACGCGTTTTCTCGAACGACGTTCCGACGACGATGTCGCGGGCATTCCACGACTTGGCCAGGCGGCCACGACGCTGTGTCGGATCGCGTTTGAGTTGGCGAGTCAGCCGGATGTGAATTCAGTGGCAAACCGCGCGCTCGAAGGGCTCCTGGAGGGCACGCACGTCAATGCGGCCGCGATGCTCCTGGTGCCGCGCGACCATGTCGGAGTGCCGTCGGGGCATACACTGGAGTTGATTGCGTCGCGGACGCATGATTCGGTGAAGTACCATCGCGTCTCGAACTTCCTGGCCACCATGGTGTTGCGGGAGGGGGAGGCCGTGCTGGCGCGGAACATCGAGGGAGACAGCACGCTGGGCAGTCGCGACAGCCAGGGTGAGATTCACGCCACGAGTGTGCTGTGCGCACCCATTCGCCAGGACGGTCGCGTGGTGGGCCTGATCCATGCGTATTCCACGCGGCCGGAGGTCGTGCCGGATCCGGACGACCTGGAGTTCTCGCTGGCGGTGGCGGACAACGTGGCGCTGGCGCTGAAGACGTTGACTCGGCAGCAGGAACTGGCGGAGACGCTGAACGTATCGCAGGGAGAGATCCGGCAATTGCGTCAGCAGCTGGGCGCGGCGAGTGAGATCGTCGGCTCGAGTCGCCTGATGCACATGGTCCAGCAGGAGGTGGCCCGGGCCGCACCGAGCCGCGCCACCGTCCTGATTCGAGGCGAGAGCGGAGTGGGCAAGGAGCTCGTAGCTCGCGCCGTGCACTACGCCAGCCCGCGACGCAAGGGGCCGTTCGTGTGTCTCAACTGCGCGGCGTTGTCGGAGACGTTGCTGGAGAGCGAACTGTTCGGGCATGAGCGAGGCGCCTTCACGGGCGCGACCGACCGCAAGATCGGCAAGTTCGAGGCGGCCGACAAGGGCACGCTGATGCTGGACGAGATCGGTGAAATGAGTCCCACGATCCAGGCCAAGTTCCTGCGCGTGCTGGAGGGGCACCCGTTTGAACGGGTAGGCGGCAGTCGAGCGATCAAAGTCGACGTCCGCGTCATCGCGGCGACCAACCGCGATCTGGAACAGGCCGTCGCGGAAGGCACCTTTCGGCGCGATCTCTACTTTCGCCTCCGCGTCGTGGAGATCACCGTACCGCCGCTCCGCAAACGCCCCGAGGACATCGTGGACTTGGCGGACCACTTTCTTCGCAGCTACATGGCGGAGACGGGACGTCGGCTGCTCGGGTTCACCGCGGAGGCCCGCGAGCAGCTGCTGCACTACCGCTGGCCCGGGAACGTCCGTGAACTGAGGAATGTGGTGGAGCGTGCCGTGGTGCTTGCTCGCGGTGACTACGTCGACATCGAGGATCTAAACCTCTCGAATCTGGCAACTCCCAGCGACAGCAGCGTGCTGCCGATGGCGTTGCCTTCCTACGAACCGTTGACGCTAGACGAGGTGGAACGACGTCACATTCTCGCGACGCTCCGCCAGACGGAATGGAACAAGAGTCGCACCGCCCGCGTCCTGGGCATCGAGCGCTCGACACTCGATCGCAAGATTCGCCGCTACGGACTGGTCTCCGAAGTCGACTCGCCGGGCGACGACGACTGATCAGGACCGGTGGCGGCTGCGTCAGCCCTGTCGCGTCCATGGTTCCCGGCGTCAGGAGCCGTGGTCGTGGGCCTGGTAAGAGGTACGCAGCGTGGCGGGGTCGGCGCCCAGGAAGTAGCGAGCCACGATCGACCAGTTGCGAAGCGTCTGTCGGACGACGCCGTGACGCTGCCATCGTCGCGCGCTGGTGATCAAGGGGCCGGGCAGGAGGAGCAGGGGACTGACGGTCCTCGCGCGCCGGGACAGCATCAGGTCCTCCAGCAGGGGCTCTTCCGGGAATCCTCCCACGGTGTCAAACCAGTTCCTCCGCACGAAGATGCCTTGGTCGCCATAGGCGAGTCCCAGCATGCGGACCCGCCATCCGTTCCCTCGTTCCAGGAGGCGGTAACGCCAACCGGGGGCATCAATGGTCTGGTGGAATGCGCCCAGGACGGGACCGGCGTGGGCGACTAGGGAGGCACGGACCTGCGACAGGCAGGACGGCGTGAGCCGCGAGTCGGCATGCAGGAAGAGCAGGACTTCACCGTGAGCCTGGGCGGCTCCTGCATTCTGCTGCGCCGCGCGGCCGCGGCCGGACGACACGACGGCGGCGCCGTGCAGACGGGCTTCGCGAATCGTTTCGTCCTGGCTTCCCCCATCGACGACGATGACTTCCTCGGCGCCCGCGGTCCAGGCGCTGGCGATGGCGGCGCGAATCGTCAGGGCCTCGTTGACGGCGGGAATGATCACGGAAATGGCGGGAAAAGACCCATGTTGCGCCGCGCCGCGCGCGGACGTAGGTTCGTGCACAGGCGACGGATCGGGGGACGGGGAGGCCATCGGGCGGATGCTCGCATGGGGGCCTGCGAAGGAGTCAGCCGGATCGAGGGGGCAGGCGGCCGTTCCGGCGGGAATGACGGCGCTGGAGTGAGTGTAGCGGGAACGAATGAGATTGAGTGGGGCTGCGAGAGGCGAGTATACTGGGGAGGACGTGGTGGGGGTGTGTGCAGGCTAGATATTAAGGTGAGCGACCGATGAGAGTTCTCGCGAAGGCATCGGTTGACCGGCAGGGTGGCCCCGGATGAAGCTCCGAGTTGGCTTGGTGGGGTTGGGCGACGCCTGGGAAGCGCGGCATAGTCCGGCCCTGCGCGCGATGAGCGATCGGTTTGAGGTGCGGGCCGTCTGCGCGGAGGTTGCGTTGCGGGCGGAGCGGGTAGCCGAGGATTTTCGCGCGGACTGCATGGACGGCTTTCGGGCGTTGACCCGCCGCGACGATGTCGACGCCGTGCTGATGCTTTCGCCCCAGTGGTATGGTTCCTTGCCCATCCTGGCGGCTTGTGAGAGCGGCAAGGCGATCTACTGCGCCGCCGCCCTGGACATGGAACCGCAGCAGGCGCGGGAAGTTCGCGACCAGGTGGACCGCGCGGGCATCGCTTTCATGGCGGAACTGCCACGCCGGCACGCGGCGGCGACTCTGCGGCTGAAGGAACTCATTGCCACACAGCTCGGCAAACCTAGGATGCTCTTTTGCCACCTGCGGAAGTCGATCCCGGATGTGACCGGGCCGCTTCGCCGCCGCATCCTGTCCTCGATGGTGAATCGGGATCTCATCGAGCTGGTGGACTGGTGTCGGTATGTCGTGGGCGCGGATCCGACGTCGGTGATGGGGGTCCGCTATGGACCCTCGGAGTCGGCGCGGGAGGGCCAGTACCGGATGATGAGCCTGGACTTCGGCGAACCGGGCGATCCGATGGGACCCGTCGCGCAGATCAGTTCCGGTTACTATCTGCCGCCCGAATGGACGGAGGCCATCACGTTTCGGCCGCCGGCGGCCCTGCAGGTCTACTGCGAACGAGGCGTGGCCTTCGTCGACCTGCCTTCCACGCTGGTCTGGTTCGATGACGCGGGCCGGCACATGGAAAGCCTGGAAAGTGAGCGACCGGTCGGAGAGCAGCTGCTGGCGCTCTTCTATCGAGCGGTCACCAGTTTGGTGCGCCGCACCAACGAGTTGGAGGACGCCTATCGGGCGCTTTCGATCGTGCTGGCGGCGGAGCAGAGCGTGCAGCAGGGACGGCGCATGCCCTTGGACTTTCGCGAGCGAGCCTGAGTGGCGGGTCGGTAGCCCCGGCAAAGTCGCACGCCATGCCAGGCGAACTGGAATCTTCGGCTTGCTGCTGTCATAACGACCCGGAGTCAGGGGTCTAGCAGCGGAAGGGCGACGAGGATGCCAAGAGTTCCTGCGCGGAGTTGTCGCGGGCATCGCGCCGCGACGATCGTCGAGTTCCTCGTGACGTTGGCCATTCTGTTGGCGCTGGGCTGCCTGCTTCTCCCCGCGCTCCTGGCCGTCCGACAGTCGTCGCTGCGGGCCGTCTGCCAGTCCAACCTGCGGCAGTGGGGACTGGCATCGCAGGCCTTCGTTGCCGCCCGCGGGGTCTTTCCCCCCGCCGCCACTTGGCGCATCGGCGAACCGAAGAACGGGCTGCCCGTTCCGGCGAGGCACGGTGTTTTCAGTTTTCTGCTGCCTTTTGTCGAACAGGCGACGATCTCGGAACGCATCGACTGGAACCGGGACTGGGACGATCCCGTGAATCGTCCCTGGACGCGACAGGAGCTGGGAGGCGTTTTCCTTTGTCCCGCGGCGCCGGGAGGCCGTGAGGGCAAGCACGCCGTGGACTACTCAACGGCCATCGCGGTCGATCCTTCCGAACGAACGGGCATCGGCCGGCTGCTTCGTGCTGGCACGGTGCGGAATCGAGGCTCCCGCGGTTCGCCGTCCTGGGGAGTTGGCGAACGGGTCTGGGACGGACTGCTGCAACTGGACGAGGTGGACTATGTTCGGCAGACCCGCCATCGACGCCGGGTGCGTCCCGCCGATGTTCGCGATGGACTCTCCCGGACCACGTTGATCTTTGAGAACGCGGGCAAGCCGTTATGCTTTCGGCATGGAGCGGCTGCCCGCTGCCACATCACCCGTTTTCGCTGGGCCAGTCCCGTGGTCTGGATGACGATCAATGATGTGGAGGGTGGGGAGCAGCTGCTGAACTGCCACAACAACTCGCAGCCGTATGGTTTCCACACGGGGGGCCTGAACTTCGTCTTCGCCGATGCGACGGTTCGCTTCGTAGCCGCTGACATGGCCGCCGATCCGCTCATTTCCTGGTTCACGCTGCGCGCCAGCGATTAGCGTGCGTGGAGGGGGGATGGCCTTGTAATCTGGATGAGGCCTGGGCAACGATGCCTGAGAGCGAAGCCGGTTGGAAGTGCGCGGGA
>CAZUJM010000309.1:0-6199 GCA_964620405.1 uncultured Pirellulaceae bacterium | reverse complement strand
CGAGTCGAGCAGGCCGTTCTTGTTGAAGTCGCCCACGACCGGCTTCTTCGGCGGCTCAACGCGGATATTGTCGATGTAGTAGGTTCGCTTCTCGCCCGTTTCGCCACCGCTGCTAAGCGTCACGCTGAGCAGGTACATCTCCGAGTTCCCGTCGAGGGCGGGGCCCCAGTAGCCCAGCGTACCGCCACCGAAATCGGCCAGCGGGATCGAGGGCTTCATGGTCTGGATGTTCGGACCAGCCGGATCCCACACGGGGTACCCGTTCCGATCGTTCATGTCCAGTTGGCTCCAACCGCCCGAATGGGCGACCACCAGCTGAGACAGATAGAACTCCGCCCCCGGGTTTTCATCCGCCTTGATCGTCCAGTCGAAGGCGATGTTCCAACCATCGAGAACCGCTTGGTTCATTTTCGCGATTCGATCCGCATCCAGGAATACGGCGTTATTGCGGACGAAGCCCCCTGTCCGGCCAACGTTCTGCAGCGAATAACTGCCTTGGCTGTTCCCAGGACCCGGCACGGCCGTAAGGATCGACTCCTTGTCTTCCCAGGGAGTATCGAAGAAGGTCGTAATCCAGCCTTCCGTCGTGCCGTCCTCAAACGAGTACAGGAGCTCCTGGGCAACGCCACCGCGCGCCAGGACACTCACCACCAGGGCCACCGCCAATCCCCATGCTGCTCGCTTCATCGTTCCTACCTCGCCCCCATCAATCGTATCCACGTTTGTCAACGAATCGTAATTCCACCTTGCTGCGCGCAAAGTCCTCCGCTGGCAGGCTAATTGGCGACGTTCACCGATGTCAAGAGTTCGGTCGACGATTGAACAAAATCGACTCCTCCGCAGACACAAGGACCAACGGAACGACACTCGGCAATGTCCCACCAAATGCCACGCGTTCGCAACTCTTGGCAATGCGTGCCCCAGACCTCAGCCACCACTCCACCGGTACGCAGAGAAGAGCCCGCGCGATGACATCTTCGGGATCGCACGCTTACCCAATCCCGTGCGCGAGAAGCCCGTCCGGATGAGACGCGAGGCTTGTCCCGTCCGCTGTAGGCAGCGCAGCTGTGGCCGAGAGTCGGGCAGGGGTCGGGCAACCTCCGGAACGCGGCCTGCTGGGAATGGGCTGGACGAACTCCCGTGTCGTGGCCGCCGCATCGTCGGCAGGCCACTCCCCACACTCGCCAACCACCACCCTTCCGAAACGGACTACCGCCTCCCACGCCTGCTCCCGGACTTTATTCACCCGATTCGGAATCCCAGCCTCTTGCGTGGCGTTCGATCCGGGACATAGTGAATTATCGCTACCGTCGCGCCCACCCTCACAACCGGCGCGAACCAAGCGTCGTCATCCGCATCCATTCAAGGAATCGGCCCGTGAACTCAATCCTTCGAGGTGGTCCACTGGACGGCCATGCACCGAGAATTCGCCAACGCAGAATGGAATGGTATGTGGTCCACACCCGGGGAGGGAACGCAGTCTATCGCTGGTGCCCGCTACGCGGCGAGTACCTCTACAACCGCCAAGTGCCGGGTTCGGCCGAAGAGGGCTACGAACTGCACGCTTCCCTGAACGCAGGCGACTGAGTGCGTTGGTTGTTCCGCTGAACGACGAACGCGGCCCCGAGTATCTTCAATTGGCACGCCTGAGCGAGGCGATTCTCCGGAGAGATTCACTCCGGGTCGCGAGGATTGCCGATCGCCGCGAGATAGCCGGCCAACTGCGACTGCAGATCAACCAAGCTCTGCCAGCCACGCTGGTCGAGCAGCACGCGGCCCGGAGCCGGTTGCTCCTGCATCTCCGCCGCTGCCAGCAGTCGGCGCACGCGAATATGCAGATACTCGATCAGCTCCGACAACTGCGCCGCCTGGCCCGGCGTGAGTTTGCGCGGAGGGTCGGGCGGGTGCAGTACGTGCAGGCTCGCCTGCAAGTCTGGATCGTTGCGCCAGTTGAGTTCGAAGTCGAGGGAACTGGCGTTGCGAATCCGCTCCAAGTCGGACGAGTCCACGGCGTTCTTGAGAGGACCCGTCAGGTCGCGAATGGTAGCTAGCCGCTGGGCGATCTCGTCGCGTGAACCGAAGAGCAGCACGGTGCGACCGAGGGTGATCAGGTCGCCATGCCGCAGGATTCGCAGCTGCACATCCTCCCCGTTCACTCGCGTGCCGTTGGTGCTTTCCAGGTCGGTCAGCACCAACTGCTGGCCATCTTCCTGGATCTTGAGATGGTACCGGCTGACGCGATCGTCGTTCAGTTGGATCGAATTGCCCTCCTCGCGACCGATCGTGATGGGCGGACTGAGCCGGTCAAAGACCCGCCCCCGATCCGCTCCGTCCAGCACTCGCAAGGTGATTGTGGCCATGGGTCGTTCGGCACCGCCGGAACCTGGGATATTGGCCGTGATCGCATCGATTCTCCATACGGCTCGTTCCGCTGAGTATAGCCTGCGCCTCAGCCCCCGACATAGCCAACCCAGGGGCCAAATCCTGCTCGCCGCGGGCCTGTCGGGCCAAGCCAACCGGCCGGGGCAAAGCGAAGCGTCCGGCTCCCCGATTGAAATATTCTCCTGCAGCCCCTATCCTGAAGCCTTCTGAGGTTTCCTGGGATGAACATCCGGGGACCCCTCGGAGCGCCCGTGGCGCAATTGGATAGCGCATCGGTCTTCGGAACCGAGGGTTAGAGGTTCGAATCCTCTCGGGCGTACTTGTTCTGCTCCGGCCGCGTTCATCTCGCGGCATCCGCCGCACGTCGAGATCGCTCTCGGTCCGGCCCGGCCCAACGATGAAGCCGCACAGCACATCTGGCCGCACAGCACATCTGGCCGCACAGCACATCTGGCCGCACAGCTCACCCGCCTGCGCAGCGAAGCGGCCAGCGTGATCCGGAGAGGGCGTTCAGGGAACGCTTCGGTGGACGCCCCCGGCATCCCGGTCGTTCGTGCGGGCTGAGCGGCGCAGTCTTTCAACGCGTGCCACCGTCTCTCAGTGCGGGCTGCGGTCGTTCGACGCAAACCGGCGTTTGCCCTTCCGGGCAGGCGGTTTCCATGACGAAAGCCGCCGGGTTACGCCAACGCGTTGACCCCGGTGGACGACGATCCGGACGCGGGTGCGTCCACGCCGATCAGCACATCCTGGGACAGCGTTGGGGATTTGCGGAGCCGGTCGACTACTTCGGCGGCCGTCAACCGCAGCGTGATTGCCGGCGTCTCCGGCAGTCCTCGCTCCAAGCCCACCAACTGGCCGCCCGCGTACTCCAGACTCCACTGGCCGCCCCCCGGTCCGCTGACCGACAACCCGAGGACCTCGCTGCCGGGGAACTCGGGGGTCGTGTCGTCCTCGTTGTCGGAGGCAAGCAGTCCCTCCAGTCGCTCGGCGATCCAGCAGGGCACCTCGAGCTTCGGAGCCCGGCGTTTCCCCCAGCGATCCTGCTCGCCAAAACGGAAGCACTGCAGCAGGGCGGCACGGTCGATCGCCGGACAGGGCAGGCTTGGCAGATAGGTATCGACGTTGGACGTATCGAACACCGGATCCGACGTTTCGTAGGTCTCGTAAAGCACCATGCCGTCGCGCGCCGCCTGGTCCAGCGAACCAATCGTTTCGCTCGCCGGCTGTGTCGTCCCCGCGAACTCCACCCCGTACGAATTAAAGTACTCATAGCCCGCTTCGATCACCTGCCGAGCGGTGATGGGTTCGCGCGGGGCCAAGTGATAGGTGCGTCCATGGAGGCTTGGCGAACGGAAGATCTGGCTGATCGCCTCGGACACCCAGTCGACAGGCACCACGTTGCGAGGTTCTTCCCCGGTGACGCGGAGACGCACGGGAGTGTGCCGACGACCATCGGCGCCGACCGGCGCGTTGCCGTTGATCACGGCCATTAGCTTCAGGTACGCATACACGCCGTGGTAGGTGCTGGTGAAGCCGGTGCGCGAGTCGCCTCCGATCACGGTCGGTCGGTAGACGGTGAGATCGCGCAGGAAAGACGCGGCGCGGACCATCTGTTCGGCCAGGAACTTGCTGTGCTCGTAGTCATTGCGAAAGGTCTGCCCCTCGTCCAGCTCGGTCTCCCGCACCGTTCCCTGCCGCCAGCCGCAGACGTAGGCCGTCGAAACGTAGTGGAACTCTTCCACGCCCAACTGCTCGGCCAGCATCAGCGTATTGCGGGTTCCCTCGAGATTGGTGAGCCAGGGATCGCGTTCACGATCGCTGCCGACGAAGGTCAGGGACGCGGCGTTGTGGAGAATGCGGTCGCAGTGGCTTCGCGCCCACACCAGATCCTCGTCGCTCAATCCGCAACCATCCTGGCTGACATCGCCCGCGAGGACGACGGGCCGCGGCAGCAGCTCGCCCGTCTGCTGCTCCCAGAACTGCAGCAGACCCTCCACGCGTTCCGCGGCACTTTCGCGGCGAGAGGATCGGACCAGAACCGCCAGTCGGTGGCCATCCCGCAGCAGGTCGCGCACCAGATAGCGTCCGACCAGCCCCGTCGCTCCCGTCAAAAGCACGTACTTCACGTCGCACACCTTGTGGGTGAACCCACCCGAAATGACCGTCCCGATCCCGCCGCCGTCTCACTCCGTCGCTGGACGCTCCGCGACCCCGGCGTCTCCATGCTCCCGCCTGCTCAACCCGGACCCCGCCTCGGCAACGCTGATGCCGCGACGCTCGTGGCCCGCGGCATCCGTCACGCTCCCCGGATCGGTCCGCAACGGTGCAGTAAGCATCCGCCCCATGGACATGCCAAGCGAACGCACTGCCGAGGATGCGGACCTGCCCTGCAGGACCACGCGGCCAGCTGTCCGCGCGGATAACTTGCGAGCACACGCGAGTGAGGGTCCACTCTAGGAAAAGTGCGTCACGGAGGCAAGTCACTGGAACCGCCAAGCTGCTTACGAGCCAGCCGCATCGGAGGCCGTCGCGCCTGTGGTGCGTGTCAGGCAAAGTCTGAGGAGTCCCCCGCCGAGCGTCCCGTGCCGCAGGACCGGTGCATTCTTTCGAGTCGGTCCGCTCCCTGCTCAGAATTCTGGATATCCGCTTTGGAGCCTGGGGCCCTTGTGCGAGGTTCCCAGACGCTCTTGAACGCGCGGGAACGGCAGCACGATTCGCGGGGGAATCGCCGGAAGTTGTGGGACTTTCGGGGCGTTTCGGGTACACTGGGCCGAACCGCGTGGACGTAGGCTTTGACTGTGTCTCCGCGCGTCCTCCCCCAGCGACTCCCCAGCGACTCCCCGGTGGCTCCGCTTGCAGCTCCCGCCCGCCCTCGATGCCCCCCGCCTTCAACACATCTCCTCGATCTCGATCAGGAACCACCCGCCATGCGACGGCCGCATCCGCATCCTGATCGGCGTGAGTTCCTGCGAGCGGGCCTGACGGGCTTTTCCAGCCTGTCGCTCGGCGGGGTGCTGCGATCACGAGCCCAGGCGGCCACCACACCGGCGAACCCGCGCCGCAACACGGCGATCATCTTGGTCTGGCTGCGCGGCGGAGCGAGCCACCTGGAGACGTTTGATCCGAAGCCGCTGGCTCCCGTCGAGTACCGCGGCGTTTACGCGCCGATCCCCACGAAGGTGCCGGGCCTGCAGGTCTGCGAACTGCTGCCGCGACTCGCATCGCTGGCCGATCGTTACGCCATTATCCGCTCGCTATCCCACACGGGGGGCGGCCACCCCGCCGGTTCCTTGCAGGTTCTCGGTGGCGACCCGGACGCGACCGACAAATTGACGCCCGTCCTGCCCGACTGGATGTCCGTCGCCAATTATCTGCGACGTGGCCCGCATCGCGACATCCCCAACTACGTCGCCATCAATCCCGTCGACCGCTATGACAACTTCACCATCGCCGGTTCCACCTACCTCGGTGCCAGCTATGAGCCGTTCCAGGTGCTGGGCGACCTGAGCCATCCCGAGTTCCGCGTACCGAACTTGGGCACCGGCGACGCGGCGCACGCCGGCCGACTGCCGCAGCGTGTGACGCTCAAGAACCAACTCGACCGCCTGATGCGCACGCTTGAAAGCAGCGACGCGATCCAGGCCGCAGACCAGTTCGAAGCCCAGGCGTTGCGGATGCTGACCAGTCCTGCGGCGCGGCGTGCGTTCGATCTCAGCCTGGAGCCGCAGCCGGTACGCGAGCGTTATGGCATGCACGCCTGGGGACAGCAACTGCTGCTCGCGCGACGCCTTGTCGAAGCGGGCGTCGAGGTGATCGC
>CAZUJM010000308.1:244-6293 GCA_964620405.1 uncultured Pirellulaceae bacterium | reverse complement strand
CGTTCATGGCGCTGTTGGCGGCGCTGGCGGGTATGCTGGCCGGTTTGGTGACCGGCCTGCTGGCGACGCGTTTCAAGATCAACCAGCTGCTGTCCGGCATTCTGGTGATGACGGCCCTGTATTCGATCAACCTGCATATCATGGGCGCCGCGAACCGGCCGCTGCGCGGCGCGACGACGCTGGATACGGTGGTGACCCGCAGCAGCGAAGCCGTATTGGGTGCCGAGCAGGTGATGATCGGCGGCTCAAGCGTCTCTTCCCGCGACCTGGGATTCCTGGTCGCCGCACTGTTGATCGTGAGTGTCATCGCGGCGCTGCTGTATGTGTTCCTGCTGACGGATTTTGGCGCGGCGTTCCGCGCGACGGGCGACAATTCGCAAATGATCCGCGCGTTGGGGACGAATGTCGAATGGATGACCATCCTGGGACTGTCGATCGCCAATGGCCTCGCGGCGCTGGCCGGCGCGGTCTTTGCCCAGTACCAGGGTTTCTCCGACGTGCAGATGGGCATCGGCATGCTGGTCTGGGGACTGGCGAGCGTCATCATTGGCGAGACGCTGTCGGGGACCCGCTCGCTGGGCGTCCTCATCACGGCCACCGTGATGGGCTCCGTCGTGTTCCGGCTGCTCGTCGCCACCGCCCTCCGCTGGGGCCTCAATCCGAACGACCTGAAGCTGACGACGGCCGCGTTCGTGCTTGCCGCCCTGATCCTGCCCAAGCTCCTGGACCAATACAAGGCAAAGAAAACGGTGCCCCATGCTCCAGATCCAAAACATCCATAAGACCTTCTTCCCGAATACGCCGAATGAGGTGTACGCGCTGAAGGGGATCGACCTGGAGATCGAGGACGGGTCGTTCACGATCGTGATCGGCACGAACGGTTCGGGCAAGAGCACGCTGCTGAACGCGGTGGCCGGCACGTTCCTGGTCGACAGCGGTTCGATCCGCCTCGCGGGACAGGATATCACGCATTGGCCGGAGCACCGGCGCGCGAAGTATATCGGTCGGGTCTTCCAGAATCCGTTCAGCGGCACCGCGCCGACCATGACGATCGCCGAGAACCTGGCGCTGGCGACGCGACGCGGCATGGGACGCACGCTGAACTGGGCCCTGGGGCGATCGACGCGGGATACGATCCGCGAGCGCATTTCCGAACTGCGGATGGGGCTGGAGGACCGGATCGACAATCCGATCGGTACGCTCTCGGGCGGCCAGCGGCAGGCGCTGACGCTGCTGATGGCCAGCTGGAAGCGTCCGGACCTGCTGCTGCTGGACGAACACACGGCGGCGCTCGATCCCCGCAGCGCCGACCAGGTCATCCAACTCACCGACGCCGTCATCAGCCGCGAAAAACTCACGGCCCTCATGGTCACGCACTCCATGCAGCAGGCCGTCAACCTTGGCGATCGACTCATCATGGTCCATCGCGGACGCATCATCCACGACTTCCGCGGCAGCGAGAAACGGCGTCTCAAGCCCGAGGAACTGCTCAACCGTTTCGAAGTTGTGCAGAACGAAGAACGCCTCGACGCGTCCGCGGCCGAACTGCTGGCGCGGACCTATGTCTGATCGAAGGACCTGGAGAGCACTCACGTGCCTGAACCTGTCCACGATACCGAAGCCTCCGGGCATCTGTTTCGACAGTGGCAGCTCTATCGCAAGGTGATCGCCTGCGACTACATGTGCCATCGCGGCATCCACGCGGCGTTGCGGCAGTGCGTGGAACGGTGGATGAAGGAGCCGTTCCGCCTGCTGGACCTTGGCTGTGGCGACGCGAGCGGCATTCGCGAGACGTTCCAGGGCACGCGACTGCGCGACTACATCGGCGTCGACCTTTCGGACCAGGCGCTGACGCAAGCGAGGACGTTTCTCGCGGAAGCTCCCTTCACGGTCGAACTGGTAGCGGAAGACTTTTTCCACTATCTGGAGCGCTCGGCGGCAGGGGCGCTGGATGTGGTGCTGATCGGCCATTCCCTGCATCATCTGCACTCGGGTGAGAAACGCGAGTTTCTGCGGCAGGCCCAACGCGTGCTGCGGCCGGGCGGGTTGCTGCTGGTCTACGACCTGTTCCGGCTGCCCGGCCAGGATCGCCAGGCATGGTTGGTGGAGGTGCGGGAACTGGTGCGACGCGAGTGGACCGAATGCACGGCGGAGGAAGTCGCCATGCTGCAGCAGCATGTGACCGAATGCGACTTCCCTGAAGCGACGGACGATTTCCTCGCGATGGCCCGCGAGGCCAGTTTCCAGACGGGCAACGCTCCTCTCTTCCAGTCGCCGAACGGCTACTTTGCCTGCTACGGTCTGGAACGGTAGCTGCCGGCGGCCGCGTTCGGCTCGCGCGCACGCCAGGCCTCTGTGACCCGCCCGCAGATCGCCCCTCTCAGGGCTGGTTCCGGATCGTGTCCCTGATTGCGCAAAGCGCAAATGCGGGGAAGAATCGAGGGCATGGCCGGGAGCGATCTCTTCGAGCGCGCCTGCTGGTGACGCGTTGACTGGGCGAAATGGCGAAGCACGGCGGGCGTTCTCCGCTGGGGTGGCAAGAGGCGCGTGTTGCCATTTGTTCACGCGCTTTCCTCGCGGCGGTAGTCGGTCAGGGCCCAGCGGGCAGAGAACGATACGAAGTCAAGCGAAATTGGCTCGTACGGGCAGCGTTGGGGCGACCAACTGTCTCGGTTGGTGCCGGAGGGCGACGGTGGCTTATTCCGCGCCAACGAAGTTTGACACGTGGGGATCGAGAGGAAGACGGGGGAGCGGAGTGGCTAGGAACCTGTGGCGAGTCGGCCGGCGTCAAGGTTTCCTTCGCGTTGTACCTGGGGGCCGTTGTTTCTAGAATCGGGAGTGCGGGAAATCGCCGGGTTGTTGCCATCAGTGGCTTCGCTGACGCCAGGCCGAGCGAGCTGGCTGGAGTGTGAAGCTGAAGGGACGAAGCATGCGCCGAGATGGAAATCAGCCGCATCGAAAAGTTCGCGGGCGTCGCGGCTCGCGGAGTGGCCAACTGCGGGAGCGGCGGTTGGGCTGTGAGCGGCTGGAGGTGCGTTGGGTTTTTTCGCACACCGGCGGGAATCTGACGGGGCCGAACGACGAGTTTGTGCTGGACCCGGCGTTGGCGGAGATCGAGAGCAGTCCGCCGGGACCGGGGACGGGGCCGACTCCCGTGGCCTTCGCCAGTTACACGACCTTGGCCAACGGCCTGCCGTTGTTGAGCAGCTATCCGGCCGCGCCGACGTCGATCTACTTGGACTTTGATGGGGACCGCAGCCTGTCGAATCCCTACGGCGACCGGACGGTAGCTCCCTTTTCCGAGGACGCGGACGGCACCACGTTCAACGTGTCGGAGCAGCGGACCATCTACGAGACCTGGCGGCAGCTCACGACTTACTTTTCGATGTTCGACGTGGATGTGACGACGGTGCCGCCACCTTCGAGCAAGCCGAAGGCGTGGCTGGCGGTGGGCAACAACATCTCGGGCGGCTACAGCTACGTCGACGTCTTTCCGAACGCCGCGCCGCTTTCTTGGAACTCGAGTTCCCATGCGGCGGCGCGCGTCTCGGGCATCGCGCATGAGTTGGGGCACAACTTCGGTTTGCAGCACCAGGCGAGTTACGACGCGTGGGGCACGCGGACGGCCGAGTATGCGGCGGCCACGGACCCGCTGCACGGCGCGATCATGGGCGTCGACTTCGGTGGGGTCGTGCACAAGTTCATCCTGGGCCGCAACAGCACGTCGACGGGCGTGACGACGCTGCAGGACGACGTGGCGATGATCGCGGCCAAGATTCAGACGCACCAGCCGGCGGGCGGCGATGGATTCCGCCCGGACGACTTCGGCAACACCCTCAGCGTCGCCGCGCCGCTGCCGGTATCGGGCGGCAGCCTGTGGACGGCGGGAATCATCGAGCGGCTGGCGGACGTGGATGCTTTTTCGTTCACCACGACGGGAGGCGTCTACGGCATTTCGGCCGCCCCGGATGCTCCGTCCGGTGTCGATCTCAAGCTGGAGATCTACTCGACGGACGGCAACTTGCTGGCGGTGAGCGACAGCGAGAACAACGTCCAGCAGTTGACGATGGATCTGGCGGCGGGCAGCTACTACGCGCTGGTGTCGGGTCGGCAGAACTACGGGGACCTGGGGCCTTATTTCCTTTCGGTGAGCCCTTTGCCGGCCGGTTGGCAGGCGCAGGAGGTGGGGCTGGGGGTCACGGGGTACACGGTCTTCGATGAGGTGGCCGGGCGTTTCAGTTCGGTGGGGACGGGGCTGGGCCTGACCGGAACCTCGGACGGCTTCCAGATGGCCTACCAGACGTTGCGGGGCGACGGTTCCATCACGGCGCGCGTGGCGAACTTGGACAACACGAGCACCAACGCGCTGGCGGCGCTGACGATGCGTGAAAGCCTGGCGGCGAACTCGCGTCACATTTCGCTCGGGAGCACCTTTGGCAATGGCTTGCGGCAGTACCATCGCGGGGCAGCGGGCCAGGGGACTTCGATCCAGACGGCTACGTCGGCGAGTGCCGGTCATACCTGGCTGAGGCTTTCGCGTGTCGGCAGCCGTTTCACCACGCAGACGTCGGCCGATGGGATCAGCTGGGTCACGATATCGAATGTGACGGCGACGCTGTCCGAGAGTCTGATGGTCGGGTTGCTGACGGCGTCGGCCAACGGGCACTCGATGAACGTCGGGCAGTTCGACAACGTGACGGTGACCGGTACGCTGGGCGAGCCCGCGTCCGATACGAACGGCCTGGCGTCTCCTGCGGATGTCAGTGTCGTGTTGGGAACGGGTTCCGGACTGGAGATCAGCTGGTCGGCGGTATCCGGGGCGACGGGGTATTCGGTCGAACGTTCCGACAACGGCGTGGATTTCGTGTCGGTCGGCTCGACGAGCGTCACGAGCTATTCGGATCCGTCGTTGCTGGGCTCGCAGCGTTACTTCTATCGAGTTTCCGCGCTGGACGCTTCGGGCGCGTCGGTGCCGTCGTCGGTGGTGAGCGCGGTGAACCGGCCGAGCGCCGTGACGGGCCTGCGGATCATCTCTCCCTCGCGGTCGCAGCTGGTGCTGGACTGGCGCGAGACGACGGGCGAGACGGGCTACCTGGTGCAGCGTTCGACGGATGGCGGCGCGAGTTTCACGACGGTGGGCACGGTGGCCGCCAATGTGAATGGCTTCACCGACAACGGGCTGTTGGGGGGCATCACCTACAGCTACCGCATCGTACCGACCAGTTCGCTGGGCGAGGGTGCGGTGTCCGCGACGGCGACGGGAGCTCCGCGGCTAGCGTCGATCATCCCCAACCTGGGACCGATCGTGCCGGGCAGCATGGGCTTGAGCTGGATCGACGTGGCGGACGAGACCGGGTATTGGATCGAGCGTTCGAGTGACGGGAGCACATTTGCGACGATCGCGGAATTACCGGCCAACAGCACGTCCTTCTCGGACACGACCGTCCAGTCGGGACGCGAGTATTACTATCGCGTGCAGGCGTTCAACCCGTTGACGCGGGGCATGACGGGGACGGTGAAGTTTGGCGCGTCGGCCAGCACTTCGCCGCCTCCCGCGCCGTGGGCGTCGCGCGACGTGGGGTCGGTGCGGGGGCCGGGGGCGACGGAAGCGGTCGGCAGCACCTTCCGGATGGTCTCCAGCGGTTCCAGCATCAGCGGCTCGACGGATACCTTCCGTTTTGCCTCGCAGTTGGTGACCGGCGATGCCTCACTGGTCGCCCGGGTCTCGGAACTGGAGAACACGGGTAGTGCGGCGCGAGCTGGCTTGATGATCAGGCAGTCGAATGACGGCAACGCGATGAATGCGTTCGTGTTCGTCACGCCGACGTCGATCGGCTTCACCTACCGACGCACGGCGGGTGGCGTCACGACCACGGCGACGACGCTGACGGGATCTGCGCCGCGTTGGCTGAAGCTGACTCGCACCGGTTCCTCGATCGCCGCCTTTTATTCGTCGGACGGAGCGGCGTGGACGGCCGTGGGAACACCAATCCCGTTGTCGCTCACCGCGTCCGCGGAACTGGGGCTGGCCAGCACGGCTGGCTCGACA
>CAZUJM010000308.1:0-234 GCA_964620405.1 uncultured Pirellulaceae bacterium | reverse complement strand
CACGAACGTATCGCTCACGACCCTGACGCGACCGAACGTGACGATTGCCGATGTGACGCAGGTGGAGGGGCAGTCGGGCACGACGACGTTCCAGTTTACGGTGAGCTTGTCGACCGAGGCGTCGGAGCCGGTGACCGTGCAGTATGGCACGACCGATGGAACGGCGACGGCGGGCAGTGACTACACGGCGACGTCGGGGACGTTGACCATACCGGTAGGCCAGACCAGCGGCAC
>CAZUJM010000307.1:0-6295 GCA_964620405.1 uncultured Pirellulaceae bacterium | reverse complement strand
ATCTGATTCCGTCGGTCAAGGCGGCCCCGAGCGATCCGAAACCAACGGGCAGAGGGTTCTCCGGGACGGTGACGAGCCCGGGGGCGGAGGTGTCTACGAAGAGTTCGCCTGTCGCCGGGCAGACGCCGGCCACTGGGCAGAGGATTGGAGCTGGTGTGTCTCCGGGGCAGGTACCCGCGACGACTGGATCCGGAACGACCCTCTATGTTCATCAGGACTCCCCGACCGCCGTGGCTGCTCCGGGTGCCTCGTTCCCGGCGGCCCTGCCCGCGGCTCCTGCTGCCATCTCTCCCGGATTCATCGGGGCGGCGAGTGACTGTGACGCTCCTGGAGATGGCTGTGACAGCATTGTGGCATCCGACTGCGACAGCCCGGGCCTGATGGGCGGCGGGCATCTGGGCGGTGGGGCCCTGGGGGGCCAGATCGGTAACGGTCGGCTGCTGCAGGCGGTCGGGAATCACTTCCAAGGCGGCCTCGAACTGGGGGGCCAGCCAGTTGCTTGCGACGACTGCGGCTTGGTCGGTGATGCCTGCGGATGCGGCGAAGGCCCGATCCGCGGCCTGCTGGCACGCTTGCATCATGGCCACGCGGGAGCAGGGCTCTTTGGCCCCACTCCGCGTCCCGCCCGAATCTGGGGCGGTGTCGAATACCTGTACTGGTGGAACAAGGATCGCAGCGTTCCGGTTATGGCGACGACCAGCGATCCGGGCACGCCCTTCAGCCAAGCCGGGGTGTTGGGGCTGTCGAGCACGAGTGTCCTGTTCGGCGGTGGTGATTACGACGACGATCCGGAGTCGGGAGTTCGCGGAACGCTGGGACTGTGGCTGAATCCCGAGCAGTCGTTGGGAGTCTACGGCCGCATGTTCCAGGTGGGGCCGGAGGACATTGGTTTCAACGGCAGTTCGACGGGCGACCCGATCCTCGCTCGACCCTTTTACGATGTGGACCTCAACCGCGAGAACTCGCTGGTGGCCGCGTATCCGGGGCTGACCGAGGGGGGCGTGAACATCCGGACCTCGAACGAGATCCGCGGCTACGAAGTGATGCTCCGCAAGCTGCTGTACTACGGGTACGCGAACCGATTGGATGTCGTCGGCGGCTACCACGCCACCTCGATCGACGATCGTGTCCATGCCCAGCACGAGCTGACCTCGCTGGATCCGGGGGGTCGAGTGCCGGTGGGAACGGAGATCAACACGCGTGACTGGTTCGACGCCGAGAACAACTTCCACGGCGGCACGATCGGCCTGATGGCCCAGGGGTATGACGGCAAGTTGACCTGGAACCTGCTGACCAAGGCCTCCTTCGGCAACAACAACCAAGTGGTTTCGATTCGCGGTGACTCGACGACCTCCATCCCGGGTGCCGGGGAGACCACGTTCAACCAGGGCCTGCTGGCGCTGGACACGAACAACGGGGTCTACGAGAACGACGAGTTCACGATCGTGCCCGAACTGGACCTGTCGCTCTCCTATAACCTGTTCAACAACCTGTCCGTGTCGGTAGGCTACTCGATCATCTACTGGACGGATGTGGTGCTGGCGGGGGGAGCGGTGGATACCGTGATCAACCCGACGCAGATCGACGGACCGCTGATCGGAACTCCGGCTCCGACCTACGAAATCCACGACCAGAGCTTCTGGGTGCAGGGCCTGACCTTTGGCCTGAACGGTCGCTTCTAAAGCGAGCCAGGGCCAAGCTGAGTCGTCTGAAATCCATCAGCGGAACGCGTCCTTGGGATGCGTTCCGCTGTTCGTTTGCAGGAAGACACCTCGGGGGGGCTGTCGCCGATTCCTCCAAGTCACGCGGGACGCTCGCGGTTCCGGGCCGAACACGGGGCAAACCTGTGGCTGCCCATGGTGGTGGCGGCCCGAGTGTGATCTACAATACCGAAACCTTCTCGCGGATGTGTGGGCCGGTTCTCTCCCTCCACCTCGGAAACCTGCTGCCTCATGCCGGGTCGACTGATAGCGATTGGCGACGTCCACGGCTGCCGCGTGGCCTTGCGCACGCTGCTAGAAACTATCGCGCCCGTTTCCGACGATAGGCTCGTCTTTCTCGGCGACTACATCGATCGCGGCCCCGACAGTCGCGGGGTGCTCGATTTGATCTTGGAGTTGGAAAGTCGCTGCCAGGTGCTGCCGATCCTCGGCAACCATGAAGAGATGATGTGGCTCGTGCTGACGGAGCGTGCGCGGGCATCCGACTGGCTGCGCTATGGCGGCGTCCAGACGCTGGATTCGTACGGCTTCGTCAACGACCTGGATGTGATCCCCCGCGCGCACTTGGACTTCATCTGCCGCTGCCACGAGTACGTGGAGACGGAACGGCATCTGTTCCTGCATGCGAACTACGACGAGCGGGCGGCACTGGCCGAATTGGACGCCGAGACGCTGCGATGGCGTTCGCTGACCGCTCATCTTCCCGGCCCGCACTGCTCCGGCAAGCAGGCCATCTTGGGGCACACCGCCCAGCCGAGTGGCGAGATCCTTGACCACGGCCACTTGAAATGCATCGACACGCACTGCTACGCCGGCCAGTGGCTGACGGCGCTGGAGGTCGAGAGCGGTCAGGTGTGGCAGGCGAACGACCAGGGCGATCTAAGAACGTCCGGCTCCTAAAACCCTTTGTGCCCTCCGTGCTCTCCGTGGTTACAATCCCCCCGCCAACGACCCCTGCGGATCGTTATTCTCGGCACGCCCCTCGATGTAGAACCAGTTGTGGATCGGCCGGAGGATCTCCAGCACTTCGGAGAGCAGTTGCTGGTCGAGCGGCTGTTCGGCCCACCGCGCCCACTCCGCGATCCGTTCGGGATTCGCCGATCCGGTGATGCAGGTGGTCAGGTCGGGGTGGGCCAGCGAGAACTGGAGAGCCAGCTGCGCGATGTCGACGCCGCGCGACGCGCAGTGGTCCGCGGCCGCCTTGCAGGTGCGACGCACTTCAGGCGTCGCTTTATGCCAGGGTGGAAGCGTCGCGTTGGTCAGGAGACGCGCCGAGAACGGCGCCGCGTTCATGATGCCGACGCCGCGCTGCTGGAGGTAGGGTACGAGGTCGGCCAGCATCGTGTTCTGGAGCGTGTAGTGGTTGTAGGAGAGGACCACATCGAGCTCGGTGCGGTCCAGTACGTAGCGGAAGATGTTCATCGGATAGCCGGAGATGCCGACGAACCGCACCTTGCCCTGCTGCTGGATCTTTCGCAGTTCAGGCAGCGTCTCCTCGACGATCTGCGACATCTCCACGAATTCGATGTCGTGGCACAGGAGGATGTCCAGGTGGTCGACGCCCATGCGCTGCAGGCTGACGTCGACGCTCTCCCGCACGCGCCGCGCCGAGAAATCAAAGTGACTGCCGTCGTAGCGGCCCAGTTTCGTGCCCAGGTAGTAGCGGTCGCGGGGGATGTCGCGAAGCGCGAAACCCAGCAGCACTTCCGACGTGCCTCGGCCATAGTACGGGCTGGTGTCGATGAAGTTCATGCCGCAGTCGAGCGCGACATGCACCGACCGCAGGGCTTCCTGGAGGTCCACCTGGCGGAACTCCTGCCCGAGCGACGAGGCGCCGAAACTGAGAGTGGAGAGCTTGATGCCGGTCTGGCCTAGTTCGCGAAACTGCATGGCGGGGAGTTCTCCCGGGAGCGGAGGAAAGGCGGTGTGTGGGGAAGTGATCGTCACGCTTCCCTCGACGCGTGACGATCGCTAGTCCATGCGGACGCCGATGGTCAGCAGCAGGTTCGCGAATCGCTGCTGGTCGGCGGTCTGGATCGTCAAGGCCAGGTCGGGCGTGTTCACGGCCTCGTAGAACTTCCACTTGTCGATCGGTTCCAGTTGCAGGTCCAGCCCCGCCTCGCGAATCGCCTGGCGGTATTCGGCCCACACCGGCGGATCTTCCTGCAACGCGTACGGACCCGTCTTCTCGTACATCATCGTATTCGCCGCTTCCACGGGAATCGCCGACAGCAGCGCTCGCAGCACCTGCGTGCAGTTGACGATGCCCGGCGCCAGGTTGAGGCTCACCAGTTCCGCGTTCGGGCCGAGCGTGGTGGAGGCCGGATAGTTGCCGTCGGCGATCAGGATGCGGGAGTGGTGACCGGCGCGGCCGATGACTTCGTTGATTTTCGGATGGATGAGGCCATGCTTCAGCATGAACGATTCCTTTCGCGGGCGGAAAGTTGTGGTTGGAGGCGGACGCGTTTTGCGCCGCGTAATGAAAGGGATGTGCGAGGTGAGTCAACGAGCGGTGCGCGTCACAGGCCGGCTTGGAGCGCTTCGAGGTGCCGGACGAAATGGTCTTCCAGCACCTGGGCGTAGGTGTTGGCGTGTTCGCGCAGCACCTGCCTGACCTGGACGCCCAGGTCGGGATGGTTCAGCACCGATCCGAAGGTGCAGTGCAGGATCTGCCGGCCGGGTTGAGTGAACCCCTGGCCCAGCGGCACGTCGTCCCAACGTTGCAGGTAGAGGATCTCCAGCGATTCCAGCGAGCAGTTGCGTGACGGCGAGGGGACTTCCTGCAGCGTGGCCGACACGTGGTAGGTCGCCTTGTCGGTGTCGTAACGCTGCCTCGCGAACTGCACAATCGCGCGGAAGAGGCTCGGGTCGTGCCAGGCGACGACGCGCAGCGCCTCGAGATAGCTCGTGCCGGCCGTCTTCACATGGAACTGCCCCTGCGTGGCGCGGGCCAGCAGGGGGTACATGGAGAGCTTGTCGGAGCCCGAGTGGAGGCTGAGCTTGTAGGGGCCGAGCAGGCGGGCGGTCGCCGCGTGGTCCGCGAGTGCGCGGCGCAGCATGTCGAGGTCGCCACGGTAGTCGATGCCTTTCTCGAAGTCGCCGGGGAAACGAGGCGCGAGGCTCACGAGCGGCATGCCGTGCCGCCGGCACTGGTCGGCGATGATGTAATGCTCCACCAGCGTCGTCGGTTGCGGCGTCTCGTCGACACTCAATTCGATCTCGTAGGGGCGGTTCGACCCGCGATGCACGACTGCCAGGTGGTCGGCGAGTTCCAACGTCCGGCGAATTGCCCGTCCGTATTTCACCGCGGCCCGCAGGCACGCTTCCTCGTCCAGGTGCAGCGAAGTTCCGTTGGGCAGCGCCACCTCCTTGCCGCGGTAGTCCTCCAGCCAGGTGACTTCGTCGCGCACGGCGTCGAATCGCTCCCGCAATGCCTGCTCCGAGTAGTCGTCAGCCTGCGGGTCGACGAACTCCGAAGGATCCAGGGTGAAGAAACAGAACCCGGCGTCGAAGGTGAGCTGGATGTCCTCGGGCGTTTTCAGATGATCGGCATCGGCGCCGGTGATGCCTTCCCAGCCCGCCTGCCGCATGCCTTCGAGTGCCTCGTTCATGACCTGCGCGGCCGTGCGGCCCGTGCGTGCCATCTCACGGATCGACTGCTGCGGAAAGATCGGCTGGATCCCTCGGCCCGCGCGCCGCATGGCCGCCACATGCCCTGGCGTGGCGTAGCCGGTGCGGTCGCCGAATCCGAAACTCGGTTCCAGCCCCAGCGTCTTCACCGGATTCGTCGTCGTCTGCTCTGCCATGGTCGAAGTCTCGCGAGTCGAATGGGAATCATGGTCCGCGGGCGGCGGGCCACGCGATGCTAAGGGCTCAGTTGACGAAATGCGAGCAGCGTCTGTCGCGCCGCGCCGATCGAGTCGGGCCACGGGAGCGCCTCCGCCGACAGGTAACCCCGGTAGTTAATTGCGCGGAGCGCCGCGAGGATCGGCTCAAATCGCGTATGCCCCGTGCCGGCCGGGCGTCGGTTGGAGTCGACGAAGTGCACATGCCCCAGGTGTGGCCCCGCCGTGTGGATGGCTTCCGCCAGGTCGACTTCCTCGATGTTCATGTGGAACAGGTCGGCCAGCAGGCGCACGTGGGGCGAGCCCGCGCGCTGCAGCAGTTCCACGCCGCTCGCCATGGTCGTGCAGAGATTCGTCTCGTAACGGTTCAGCGGCTCGTAAAACAGCGGAACATGGAACTGTGACGCGAGGCTGCCGAGCTCTTGCAACGCATCGGCGAGGAGATCAAGGGCCTGTTCGCGTGCAATCGTTCCGCCGTGCCGGCCTTGCATCGAGCCGATGATGGCGGACGCGCCCAGTTCCCCCGCGCGTCGAATGACGTTGGCCACGAACTCCCGCGCCGCCTGGCGGCGTGCGGGATCGGCATCGGTGAGCGTCAGCCCGTGCTTCACCCAGCCGGCCCCCGTGCCTACGGCGGCTAGTTGCAGCTGGTGGCGGGCCAGCAGTGCGCCGACATGGCGCGTGTGCAGAATCTCCGGATCGGGCGGAAAGATCTCGACCGCCGGGAAA
>CAZUJM010000306.1:364-6296 GCA_964620405.1 uncultured Pirellulaceae bacterium | reverse complement strand
GCACGCCCAATCCAAAAAGAGCAGCGATCAACGCGGAGCTGAACCGGTGATACATCTTCATGGCTTTTCATTTCTTCCTGTACCCTAACGACACTGCTGCTTGCGGTCGGAAGGGTGGTGGCTGATCCAGCTTCATGCCGGAGTGTGTGTTTTCGTTGGGTGAGCGGTCTGCCCAGGCATACTTCTTCGCGTCCGATGTCCAAGGCTGTGAACGGCTCGTCACCGGTCGCTTCTAGCCTCTGGCGGTCGCCGCAGCAGGACCGTTACACCAGTTCACGGAAGTATAGGCATCCACTCATGCCTCGGACATGCTCCCCGGGGAGCTGTCCGAGGTACAGATTGTCGCACGACACCCGGGTGAAGTAACTACTGCACCTCTTCCGAGGCTCTGGCTCCGCTGGAGGTCGAGGACTCGGCGGTCGTCGTGGAGGTTCCAGACGCCGCAGCCGGTGCCGTCGGCACCAGTTCCGCCACCGGGGCCCTCTCCTTGGTATAGACCTGATAGTTCATCAGCAGGTCCACCAAGGCGTCGAGCTGCTCGAGGCTTGTACCGCGGTAGAGCTTTTGCTCCACTCCTCCCAGGAACTTCGGATCCTGAGCGTTGTACTTCACGTTCACCGGCATCGGAGTGTACGGCAGGATCTGCTTGGGGTTGGCGATCCACCGCTTCAGGTAGTCTGGTCGCAGGCGAGCGTTCACGACCGAAAGGTCGGGAGCCTTCGCGCGGTCGCTCGTCTTGGGCTCGAAGTCGCCGACGATATGGCACTGCACGCAGTAGTTGCTGCTGGTGACAATGTTCATCACATGGTCGAAGCGTCCATCTCCGCGGGGCCGCTCCGCTTCCGGAGTGGTCTCGACGAACTCTCGGTACTTGGCATCCTCCTCGCGCAGCCGACCCAGATCGGTCGCGGGATCCGCCTCGTACGGATAGGATGCGTTGTCGCGGGCTGCGAAGTAGTTCGCCAGATCGGTTGCCTCTTGGGATGACATGTTGAACTTCGGCATCCTCATGAGAACCGCAGGGCGGATCTTGTGGGGTTCCAGCAGGAACTCGTACAGCCATTCCGTCTGGACCTTATTGCCCTCACCCAGCAGGGGCGGCGGCAGCCATCCATAGACCTGTTTGCCGTCTGCCTGCGGGTTGGCTTCTTTCTCCAGTTCGACCGCTCGCGGCAGCAACCACTTCGTGAGGTCTCCCCCGAAGGTCGGATGACGCCGCTTGATCCAGGCCGACTGCACTTCCAAAGGCGGCAAGCCTACCTGATAGGCATTGCCCTCCAAGATCGCCGGCTCCCAGAGTTCGAACGGGTAGATCAGCTTGCTGGCGTCATACTCGCCATCCTCGGTGATCTCATCGCCCTCTTCATCCAGCACTCTCTGCTTCCCCTCGGCACTGCTGATCTCCGGCATGCCGCGAAGGCGAGCTGTCACGGTATCACGATTTGCATCGACCTTCTGGGATGCCGTGACCTCCGTCGAAGTGAAGTGGTGCGGCATGAAGGGGAACGTTGCGTCAGGATCCGACGGCTGGGCCGGGAAAGAGCCCTTGGGCGCCTCCAACGTCCACGTTTCCGGATCGACAATATGGCATCCGACGCAGTTGAACTTCGTCAGCGCCTTGTGTCCCGCCAGAATGGCCTTCTGGCGATCATCCGCCTGGTACACGAACTCGTCCGCTGGCGGTTCTGCAAGCAAGCCCAGCACAAATGTCGCGACCGCTTCCCGCTGCTTCGGGTTGAACGGGAACAGCGGCATCCTCAATCGGTCGTTGAACGAGTCCTTGTTGCGAGTCTTCTTGTAGTCGTAACTTCGCGGCTCCTTTAGCTTCTGCCAGAGGAAGCCCGTGCGGTCATGATGCATCAGCCGTTCGGTGAAGAAGGATTCGTCAAACGGCTCGTTGTTGGCCGCCAGTGCATCGCCCGGGTCAGCTCCTTCGGCAGCCTCGGTATGAGCATCCTCCCCGTGGGGCTCTTCCATGCCCTGACGCGCTTGCGGATGGCTGTCACCACCGTGACCGTGACCATGACCGTGGCCGTGCTCGATGTACTCGGCGATGTGCTCAAAGGCGAGCCGCGACGGGTCCTTCCGTCCCCAGTCGGCCAGCCCGGTACCGATCGGCTTATCCCCTTCGAACCCGGGGATGTCGTGGCACGCATAGCACCCGTACTTGGCGATCGTCTTGTGGCCGATGTAGAGCAGTTTGTTCTCCTGGCTCATGTCGCCAGCGAGGAACAGTTCG
This sequence comes from uncultured Pirellulaceae bacterium, assembly GCA_964620405.1. Taxonomy (GTDB): domain Bacteria; phylum Planctomycetota; class Planctomycetia; order Pirellulales; family Pirellulaceae; genus CAZUJM01. Next base: position 4,057 of record CAZUJM010000306.1, on the reverse strand, counting down.
GCCCCCGTGAGGTTCTTGGCGAGCTCCGCCGGGATCTTGCCAGCGTCGACCGCATCGTCCGCGTCCTGCCGATAGAGCTTGGTACGCAGGTGCTCCTTCACGAGGCTATTCAGGTCCTCGTCCTTCGCGGTCAGTCCCGCCTTTGTCTCGGCGGAAACCTCCCAGCCGGTGGAACTGGACAGCAGGTAGGCGGCGATGTCTGCGGCCGGGTCGGTCGTCGTGCCGTCCGCATGCTTGATTGGATCCAGCAGCAGGTCGGGCATCTTCGTTCGAGGATGGTACAGGTTCGGATTCTTCAGCCAGGTGTAGAGCCACTTGCGGGCGTCTGGGGTGTCCTGACTACGGAACTTGTCGCCAACGTTGGACAGTTCAGGCCCGTGGGTAGCCTTGCCCACCGGGAAGTCCTGATGCTGGTGGCAGGCGAGGCAGCCACGCGTCTCGAAAAGTAGTTTCCCGCGAGCGACCTGATCTTCCTCCGGTTGCTCCGGCAACGCATCGCCCGGCGAGAGCATGTCGACCGGCTGGCTCGACTTCATGAGGTAGGTGACCAAGCCGAGGATCTCGATCGGCTCGTAGCGCTGCGAATCCTGCCGCTCACCCGGCACATCATCAAGGTGGTCCCAAAGCCCGAAGAACCGCGGCATGCGGGTCGACGGACGGAAATGCGTGGGATCGCGGATCCAATCGTACAGCCACTCGGCTCCGACCTTGGTCGACACGTGTCGCAGGCTGGGGCCAGACTTGCGGAAGGTACCGGGGGTCTCCTGGTCTTCCAGCACGGTGATCAGGCTGTGGGAGTTCTTGCTGAGGAGCGACTCCTCGGCCTTTGCGTCGTTCTTCAGGAATTCGAGCAGCTGGTGCCGCTGGGCGTCCTGTTCAGGATGTTGGATCAGGGTCTCCACCCACTTCTTCTGGTCGGCGGAGAGCTGGGTGAAGTTAGGATCGATCTTCAACTGAGCGGCGGCCGCGAAGTAGTTGGGCTCCAGTCGCATGTCCGGGCCGACGCGCTTGTCGGGACCGTTGTAGCCGTTGATCTCGTGACAGCCATAGCAACCATACTGGCGGATCAGGTGATAGCCGGCCATCAACTGGGGCGCGGGCGGCTCGTCGAACTTCGAGCTTGCTTCGAGTTCCACCACATCGTGATGGCACTTCAAGCAGGTGCTCTCTGCGAAGCGAGCGGGCTGCATCGGATAAATCCAGTGGTGGTTGTTGAACCAGCCGTGCTCCTTGACCCACTCCGCTTCCTGGCCGGGGTTGTTGGGCGTGTGGGATACCCACTTGAACTCCGTAGCGCTCCCCTGCCCTTCGTGGCAAACGGTGCAGCCGAATCGCTGGATCGTGTGAGGGCTCATGGAGCCCACGAAAAGATCAAGTCGGGGGTGGGAATTGAAGGGTTGCGGCAGTCCACGCTCGACCTGGACCCGCAACGGTTGACCCCACTTAGCGTCTCGAAGCAGGAACTGGTCGGCGTTGGCCTTGGTGAGAACTCGATCGTTGCCCACCATGCGGAGGATATCGCCAACTTTCAAACCGTCCGTGATGTCGCCGTGCACGACTTTGGCGTTTGCGGCGAGGCTGTTTGGCAGCACGTTGCGAACTGTGACCGCCGAGGCATCGGCCAGCCCCGAGGGAGCGATTTCAATGCCATACACGCTCAGTAGTGTCGGCGCGTCGGCGGCGTTATCGCCCTCCTGAGACGCGGGGGCAGTTTCTGGCGTGGCCATCGTCAGGTCGACCTGATGAGCCTCTTCATACAAAGGCTCAGTCGCCGAGCCCGGAGCGGTTCGGTCAATCGCCTGATGGCAGGTCGTGCAACGATCGAACCGGCGTACTTCTCCGAAGCCGCCGTTGGGCATGGTCAGGTTCTTCGTCCACCGCGTGTCGATCTTGAGGGGCGAGTTGAACGCGTCCAGAATGGGGAGTTCCAACCACTTCTTGCCCAAGAAGGGGAACTGCGACGAGAAGTAAGTGGCCTCTCGCTCCTTCAAGGAGGTCCCCAGGCGTTCCTGGGAGGCCGAGGCGTTCTCAATCTCTTTCTTGAGGGAGTCGACATCGGCCGTGACGTTCTTGAGCGCCCCCTCAAGGCTCTTCCGTCGCGCCGACAGTTTCTCATATTCCACCGTCAATTGGTCTCGTTCGCTACGCACTTTGTCGACTTCAGCCTGAAGCCCCGGCAAGGCGTCGTCCAAGCCATCGCGGATGGCGAGGTCCAGATTGGCGCGCTTTTCGTCGTAGTCCGCCGATTTAAACTTCCGGTCACTCAGGAGCTTGTCTTCCAGGAATCGCTGGCGGCGCACGATCACGCCCATCTCCTCCTGGAGTTTCGTGCGGCTGGACGCACCCTGTTCCGGCTGCTTCGAGGCCTCGTAGAGATCGCGGAGAGCACCGGCCTGGGGATGGTCCCCCAGCAAACCCATGAACTGGTCGAAGGCGGACTGCGGTGGCGGCGATGCCTCGGCCTTCTTCAGCGACTCCTGAAGCTGCTCGCCCTGGGCAACGGCGGCTCGCGTGTTCTCGGCCTCCATCTGCCAGTTGGTCAGCCGAACGTCGATGTCGCGCATCTTGCGCTGGTATTGCTTCCATTCACGCCGATGGTCCGCGGCGAACAGAGCCACGGTCGCGATCAGCAGAAGCAGACCGGTGAAGCCAAACACCACGTGCAGTGTCTTGAGGTCACGCCACGTGTTTTCCGTTGCGGGCATGTGAGCAGCTCCAAACGTCCGTCTAAAAGCTTGGTTGACTCGTCAGTTCCGAGACTACAGATTGAGGAAGTATTCCGGAATGCTGATGATGTACTTCAGGTTGAGGGTCCAGCGAAGGATCATTTTGATCGGCAGCAAGGCCATGAACAGCAGCAGGTTGGCCATCAGCATGTAACGCACGAAGCCCATCTTCACGAAGAACTTCCGGAACAGCCCGACGGCCATCAGTGGCGGCAGGATCACGAAGTAGGCCAGCGTGACAAGGATTCCAGGGGATTCGCGGTAGGCGATGACGGCGAGTTGCTTGAGGAAACTCGAGCCTTCGGCTGCCTTGGGCATCGCTCGGCCGAGCATCTGGTTCCAGAAGTACGAAGAAGTTCCAGTTTGGACCCCGCAGCAGCGTGCCGAGGACAATCAGCGTGACCCACAGTTCCAAGAAGCCGAACTGGTAGATCAAGTAGGCGAACTTTCGCTCGCGGATGGTGTAATAGCCATTGCCCGCCTTGTTGAAGTCAAGGAAAGGAATGGCCATCAGGCCGACCACGATCAGACTGGGCAGCACCACGCCGGCCATCCAGGGGTCGAAGTAGACCAGCATCTCCTGCAAACCCAGGAAGTACCAAGGAGCCTTGGAGGGGTTGGGCGTCTTGACGCTGCTGGCTGCCTCCTCGAGAGGTGCCCGCAGGCCGATCGCCCAGAGGATCAGGATGGCCGTGAGCACCACCATGCAGATCATTTCGGTGTAGACCAAGTCGGGCCACACCAGCACCTTTTCGTTGAGTTCGGCTTCGACCGGAGGCAGTCCCTTGGCGGTCCGGTCGTCGTTCTCAATGGCACGAGAGGTGGCGAGCCAAGTGAAGAAGGCCAGCAGGAAGATCATGGCCACGATGGGCACGTTGTCAGGCTTGGTGACAATCTCGGCGAACTCGCGGTCGATCATCGACAGCCCCATGAAGACCAGCGATGCGTTGAGGCCGAGCCACGCCAC
>CAZUJM010000306.1:0-354 GCA_964620405.1 uncultured Pirellulaceae bacterium | reverse complement strand
GTCAGGACCAGCGTCGTTCCCATGGTGTAGGCAAAGGCGTTCGCGAGTTTGCCGTCCACGAAGTCCTTCACCACCGAGGGGATCCCGATGTACCGCATCAGGCCAGGGCTGCCATTCATTCCCGCATAGGCGAACGGGGACAGAACCAGAATGACCAGCGACAGGATCAACCAGGCAAGGGCCAGTCGTCCGTTATGCAGACGCTTCCAGCAATGGAACGACGCGATCGCATTCATGATGGCGATCACCAGGAAATACGTTCCGAGGAACGGCGAAAGCTGTTGGAGAAAGAGGTCTTCGTTGCCGTGCATTCTGGGGAATCCCTACGCGTGTGTCCTTGCGTGAGTGGAAGGC
>CAZUJM010000305.1:3610-6298 GCA_964620405.1 uncultured Pirellulaceae bacterium | reverse complement strand
TAAAGACCGAACTGGTGATGGATCTCGTATCGGACCAGCAGCTCGAGGCCTACCTCGACACGGAGGCCTGGGTGGGCAAGGCAGGCGCGTTCGGGTACCAAGATGGCCTCGATTGGCTCCGGGTCGTCCAAGGCAGCGAATCCAATGTCGTGGGCCTGCCCATGGAACGCCTGTCCGAACTGCTGGACGGCGTTGAACTCCAAGGAGGCTGGACTTTGCCGGAACTGGAGTCCACTTAGGACGTCAGCACGCCGGGCGGCCCCCGCGAGAAGGCGGGCTGCGACGCGCCCGAGTAGAGATACAGCCGATCATCGCGAGCGAGGCGCAGGTCAGCCGCGGAGCCGCTGGCCAAGATTCGTCAGCAGCCGGCTCCATGCCGCATCCCGACGATGCGAAACCACCAAGGCTCCCCCCACCAGCATCGTCAATGCCCAGACCAGCACCGACGACGGCTCCGGAACGGCTGCGGTCGTCGTCTGGAACGTGGAGTCCACCAAGGACAGGGAAGCTCCGCCCGTGTTCGCGTTCAACACGCCGTCCACCTGCACGTTGAGCGACGGAAGCTGCAGCGGCAGTTCCGCCGAGTCGATCAGTTTGGTCTTGTCGGGCGAGATATCGTAGATGTTCAGCACCTTCTCGGGCATGCCTGCGAAGGACTTGCTGATGGAGATCCAGCCCGACGCATTGTTGCCGAAAAGCGACGGGTTGCCCGCCAGATGAGCGGCCGGAATCACCTGCGTGTTGCCCTGGGCCGTGACGCGGTAGCCGACGATGAACGACGAAAAGCCGTCGCCGGGAGCATCTTGGAATCCACCCACGAAACGCAGCCCATACCGGCTCGCGCCCGCATCCTCCAGGGTCACCACGTTCACACTGGACGCGGAGGGAGCCAGGCCCGTCTTCGAGTAGGAGAACTGGTCGAACAGCAGTGAGCCGCCGACCATGAGCGAGCCGTTGGTCGCAATCAAATCGGCCAGAGAGACCGCCGCTTGGGCCAACTGGGCCTGCAGGTGCATGCAGAGAACGAAGAGCGGAACGAGCGTCCAGTGTTTCGATTTCATCGCAAGCTCTCTCGACCCGTCGGGGACTGCTTGGACGTGGTTAAGATAGGTAATTTGCGGTGATTGTAGCAAATTGAATTGATCTTCCAACCCTCTCCTAGCCGTTTTTGTACGTTTTCTCTCGCATGGCCCGGGGTTGCGAGGCTGCAGCCGGGGCTGTCGCGCGTTGGCGCTGGGAGGCGGCGGCATGGAGTTGGCGACGCAGGCCAGTCAGGCCATGGTCGCTGTGGCTGGACGACGCGGCAGGAGGGCCGGATCGGAGACAGCCGAGAGGGCACTCAGGTTGGCCCGAAATGGCACTCAGGTTGGGCTGGATGGCGAGCGGAAGAGGTCGCCGAGTCGGTGTAGAAACCCACGCAATGGGGAGTGCGAAGCGAGGAGGTCCGAGTCTTGGGAGGCGGCTGCTTCGTAACCGCTCTGGGCCTCCGACAGCCGGTGAGCTTCGGCCAAGACGGCATCCAGTTCGCTCTTGTCGAGCCAGACGCCCAGGCATCGATCGCAGCGATCGACGCGCACTCGGTTGGAGAACGTGATGGTGACACCCTGCAGACGTCCCTCGTCGCAGGAAGGGCATCGCATGTACCCCTTCAGCGGACGGGGGTCGGTGGAGGCCGGCGGAAGCGGCGGCAGCTGGCCCTCGATCTGATCCACCGCCACCCTCTGCAACTGCTCCAGCTCGCCCGGGTCGCACCAGATGCCCAGGCAACGCGGGCAGCGGTCCAGCTGCATGCCGGCGACTTCGATGTCGACCAGTTCGGTGCCGTCGCGAGGGCAGGTGCGCATGGAAGAAATCCGTGATGGCGGCCGGGCCGCTGCGAAAACCGGAGTGGGTTTCCGAGGGCCCACGTATCGGCGGCTGGGCTCGGAACTAGGGAGCGATCAGCAGGCGGCTGGGGTTTTCCAAGTACGCGATGACATCGTTGAGGAACCGGGCGGCCGTGGCTCCATCGACCAGACGATGGTCGTAGGACAGGCTGAGCGGCATCATGAGGCGTACCGCAATCTGGTCGTCAACGACAACGGGCATCTTGCGAGAACGGCCCAGCAGCAGGATGGCGACTTCGGGCACGTTGATGATGGGCGTCGAATAGGTGCCGCCCACCGCGCCGAGGTTGCTGATCGAGAACGTGCCGCCGCGCAGGTCTTCGACCTTGAAGTCGTTGTTGCGGGCGTTTTCCGCAATCGCGGCCAGAGCTCGTGCGATTTCCGGGATCGACAGCTGGTCGGGCTTCCGCAGCACGGGCACAACCAGTCCACGCGGCGTGTCCACGGCGATGCCCAGGTTCACGTACTGGCGGTAGACGATCGCCTCGTTCTCCTCGTCGATCATCGCGTTGACAGTCGGATTCGCCCGCAAGGCGAGCGCCACGGCCTTGATGACGAAGGGCATCGAGGTGAGCTTGATGCCGCGGGAATCATAGTCGGGCTTGCTGGCCTGACGGATGCGTTCCAGTTCGGTCACGTCCGCGTCATCGAAGTTCGTGACGCGCGGCACCGTCGACCAGCTCTCATGCATCTTGGCGGCGATCGTACGGCGGATCTTCGTCATGCGTTCGGTGACGATCGGCCCGTAGGCATCCTGCGTCTCCGACGCCGCTGGGACGCCGGAGGCCACCGAGTCGGGGAC
>CAZUJM010000305.1:2976-3600 GCA_964620405.1 uncultured Pirellulaceae bacterium | reverse complement strand
GGATCCGGCGGCCGAAGCTTCGACCTGCGGCGGGCGGGCGACGGAGGTGGCGCTGCTCGCGACCGGGCTGCCCGGCTGGCCGACGCGGCGGACGGCGGCTAGGACATCCTCCCGGACGATTCGGCCGCCCGGACCGGTGCCCGCCACCTGGCCGAGGTCGATGCCCACTTCCCGCGCGAGCCTGCGGATGGCCGGACCGGCCGGAGTGTTCGGTCCCCCGTTGGCTTCGGCCACGGCCGCCGCCGGGGCAGCGGTCACCGGCGCGGGGGCGATGGTCGCCGGAGCCGGCGAGGTCGGCGGTGTAACCGCGGCCGGCGCGGGGGCCGGTGCGGCCGGTGGCGGCGTGGGCGGTGCGGGGGCCGTCGCTGTCACCGGAGCGGGAGTCGGCGTCGGCGTGGGAGTCGGAGCGGCGGGAGCGGGAGCAGCCGGCTTGGCTTCGGCACCGACCGCTTCCAGCGTCAGCAGCGTCGCCCCGATCGGCACGCTCTGACCGGCCGCCACATGCACCTTGACGATCTTGCCCGCATGCGAACTGGGAACCTCGACCGTCGCCTTGTCGGTCTCGATCTCGCAGATCGACTGGTCCTTGGCAATGGAGTCCCCTTCGCGGACCAGCACATCCCG
>CAZUJM010000305.1:1924-2966 GCA_964620405.1 uncultured Pirellulaceae bacterium | reverse complement strand
TGTCGCCGGCCGTGATGCCATCCCCCAGTTCCGGGAGTTTTACTTCGATCGCCATCGCTACAAATCCCCCCTCGTGCTCGGCTGGTATGCTCGGCTGATTCAGTCGGTACGGCTTCCGGGCCGTACCGGGTGCTGTCGAATTCCCCTGCGTTCCCCGAGGGGCGATCAGGCGATCATCGGATTGATTTTTTCCGGGTCGATCCCCAGGTCGCGGATCGCTTCGGACACGCGTTCCATCGGAACCTCGCCCCGCAGCGCCAGCTGGTAGAGGCTCGCGACCACGACGCAGGGCGCGTCCACTTCGAAGTGCCGCCGCAGGACTTCACGCGACTCACTGCGGCCCAGTCCGTCGGTTCCCAACGCGAACAGTCCGCCCGGAACCCAGGGACTCAGCTGCTCCGAGACCGCGCGGACATAGTCCGAGGCCGCGATGAACGGCCCGCGGGCTCCGTCGATTGCCTGCTCCAGGAACGAACGACGCGGAGGCAGCGTCGGATGGAACATGTTCCATCGCTGGCACTCCTGCGCGTCACGCCGCAGCTGGTTGTAGCTCGTGACGCTCCACACCCCGCTGTTGACGCCGTACCGCTCGGCCAGGATCTTCTGGGCCTCCAGGCAGCTCCGCAGGATCGCGCCGCTGCCGAACAGTTGCACATACGGACCGCCGTGGGCCTCCTCCCGCGTCGAGAAGCGGTAGATGCCCTTGACGATGCCTTCCTCGACACCGGCCGGCATCGCCGGCATGTGGTAGTCCTCGTTCTCCACCGTGATGTAGTAGATCGCGGTTTCGCCTTCCTGGTAGAGGCGTCGGAGGCCGTCGAAGATGATGACCGCCGTCTCGTACGCGAAGGCCGGGTCGTAGGCCCGCACCGTCGGGAAGGCGATGGCGTTCAGCAGGCTGTGCCCGTCCTGGTGCTGCAGGCCTTCGCCGTTGAGCGTCGTGCGACCGGCGGTGCCGCCGATCAGGAAGCCCTTGGCCCGCATGTCGGCCGCCGCCCAGATCAGGTCGCCGATGCGCTGGAAGCCGAACATCGAGTAGTAG
>CAZUJM010000305.1:0-1914 GCA_964620405.1 uncultured Pirellulaceae bacterium | reverse complement strand
TAGGCCGTGCCCGCCGCATTGAACGACGACATCGAACCGGCTTCGTTGATGCCCTCTTCCAGGATCTGCCCGTTCTCGGCCTCCTTGTAGTACATCAGCTGCCCGGAATCGACCGGCTCGTACAGCTGCCCGGCGTGGGCGTAGATTCCCACCTGCCGGAAAAGCCCCTCCATGCCGAACGTCCGCGACTCGTCGGGCACGATCGGCACGATGTACTGGCCGATCGACTTATCGCTCAGCAGCGCCTGCAGGAGCCGCACGAAGCCCTTGGTCGTGGAGAGTTCGTTGTCGGAGATCGTCTTGAGCGTCCGTTCGTAGTCGGCCAGCGTCGGCACTTCCAGTCGCGGAGCCACCGTGGGGCGGCTTGGCACGGGGCCGCCAAGCGCCTTGCGACGCTCGCGCAGGTACTTCATCTCGATGCTGTCTTCCGGCGGCTTGTAGAACGGAGCCTTGACGACGTCGGCGTCCGAAATCGGAATGCCGAACCGGCTGCGGAACTCGCGGAGCTCCTCCTCGTTGAGCTTCTTCTGCTGGTGCGTGATGTTGCGGCCTTCGCCGGCTTCGCCCAGCCCATAACCCTTGACGGTCTTGGCCAGGATCACGGTCGGCTGGCCCCGGTGTTCAATGGCCGACTTGTACGCGGCAAACACCTTCTCGGGATCGTGCCCTCCGCGACGCATCCGCTCCAGCCGTTCGTCCGACGAGTTTTTCACCAGTTCCAGCAGTTCCGGATACTTGCCGAAGAAGTGCTGCCGGATGTAGCTGCCCGGCATCACGGTGTATTTCTGGTACTGCCCGTCGACGACCTCGCCCATCCGCTTGATCAGCAGCCCGGACTGGTCGGTCTCCAGCATGCTGTCCCAGTCATCGCCCCAGATGACCTTGATGACGTTCCAGCCGGCCCCGCGGAAGATGCCTTCCAGCTCTTGGATGATCTTGCCGTTGCCCCGTACCGGCCCGTCCAGCCGCTGCAGGTTGCAGTTGATGACGGAGACCAAGTTCTCCAGCTGCTCCGGGGCCGCCGGCGTGATCGCGCCCAGCGTCTCGGGCTCGTCGCACTCGCCGTCCCCCAGGAAGGCCCAGACCCGCTGGTGGCTGGTGTCCTTGATGCCGCGGTCCTTCAGGTACTGGTTGAACCGAGCCTGGTAGATGGCCATGATCGGCGCCAGGCCCATCGAGACCGTGGGGAATTCCCAGAAGTCGGGCATGAGCCACGGGTGCGGGTAGGACGACAGCCCTCGTTCGGCCTGCAATTCGCGGCGGAAGTTGTCGAGGTTGGTTTCGGTCAGGCGGCCTTCGAGGAAGGCGCGCGCGTAGGGCCCGGGCGATGCGTGGCCCTGGAAGTAGATCTGGTCGCCGTCGTAACCCGATTCGCCGCGGCCCCGGAAGAAGTGGTTGAAACCCACCTCATACAGGGTGGCGGCCGATGCGAAAGTCGAGATGTGGCCGCCGATGCCGTCCGACGCCTTGTTGGCCCGAACCACCATCGCCATCGCGTTCCAGCGGATGATGCTCTTGATCCGCCGCTCGATCTCGCGGTTGCCCGGGTAAGCCGGCTGCTGGTCGGCCGGGATCGTATTCACATACGGCGTGGTCAGTTGGAGCGGTAGTTCGACGCCCTCCTGGACCGCCTTGTTTTGCAGGACCGACAGCAGGAACTGCGCCCGCTCGCGACCCTTGCTGTCCAGGACGTACTGCAGCGACTCCAGCCACTCCCGCGTCTCCGAGGGATCCACATCCACGACGCTGGGTGTCGGCGGCGGCACGACTGGCTGCTCTCCGTCACTCAGTACTTGTACATCAGCTTCTGCCATGAGGTTCCCTTCACGCACTGCCGAATCACCGATACCGATTCCGGGGATTCGGGTCAGATTGCCGATTCCCCAAACCGTACCGTCCCCATTGTTTGCGACC
>CAZUJM010000304.1:0-6348 GCA_964620405.1 uncultured Pirellulaceae bacterium | reverse complement strand
CGAACGGCCCTTCATGCAGGCCCGCGCAGCGGCGGACCAGCAGGTCGAAGCTCGCTTCCGCCGCCTCGAACTGGTACCCCTGGTTCTCCATCGTCACGACCTGCTGCAGGATGCGGTCCATCAGTTGCGGGTCGTGCTGCATGTCGAACTTGGTGGTCTTGGAGACGATGTTGGAGCGGCCGGACAGTTCGCTGACAAGGATGCGTCGCTCGTTGCCCACCCGCTCGGGCCCGATGTGCTCGTAGCTGCTGGTCACCCGGTTGATCGCATGGACGTGCATGCCGCCCTTGTGCGCGAACGCGCTGGGACCGACAAACGCCTGGCCGTTGCGATAGAGCATGTTGGCGGTTTCGTAGACATACCGCGACAGTTCGGTCAGCCGCTCAATCGACTCCGGCTTCAGCACCCGGTAGCCGTTTTTCTTCACCGCCAAGTTGGCGATGATCGAGATGAGGTCGGCGTTGCCGCAGCGTTCACCGATGCCGTTGATCGTGCCCTGGACCTGGACCGCGCCGGCTTCGATGGCGGCCAGGGAGTTGGCGACGGCGAGGTCGCAGTCGTTGTGGCAGTGGATGCCGACCGGGATCTTCACCGCGTCGATCGCCGCCCGCGTCATCTGGGCGATCTCCTCGGGCATCGTGCCGCCGTTGGTGTCGCAGAGCACGATCATCGACGCGCCGGCTTCGGCGGCGGCGCGGATCGTGCGCGCGGCGTAGTCCGGATCGAGCTTCCAGCCGTCAAAGAAGTGTTCAGCGTCGTACAGCACCTCGCGCCCCGACCGACTCAGGTGGTCGATCGTCTCCGCGATCATCGCCAGGTTCTCCTCCAGCGACACGCGAAGCACCTCGGTGACGTGGAACGACGAAGTCTTGCCGACAATGGTCACGCTGGGCGTCTCGGCGGCCAGCAGGGCGATCATGCCCGGATCGTCGGCCGGCTTGAAGTCGCGGCGACGCGTCATGCCGAAGGCCGAGGCGCGAGCCGACTGAAGCGGTTCGCGGCGCAACTGCGCGAAGAACTCGGCGTCCTTCTCGTTGGACAGCGGATAACCGCCCTCCACATAGTCAAATCCCATCTCGTCCAGCCGCCGCGCGATCAGCAGTTTGTCCTGCAGCGAAAAGCTCACGCCCTCGCCCTGGCTACCGTCCCGCAAGGTCGTATCGTAGATCTGGATGTGACGCATGGTCTGGTTCGCCGTGTGCCGCGCGGCCGCGTCGATCGGATGCGACGCGGAACCGGTCCGCGTAGGATCCTGATCGGCTGGATACGGCCGTGTGGTGGTTTGTCTGGTCGCAGGACGCCGCTCGTTCGTCGTCGCCCCGGAGGACCCCAGCGGCCTCGAAGGTACTCGAGTGCCGGGCTGCTCCGAACGCAACGCCGTTCCCGAACGAGAGGCAGCAGGCCCCGCAGGTTCGCTCATCGGACCGGCGGTCGCTCCGGTTCCGGCAATCCTTGCCCCGATCGGCCGCCGAACGCTCGCGCGGATCCGCCGCCCTGGCAGCCCGCATCGCGGGCTCCTTGCGCAGCCGAACGTCCAGCAGGCAAGCGACTTAGGATAGGTCTGGCGTTCCCGCCTGTCAATTCGGGCGGGGCAGCGGCCAGGCAACGAGGCCCGCCACCCACCGGACCGGGGAGGGGAGCGAGTCGGGCGAGCGGCACCGCCTGCCAACGATGCCGCCAGACCGTCAGGCGCGACGCTGATTCTTGCCCGAGCCTTTCTTGCCCTTGGGAGTGGAGGATTTGTCCTCGGCCGCGGGGGACTGCTTTTTATTCCGTGAGTCCCGGTCTCCCGCCTCCGGCTCCCGATACTCCTGGTCGTCGTCCGCTTCCTCGTACTCCGGCTCGTCGTCGTATTCGTCCTCGTCCTCGGCCGCTCCGTCCTCGGCCGCTTCCCCCTCCTCCTCGTACTCGTACTCCTCGACGTCGAAGTCCTCGCCTTCGTACTCCTCGATCTCCTCGTCCTCCTCGTCCTCTTCTTCCTCCAGTTCCTCCTCGAGTTCGTCGGACTCGTACTCGTCCTCTTCGTCTTCCGCTTCGTCTTCGGCTTCCTCGTCGTACTCCTCTTCGTCCTCTTCGGATTCGTCCTCGAATTCGTCTTCGAGTTCCTCCTCGACGCCGTCGAGTTCCTCGTCCTCTTCTTCTTCGTCTTCGAGCACTTCGACGGCGGCCTTGCGTCGGGCCTTGGCGAGCGGGATGGTCTTGGACCGGGAGTTGCCGCCGGCCTTGGCGGGCTTGCCTTCGTCGCCATCGAACTCCCCGTCGCCGTCGGCGGCTTCGTCGGGATCCTGCCAGTCGGCCATCGAGATGACGCGCTGGGAGCGTCGGGAGGGAGTCGAGGTGGGAGGTGCGTCGGTGCTTGCGGCGGGCGCGGGTGCGGTGGACTTGCGGGAGGACGCGGCGGGTTTGGCGGGAGGACTGCTGGCCGCACTGGCGGCCGGGGCACTCGACGAGTCGTCCGCCGCTCCGGCACCCTGCATCCGCTGCCAGTCCTCGATGCTGATGACGACTTCGCGGGCCTGCGACCCGTTGTAGGTACCGACGATGCCGTCCTCCGCCATGTAGTCGATCAGCCGCGCGGCGCGGCCGTAGCCGATGCCCAGGCAGCGTTGCAGCAGCGAAACGCTGCCGCGTCCTTCCCGGATCACGATATCCACCGCGCTCTCATACAGGTCGTCCCGCTTCTTCAACTGGCCCGGCGTCGCTTCGCCGCCCGGTTCGGCCGACTTCAGCGAAACCAGCTCGTGCACGAAATTCTGTTCGCCCGTGCTCACGCACTCGACGATCGCGTTGATCTCCTCGTCGCTCAAGTAGGTGCCCTGGCCGCGCAGCAGCGTGCTGGTTCCCGGCCAGAGGAAGAGCATATCGCCGTTGCCGAGCAGTTTGTCGGCGCCCATCTCATCCAGCACGACGCGGCTGTCCGTGCGGCTCGCGACCTGGAACGCGATGCGGGCGGGCAGGTTCGACTTGATGAGGCCCGTGATGACGTCGACCGTCGGTTTCTGCGTGGCCAGGATCAGGTGGATGCCGACCGCCCGGCTCTTCTGTGCCAGGCGGATGATGTGCTGTTCCACTTCCTTGCCGGAGGTCATCATGAGGTCGGCCATTTCGTCGGCGACGATGACGATGTACGGCAGGTTCACCGGAATCGCCGCCCGCTCCTCTTCCGTCTCGGGCTGCAGGCGTTCGACGAGTTCCTCCTCCCCCAACTGGTTGTATCCGCTGATGTGGCGGACGCCGACCTGCGCCAGGAGCGCGTAGCGTTCCTCCATCTTGTCGACGGCCCAGGCCAGGATCGCCTCTGCCTTGCGCATGTCGGTCACCACCGGATGCATCAGGTGCGGCAGCGTCTTGTAGCCGCTCAGTTCGACCATCTTGGGATCGATCATCAGCATCCGCACCTCGTCCGGACGGCGCGTCATCAGGATGGAGCAGATGATGGCGTTGAGGCACACGCTTTTGCCCGTGCCCGTGCGGCCGGCGATCAGCAGGTGGGGCAGCGAGGAGAGGTCGACGGCCAGGCTGTTGCCGGAGACGTCCTTGCCGAGGAACAACGGGATACGCATCTTCTTGATGCGGCCGTTGACGTCTTCCATGACTTCACGCAGCCGCACGACCTGGCGCTGTTCGTTGGGCACTTCGATGCCCACGGTGTTCTTGCCGGGGATCGGCGCGACGATGCGCACGCTGGGGACGCGCAGCGCGATGGCGAGGTCGTCGGCGAGGCCGGTGATCTTCGACAGACGCAGGCCCGCCTCCAACTCGATCTCGTATTGCGCGATGACCGGTCCCGTCTCGATCTCGACGACCTTCACGCGGAAGCCGAAGTCCTGGAACGTCTTCTCGAGGATCTTCGCTTTGCGGCGGACTTCCTTCTCCTGTTCGTCCGTGGAGAAGTCTTCAGCCTCGGTGAGCAGTTCGATGGAGGGCAGGTCGTATTCGCGCGCTTCTTCGTGGCGACTCGCCTCTTCCAGCTGCGCGATCACCTCCTGCCGTTCGTGGTTGTCTTGGTTCTTACCGCCGGCCGATTTCGTCGAGGCGGCCGTGGCTGCCACGGGCTTGTCGCTTGGCTTCTCCCCCGTCTTCTCAGCGGTCTTGGCCGACAGCTTGGCGGCGGGGGCGGTCGGCGTCGGAATGAGGGGGGGCGAGGCCTCGGCGTCGCCGCGCTTGGCTGGCGTGGCACGCTGGATCAGGCCGCGGATCGCCTTGGCAGCCGCGGCGCCTGCCGACAGCGGCTTCGCACCACGGCCCGCGTCGGCCTCCTCGTCCTCCGTCGCCTCGTCGTACTCCTCGTCCTCTTCGTCGTACGCTTCTTCGCTGTCGTCGTCCTCCTCGTATTCCTCTTCGTACTCGCCTTCCTCGTCGTCAGCGACCCCGTCCTCCAGCGACTCGTCTTCCAACGACTCGTCGTCCGCTTCCTCGTCCTCTGCGATCTCCCATTCGACCGCGCGGCTCTCGTCCGCGGGAACCATCACGCGTTTGCCGCCGATGCGAATGGACATGCCAGCTTCGGTGGCGCGGGCCGCCGCGGAAGCCTTGCCGGACGACGCGGCGACAGCGGCGGTACCGGCCGTACCGGCCGACGAACGAGCCAGCGGGCGCATGCCCTGGCGCGAACGCTCCATGGCGAACCGCGTTGCCACGGCCGCGACGTGGAACAGGAAGTAGTCCGTGCACAGCAGCAGGCCACCCATCAGCAGGCACCCGCCCAGCAGCAGGCTGCCGACCATGGCGATCCGGTCATGCAGGATGCCTTGCACGAGCGCACCCAGGTAGCCTCCGGGGCCGATCACCGGTCCATCCCACGATCCGGGCGTCAGGATCGACAGCAGGCTGGTCAGGCCGACCAGGGAGGTCATCCAGCCGAAGGTGCGGATGAAGGGCGCGGTGATGGGACGCTGCAGGGCGGAGCGGGCGGTGAGCACGGCGAGCGCCGCCAGCAGGTAGAAGGCACCCCAGCCAAACCCCGTGAGCAGCATGTCGCCCACCATGGCTCCCAGGGGACCGCACCAGTTGCGCACCGGCTCGTTGGGAGGAAAGGCGACCGGGTCGGGATGATAGATGCGGTTGAACGGAAAAAACGGCTCCTCGACCGGGTCGTTCGGATGGTACGAGGCCACCGAGATCACCAGGAAGAGCGTCACCGCCCCCAGGACCATGCTGAAGAGATCGATCGAACGACTGCGAGGATTGCTCATGGACGCGCTCTCTCCGGCCCGAGGCAAGACCTCTGTCGCAACGTCCGTCGGGTTGCCACACAGGTCGTTCCGGGCCGCGATGGATTCGGGACGCGTTGGTCCCGGGCCAGCTCGGCCGGCCCTTCCAACGCGAACGAATGGCCGCATCCATGCTCCATTCCGCTAGTATCAGCTGATCAGGATTCGTCTGTTGAACGCCCGCGGGTTCAGTCCCGCGAACGCGGCCCCGACAGCTTGCCCAGGCGGTCAGGTCGAGCACGCCCGGAAACTTCGGGGTTCGAGTCGCGGTGAGGGGCTTCGCCTGCCGCACCCCCCTGTGCGAAACGCGGGATTCCTCTATGAATAGGGTGGAAGCTCCGGGACGCGGGAGGACCGCAGGTTCGAGCCCTCCCGAGACCGGAAGCGTCGCCTGGCCGCGTCGCCTACCCCGCGTCGACTCACTACGAAAGGGTGCTGGTTCCCCATGACTGCCTCCGCCATCCCCCGCATCGCTCGCATTCAGGAACGCATCCAGCCGCTGCGAGAACAACTGCTCGACCACCCCGTCTACGCCCGCATCGGCAGTCTGGAAGCGTTGCAGGTGTTCATGGAGCATCATGTCTTCGCGGTCTGGGACTTCATGTCGCTGCTGAAGGCCTTGCAGCAGCGGTTCACCTGCCTGGACATCCCGTGGATTCCGCCCGCGAATCGGTTGGCCTGCCGGTTGGTGAACGAGATCGTGCTGGCTGAGGAGAGCGACGAAGACGAACAGGGCGGTGTCGCGAGCCACTTTGACCTGTACCACGCGTCGATGCGTCAGTGTGGAGCGGACACGCAGGCGGTGGACCAGTTGCTGGAGGCCCTGCAGGCGGGCCACGGTCGCGAGGAAGCCCTGGGCATGGCGGGAATCCCGGAAGCGGCCCGGCAGTTCCTGGAACACACGTTCGAGGTGATCGATTCCGGCGATGCCGCCGCCATCGCCTCGGCCTTCACCTTCGGCCGCGAAGACCTGCTGCCGGATGTCTTCCAGCAGATCGTGAACGAACTGGCCAGCCAGACCGACGGTTGCCTGGATGGATTTCGCTGCTACCTCGCGCGTCACATCGAACTGGACGGCGACGAGCACGGCCCGCTCGCGCAGCGACTGGTCGAGTCGTTGTGTGGCGAGGACGAG
>CAZUJM010000303.1:2041-6368 GCA_964620405.1 uncultured Pirellulaceae bacterium | reverse complement strand
TCCGATCCCATCGTGATCATGTCGATGCCTCCGACCGACAGCAACTTAGCTCCGGGGCCCTCGTGACCAAGGAATGGGGTGGCACGAGCCATGTTCGAACCGACCGTGATCGCCCAGATGGCCAACTGGTCCCACGGCAGCAGGTAGCCCGTGAACGAAAGGAGCAGTGTCAGCAGAAGCAAAATGACACCGACCACCCAGTTGAACTCCCGCGGCGGCTTGTAACTGCCGGTGAGGAAGACCCGGTACATGTGGAGCCAGACGGCGATCACCATGGCGTGGGCGCCCCAACGGTGGATTTCCCGCAGGATGCCCAGGGACGCCACATCGCGTAGGGCGAGGATATCGTTGTAGGCCCACTCTAGGGTTGGGCGGTAGTAGAACATGAGCAGCACGCCCGTGACCGTTTCCACCAGGAAGAGGAAGAACGTCACGCCGCCCATGCACCAGGTGTAGCTGAGCGCGATGCCCTGCTTCTTGATGGAAACCGGGTGGAGGTGCAGGAAGAAGTTCGTCAGCATCACGACGACGCGGTTTCTTCGGTCGACGGGCATCGGGTGACGGAAGACGCTCTTCCAGATCTGTGATTCGCGGATGATTTCGCCCAGCGAGGCCATAGGACTGATCTTCCCTAGTGCTGTGAGTGTCCCTGTGAATCCACCTGTCGGTCCGAGACGGCATCCGTAGCGGACTATGGCAGTCGCGGTACCGTGGGGTGTCCGCGACGCCTGCGGCCGGGTACGCAAGGACGGGGGTTGCGATCCGGTTGGTGTACTAGACGATCACGAAGGAGGCCGTGTTGGTCCACTGCCCCATCTCCTGTTGGAACGTCTTGCTCTTATCGACCTCCAACTGCCCGTCGGCGGCGATGGAGATGGCGTAGCGTTCAAGCGGCCGCGGAGCCGGGCCCTCGAAGTTGATGCCATCCTTGTAAAAACCGCTACCGTGGCACGGGCACTTGAATTTCTGCTCGGCATCCAACCAGTTCGGCGTGCATCCCAGGTGGGTGCAAACCGTTTTCAGGGCGACAATCTGCGGCTGCCCTTCGTACTCTGCGTTGACGATCCAGATCCCGAACTGAGCCTTGAATTTGTCGGAGACGGATCCCGGGGCGAAGTCATTCGGAAAACCGACTCGAAACTTACTGGGCGGTTCGATGAGAATGTTGGGAAACATGTAACGGGCGAGGCCCAGAACCCAGAGCAGGTTCGTCAGGCCGAACGCCGTGAAACCCAAGGCGAGGAAGGATCCGAAGAAGACGGAGAAAAACCCGCGGCGATCGGTCGCCGCGGCAGCGGGTGCCTTAGGCATCGCGTAGGCGGGCTTCTCGGGCATGGGCAACAAAGCAGGCTTCGGCTTCGCGGGAGGAGCCATCGCGGCGGCCTCCGATTTGCTGACCGGGCCCGCTTTGACGCCGGATCGAGCAGCCGCCAGAATGCTGGATGTATCGACGGAGACAGACGCGGGAGCGGCAGCTTCCGCCTTCGGAGTCGCGGCCTTGGCGGCTGGCTTCGGCTTGGGAGCGGCAGGCTGGGCTGCGGGGGCTGCGGCAGGCGTCGCACCTCCTGACCGGGCAGCCGCCAGAATGTCCGTCACACTCATCGCACCTGGCTTCTTCGCGGCACCGGCGGGAGCAGCACTCGGCTTCGGCTTCTCAGCGGCCGGCGTCGCAGCTGCGGCGGGCGTTGCCGCTCCACCGCGAGCGGCCGCTAGAATGTCCGCAACGCTCATCGACCCGGGGGCCTTCGCGGATCCCGCAGCGGCCGGCGGTGCCGGTTTGGGCGGCTTCGGTGCCGGAGCTTCGCTGGCCGACGCAGCGGGCGGACCCGCTGACGCGGACTCATCCGACGGAGCCGCAGCACCCCCGCGGCAGGCGGCCAGGATGTCCTCAACTGACATTTTCTTCTTGTCTGCCATTCCCACACCCGTGATAGAGGCCGGAATAGAAATCGTCGCAGGCTGATCGGAACCGCTACTTGCCCAGGCCGTTACCGGCTTGCGGAGTCGCGTCGGGTATGGTGAGAGTCACCGCACCAAAGACGGCAGGGTCGCGTCCGGCTTGCCTGCTCACTACCTCGTGACAATTTTCACAAATCGCTATCTTGTTGTATCTTTGGGCCTTCTTTTGTCAAGCCGACCTGCTGGTCAGCGCGACCTCCTCCGCTCGGTCCCGTAGGTCCGGTCCGGGCGCCGAAAGTCCTCTCGAGGGCGAGTCTACGCGTACTTGGAATCGGGGTCAATCTGCGGTAGTGTTGGGCGGAAGGTCTTGATTTCCAAGCTTCTGGGAGCATGCGAGATGAGAGTTCTGGTGGTTGGAAACGGTGGTCGCGAGCATGCCTTGGCGTGGAAGTTGGGGCAAAGTCGGAGGGTGGAGCGCATTTTTGTCGCACCCGGAAATGCCGGCACCAGTTCGCTGGCCGAGAACGTGCCCATCGCCGTCGACGATATTCCCCGGCTGGTCGAATTCGCCAAGAAGAACCGCGTCGGGCTGGTAGTCGTCGGCCCCGAGGCACCCTTGGCCATCGGCATCGTGGATGCCATGCAAGCCGCGAAGCTCCGGGTATTCGGACCGAAAAAGGCGGCTGCGGAGCTGGAGGCCAGCAAGGTCTTCTGCAAGAACCTGCTTCGTTTCGCGGACGTTCCGACGGCCGAGTACCGCACCTTCCGGGATGCTTCCACCGCCAAGCACTTCATCAACGAGCGTTACCGCGAGACGAACGACGTTCCGGTTGTCGTCAAGGCGGACGGACTGGCTTCAGGAAAAGGAGTGATCGTCTGCCGGTACAAGGAGGATGCCCTGGAAGCAATCGATCGCATCGCCGAGCAGAGGGAGTTTGGGGCTGCCGGTCAACAAATGGTGATCGAGGACCGCCTGGAGGGGGACGAAGCCAGTGTCATCGCAATTACCGATGGTCAAACCATCGTTACTTTGCCACCTGCCCAGGACCACAAGGCCGCTTACGACGGGGATACGGGCCCCAACACTGGCGGCATGGGGGCCTACAGCCCCACGGGACTGGTGGACGACGCCATGCTGCGGAGGATCGAGGAGCAGGTGTTGGTGCCGACGATTCATGCCATGAAGCGGAAGCGCCGGCCGTTTCAGGGCGTGCTTTACGCGGGGATCATGGTGACAAACCAGGGGCCGAAAGTCCTGGAATACAATGTGCGGTTTGGCGATCCCGAATGCCAGCCTCTGCTGATGCGTCTGAAATCCGATCTGCTCGACCTGCTGGAGGCCACGGTGGATGGACGCCTTGCCGAATTGCCGCCCCTGGAGTGGGATCCGCGGCCGGCCGTGTGCGTCGTCATGGCGAGTGAGGGGTATCCGGGAGGTTACGAAAAGGGGTTGCCGATCCGAGGGCTTGCGGAGGCCGACGCCCTCTCGGATGTCAAGGTTTTTCATGCCGGGACGAGACTGCGGGATGGCGAGGTTGTCACCGACGGCGGCCGCGTGTTGGGCGTCACAGCCTTGGGCAATTCGATCTCCGCTGCCAAGTTGCAGGCGTATAAAGCGGTCAAGTGCATCCGGTGGGACGGCGCTTGGTGCCGCAAGGATATTTCGGACAAGGCACGGAAGTACCAGTCCTCGGAAGCTGGGGCGCCCGTCTGATCCGCGTCTGTGGCTTCCTGAACTTGCCTGTGCCGGGCGTTTGGATTTCTGTTGGGAAGGCGTGGAGACGAAGCCTCTGCTCGCCCGTCGCACGGCTTGAAACAAATGTTTACGACGGGGGAGGCTCGAGCAAGTCCTCACCATAGCCGGGTGGAAACGGAGACCAATCCAGGGTTTCTCGATCCAAAGGTTTCCGCGGGGCTGGCGCCTTTCTCCTGCTGGAAGGCTGGGGGTGGTCTGCTCTGCCCGGGGCGGGGTGGGCGGCAGGTGGGGCGGAGTTCTTGCGGCTTCGCTGGGCGGGCACGCGGTTCGCAGTCCGAGGCTTGGCGTTTTTTTCCGCCGAGTCGCCGGGCGGGGAGCCCTTTTTTGAGCGGCCGCGATTGCTTCGCGTTTCAACGTCTTTCGAGGAAGGCGGCTGGGGAATCGCTGTTGGGGCCGGCGACAGCTTCGGGTTCGTGGAGACGCGTTCCCCCGTCACAAGCGGTTCACTTCCAAAGAACCGCAGCCACTCCTCCACCTCTCCGTCCCCGATTGGCACGTCTCGGGAATCAGGGCGAGTGGCCCGCGACGTCTCCCTGCTTGAGGCGGCCGCTGGCTGCTGCTCCACGATGAAGTCCAGCCAATCGTCGCTGGGCACGACTCGGCATCGCCGCCGCCTCGCTGCAGCACGGAGACGCCGGTCGCTGGTGACGACCGTCAGTTTCTTTGTCGAGG
>CAZUJM010000303.1:0-2025 GCA_964620405.1 uncultured Pirellulaceae bacterium | reverse complement strand
CATCTCAAACAGGTTTCTCAATCATGTTTGTCAATCAGGTTCTCAATCAGATCATCCGCCTCATCGTGATCTCGGGCGAACAGCACGCGGACGCCACGGACATGGTATTCAGGAGACAGGTGTCGCGGCCCGTCCTTGGCGTCGAAGACAATCGTAATGGCCTCGAGGCTGCATGGTTCGAGATGATCGAACAGCAGTTTCAGCAGCCATTCGCGAGAGCGGGCCAGTTCGCCCGGTCCGGAACGACGGGGCATGGCACCGGCGGCGAACAGGACGTTGTATCCGTCGATGAGAAGTTGCATGTGTGGCGACACGGGGATGGTGAAGAGTCGACAACCGCTCCGTCGCCGGTTAGCGTACCAATTCCACGAAGGGCTGGGTACGATGTGGGGCTAGCTGCGGCGTTCGTTTCCAGACGCGTTATCGGGAGACTCCAATGGCCACGTACGATCGGATTGTGGTAGGGCTGGGCGGAATGGGCAGCGCGGCTCTTTGCTCCCTGGCTCGGCGCGGAGCGAAGGTGCTGGGCATCGACTCCTATGGCATTGCCCACGATCGAGGAAGTTCGCACGGGCAGACTCGGATTATTCGCCAAGCCTACTTCGAGCATCCCGACTATGTGCCCTTGTTACGGCAGGCATACCAGCAGTGGGAGCGGTTGGAGGCGGAATGCGGCAGGCGGTTGTTCGAGCGGGTGGGACTGCTGGAGGTAGGCATTGAAACGGGCCCGACCATGCAGGGGATTCGGCGAAGCGCCTCTACGCATGAACTACCGATCGAAACACTGACGCCCGCCGAGTCCGCCCAGCGTTTTCCCTCGCTCCACATCCCCGAGGGCATGGATATCATCTTTGAAGCGAATGCCGGCTTTCTTTACGTCGAGCGTTGCGTGGAGGCGGCGGTGGAGGTTGCCCAGCGTTACGGTGCGGAGGTTCGCACCCACATGGCCGTGCGCCAGATTCGAATCGAGCGGGGGCACTGCGAGGTAGTGACCGACGCGGGAGTAGATACAGCCGAGGCGGTTGTTCTCTGTCTCGGGCCTTGGGCCCCTGCCCAACTTCCTGTCCGACTGCCGCTCCATGTGGTTCGCAAGCATCTCCACTGGTTCCATTGCGACGACCGTCGCTTTCATGTGGATGCGCGTTGTCCGGCCTTCTTCTATGAGTTGCCGGAAGGATCCTTCTACGGGTTTCCTGCCTTTGGAGACGTGGGGGTCAAGGTGGCCGAGCACACGCGGGGAGAACGCGCGGCCGATCCGACGCTTGTGGATCGAACGATGGATCCGATGGATACGGCGCGGATCGACGGCTTCGTCCGGGCCTGCCTGCCTTCCGTGTCCAGCACCCGGACCCGCCATGAGGTATGCATGTATACGATGACGCCCGACGAGCACTTTATCATCGATCGGCATCCAGACAACTCGCGTGCTGTCTATGCCGCAGGCTTCTCGGGACACGGGTTCAAGTTCGCGGCCGGCATGGGGGAGTGTCTGGCCGAAATGACGCTTCACGAGACGCGGTTGCCGGAACTCGACTTCCTTGCGGCTGCGCGGTTTCCGGCGGGCAGCGGCGGTTCCTCCTGACGGACGGGCGTCCGCGTCACGGGCCAACGGCCGCCTTGTCATCGCGGGACCGGAGGAACTCGGCGAGTCCAGCCAAGTTGTCCGTGTTGATGAGGTCGACTCCATGATCGGCCATGATCTTCCAGGAGCTGGCCTGGTCGGGAATCGCCCAGAAACGCACGCGTCGGCCCTGCTCGTGCGCGGCTTTCACGAGACCGCGAAGCTTGGTCGACTCCTCCGCCGGTAGGTCACCATCGCCGCGCCAGCGGAAGTGGAGGTTCCAGTTGTCGCTGATCAAGGGGGTCGCATCGCGATGCGTCTGGTCTTCGAGGTCTCGGAGGCGACCGTCAATGCTGGCGAAGCGGACAGACTGGCCGGCCACGACCTCCGTGGGCCGGTCGCCGCTGATGATGATCTCGACGGCGTTCTCGTGACGCTCGCCGTTCTCATACCGGACGAGCATC
>CAZUJM010000302.1:0-6396 GCA_964620405.1 uncultured Pirellulaceae bacterium | reverse complement strand
GCGGTTTGAAAAAGAGGCGCATGCTCTCGCGGCGCTGAATCACCCGAACATCGTGCAGATCTACGAGGTCGGCGTCAGCGACGGCATTCATTTTATCGCCCAGGAGTACGTGCCTGGCCAGAATTTGAAGCAGTGCGTCTCCCGACTGGGACCGTTGCCGATCCCGCGCGTCGTCTCGATCCTCCGCCAGATGGCGGCCGCCCTGAGCAAGGCGGCCCAGCGGAACATCGTGCATCGGGACATCAAGCCCGAGAACATCCTGCTCATGCCTGGCGGCGAGGTGAAGGTCGCCGACTTCGGGCTGGCCCGTGCGGTGGATACCCAGCAGGTCGACCTGACCCAGGTCGGCCTCACCATGGGAACGCCGCTCTACATGAGCCCGGAGCAGGTGGAGGGCCGGCCGCTGGACCATCGCAGCGACCTGTATGCTTGCGGGGCGACCGCCTACTACATGCTGACTGGCCGACCGCCATTCCAAGGCGAAACCCCGCTGTCCGTCGCCGTCCAGCACCTGCAAAACGCCCCGCCCGACCTGCGGGAACTCCGTCCCGACACCCCCGCGGCACTCCGCGACGTCGTCGACCAGCTGCTGGCCAAGAAACCGCAGGACCGCATCCCGTCCGCAGCCGAACTTCTCCGGCATCTCCGCAGCCTGCCCCAGCTGGGCGCCCACGACGCGTGGCCCATGGAGGAGGAACTCGAGGGCTGGGATCCGCAAACGGCCTCTTCCCCCACCACGCCGCTCGAAGCCACCCAGCAGCTGCAGGTGCTGCTGCAGACCCGCTCCATGCCCCTCGTGCGGAGATCGAGTCGCTCCCGCTGGCTCGCCGCCATGGGCTCCGCACTCCTCGTCGGCGGCCTGCTGGCCTGGGGCGTTTCGCGCCCGCCCTTGGCCGCTCTCGACACGCCCGCCACCGCCGAGGTTCCCCGCAAAGCGGACGCCGAAGCCCAGTTCTACTACGCCGTCGTGGCCAACTCCCCGGATGCCTGGCAGAGCGTCGCCAAATACCACGATCCCGCCGAGTCGTTCACCAACCGCTACTACGCGCACCGCGCGATGGAACAACTGGCGTCGCTCTACCTGCAGCGAGCCGACCTCGTCAAAGCCCAACGGGTGTACTCGGAGATGACGCAGACCAGCGAGCAGGAGTTCAAGGCGCTCGGAACGGCCGGTCAAGCGATCGTCGCCGATCGCCAAGGTGACACCGCCACGGCTCTCCGCCTGATGTCCGACGCGATGAGCAACCCGGCGATCCTGCCTACCTACATGGTGGAGCAGTTGCAGCGGATCGCCAACAAGCCACGCTAGGCCCGTCGACTGCAGGCGGGGCCAGCCCGCGGCGGGGTATCACGGGCCGCGTAGCGCGGCGGGGTATCACGGGCCGCGTAGCGCGGCGGGCAACCTCTGGCCGCGTAGCGCGGCGGGGCCATCACTGGGCCGCGGAGCGCGACCCCTGCGGCGATCCACTGATGAGCTGGCCTGCCGGCAGCGGTCGCGCGGCGCAGGCGAAGCCGCGATCGTAGAGCCAACGCTTCAGCTCGCGGAATTCGGCATAGCTGTCCGGGTAGGTCCAGACCGTTACGATCGTGGCACCGGGCTTGAACGTGTCCAGCGACTGTCGGAACTGCGACCCCGATTCCAACGCCTCGGCCAAGGGTTCGCCCAGGTCGTCCGCGAGCGGCACCAGCTCAAACTGCTTCAGTTCCGCCACCTGCCGCACCAGGGTACCGTTGGGCGTGCTCGTTCCCACGCTGCGGCGGTGCATCGTGTACCGCATGTGGAATCCCTGGATCGGTCCGATGGTCTCGGTCAACTCCGGCACCTGCATCAGCCGCGCGGCCCGCTGGGGAGCATCCGCGCGCAGCCGCTCGGTCAGCTCATTCAGCGGCACATACGTCAGCCGGCCTCGTTCCAGCCGATAATGCTCCTCACTTCCAAAAACCGTCTTCGCCATCGGCGTCGGCAGATGCTCGAGCGTCATCGTCGGGCGTTTCTCCGACTCCAGCAACTCCCGTTGCGCGGCCGTTTCTTCCAGCTGCTTCTCCAGCGAACGCAGCTCGCTGGACACTTCGACCTCCTCGCGAGCCACTTGGTCCAGCTGATTCCGCCGTTCATCAAGTTCCACGCGAGCGGCTGCCATCAGCACGTTCAGCTGGTGGCGTTCCCCGCGTCGCGCCGCGATCACGCCCTCCATCTGCTGGGCACGCGCCTGGATCTCACGGACGCTGGTGTCGACCCCCTTCAGCTCCTGCCGCGCCGCATCGCGTTCGACGAGCGACTTCTGCAGATCCTCGGCCGGAGGAACCGCCAGCTGCTCCACGGCGGCATCCTTCGCCCGAACGCCAATGACCATGATCAGGATCACGAAGATCCCCACCAGGTTGGCGACCACATCGAGGAAGGAGTCCTCGCCGGCCGCCTGTTCTTCCGCGGGTCGTCGTCGCCGGAGTCTCATCCGTCACTTCCTCACTACGCTGATCCCGCTGCCCTGCAGCTGCCGGACCAGCTCGTCGTACACCGGTTCGGCGCCGCGATCGACGCGAACCTGTAGGATGGGTTTCCAGTACATGTTTTGGCCGGCGATGCCCCAGCTCTCCATGCGTTGCCAGACCTTCGCGACGAGATCATCGACGTGGTCTTCCACGGCACCTTTGAGCGGAATCACGACCGGCTTCCGGACGCGATCTTTTTTCTCCGGCTGGATCACGAGCTGGTTCGCGGAGAGCTGCACGATGATCGGACGCGTGAGCCCCGTGGCGTTGACAGCGCGCGAGGGCAGGCCCCAGTCCTTGCCTTGACCGCGTAAACTGCTCCCGGAGGAGGCCGCCGCACCGAAGGCCGGCATGCCACCGCCCAGCGAGGAAGAGGCCGTTGAACCAGAGCCCGCGGACCCGGCGCCCGCACCGCCACTCGGCACGGCCGCACCGCCACCGGAGCCTCCTGGTACTTTCGAGCCTGCTGCGTTGCCGGCCGATGCACTTCCGGCCGCCTGATCCCCGGCGGCCTTGGCGGAAGATCCCGACGGCGTCCGCCCCGTCGAAGCGACGGTGGCCGGATCGCTGGGGCCTGCGCCGCGAACTCCCGCGGTCCCCGTCGCACGACCGTCGGCCGGTCCCGAACCGGAACCGCGGCCCGATGGATCGCCGCGTCGCGGGCCGGCCAACTGCAGGGGATCGCCGTATCGTCCGTCGGTGGCCGGCGGATCGCTCATCGGCTCGCCCGTCCCACCTGCCGTCCCGGCCTGCCTGTTCGCGCCGCCGCTTGTGCCGCCGCCGTCATTCGCGGAACCGTTCGTGGAACTGCCTGGCCCGCTACCGGCGATACCAGGCCCGCCGCTTCCGGGGCCCCTGCCGCCGGCCGCGGAGAACTCCCCGGCCCGTCCGGCAGCACCCGGCCCAGTACCGACTGGCCCAGTACCACTTGGCCCTGTACCGGCCGGTCCTTGTCCGCCCGCAGCGGCGTACCCTTCGGCAGCGGAACCACCCGGGCCCGCTCCCAATCCCGAATCACGAGCGTCGGTCGCGCGACTTCCTGGTCCGGGCCCGGCAGCAACTCCCTCGGGAACGCGTGCGCCGTCGCGCGACGAACGGTCCGCCAAGTCCACCGGACCACCTTGGCCCGAGCCATCCCCGGGCAATCCGGCAGGGCGTCCGCGATTCTCAGCCCCGCGCGCCGGCGAAGACTCCGGCAGACCGCGGTCCACCTCGGCTCCTCCCGCATTCACGAAACCACCGGTCTTGGAGGCGGTCAGCAGGGCAGGGGCCCGGCGACCGAAACGAGCCGGAGCGATCGACTGCAGGTACCGCCGGCGTGCTCGCGCCTCGTTAACGGAAGTTTCCAGCAACTGCGTCAGCTTCTCGTCCTTTTCGGGATAAGCCAGAGGCAGCTCATCCTCGACCAGTTCGTATCCGAACTCCGACTCCCAGGACTTCATCGCCGCCCGCGCCGCGGCATAGGAGACGGCACCTCGCGGACGCACGACCAGCAGCGGGTAGGGCAGGCCTTCCGCATCGCCCGTCGCGTCCTTCAGGTATTCGCGTTTCGCCCGCAGCGCCGTGGCCAGAGGGTTCTCGTCCGTGATCGGTTCGGTGAAATCTTCACTGCGGAGTGTCACGCCTTCGGGCTGCAGGACGATGCGATCCTCCAGGCATTCGACATAGATCGGCTGGCGCCGCGTCCCGTTCGGTCCGTCGTAGGCCAGGATCGCGTACGAAGGCTTTTCGTTTTCCCGCGCCTTGCGTGCCGCCTCCAGTTCCTGCTCCGCCTTCGCCAGAGCCTCCTTCAGTTCGTCGATCCGCTCCCGCGACGCCTTTTCCGCCAGCGACTCCTCGCCCGCCTTGCTCTCGATATCCTGGGCTTCCGCGGCGGCCTGGTCCAACTGGTCCTTCAGACGCCGGATCTCATCTTCCAGGTGACTCAACTCCCGCCGTTTATCCTCGAGGGCCTCCGCCGTTTTTTCCCGCGAAGCCTGCAGCATCTCGATGCGCCAGCGCGACTCCTCGATGTCGAGCCGTGCCTGCTCGGCCTGCTCGCGGACCTTCCCGAGGTCTTGCTCCCGCTGCCGCGCGTGCTCCACCGCACTCGCCTTGGCCTGCATGACCAGGACGACCAGCAGCACGATGAGCGATCCCATCGTGCAGATCAGCACGGCCAGGAACGGAAACAGGCTGACCGCGTCTCCCGAAGATCCTCGAGACCGCCTCATGCTGCACGCTCCTGCGGCACCGATACCTCCAGCTGCACCTGGGCATCCCGCGGCATCGGCTTGCCCAGCCGGGTGCTGAGCAGGTGGATGGCCGCCGAGAGGCTCATCACGGTGTCCTCAAAGTTCTTCGCGCCGGCCAGGGCCCGCAGGTTCTGATTGAGGGCTTTCTCCAGCGAGATGACCTGTCCGGTGGCGTCGAGGACCTTCAGCAGGATTTCGCTCTGGCGTCCCACCTCGGCCTGCTGCGTCTGCAACTGCCGCAGCGACTCCTCGGCCGTCTTTTGCCACTGAGCCCACTGGGAACCAACGAACTCACCCGCATGCTGTTCGACGCGGAGCAGGTTGGCGTGGTGCGCGTCCAGGCTCTTCTGCAGCGCGCCGGCCAGCGAGGCTTCCATCGCCTGCCCGGTGTTCTGGATCAAGCGGCTCCACTGCTGGTGCGACTGCTCCAGCGTGTGCCGCCAGATCTCGGCCTGCCGCTGCGTCTGCACATCCACTGCGGAGAGCGTGGACTGCGCGATGCGCTGCAGGACCGCCGCCTGGGGATCGGCCGAAACGTCGTGGCGCACGAAGTGGGTCGACAGGATCCGCGTCGCGTTGCGGTCCACCATCGACAGCACTTGGCCTTCGATCTGCTGCGTGAGGAACTGCGCGAACATCATGACCATCGACAGGGTGAGCGCGAGGGCCGTGGTGTCGAAGGCCACGCCCAGCCCCGCAAGCAGGCCGTCCATGGCCTCCTTGGGCGAGTTCACGAGCGCTTCCGGCGAGAGACCGGCGAGAGCTTCGGTGATGCCGATGACCGTGCCCAGGAAGCCCAGCATCGGCGTGGCCCAGATGACGATGCGAGCCAGGGCGTACCCGTCGTGGTTCTTTTCGACTTCAATATCGGCGAGGTACTTGAGTTCCTCGTCCAGGCGATCGGCGGCGTCGCTGCGCACGAGGTGCGAGAGGCCGTCCTGAAGTCGCCGGCTGACCAGCAGGCGGCGCGCGGAGGCCGGCCACTCCTTGATCTGTTCCAGCAGCGCCGCGGCCCGCACGGCCACCGCTGCGGGCAAGTTGCCGGCCGCTGGTGCGGGTAAGTCCACCGAATCGGTCAGCCGCAGTTCACCTGCCGCCTGCCATCCCCGCAGCAGGATGGCGACCATCCCGACGAAGAACAGCCCCGTCTCGACATACTCGACCGGATGGCCCGCCGTATACCGTAGCAGCAGTGGACTCTGGAACACTCCCTGGCGGAGTGCCACGAAGTAGACGACCGAGAGCGCGGTGCCCCAGATCAGCGGAGCTCCGGTGGTCTCCAGCACAACGCCCAGCCAACGCTTTCCTCGACGATCACTCACGTTCGTGGTCCCTCCATGCTGACCCGCGGCACCCCGCGGCGCGACCGACCCATCCCTGGGCCGCGTCGGACACCAAGCTCCCGTCACCCGGTTCGCCGACGCGAACCAACGGTCGCCACTGCCTTCGATACTCTGACCAAGCCGGATAATCCTCAGAATCGGCCCAACCGTCAAAGTCGAATCAGCCAAATTCGACGAATGAATGGCAAAGAAGTTGCCTTCCACGCACTGCCAGCAGTGGCAGCAGCACCACCACCAGCGTGCAAGAAGAACAGGTCACCTGGTCCCCGACTTCGCGATCCGACCGGGGATGAATTTGGCGAAGCGACTGTCGGGGAACGCCCACG
>CAZUJM010000301.1:0-6416 GCA_964620405.1 uncultured Pirellulaceae bacterium | reverse complement strand
GCTGGGCACGCCGATGCTGTCTTGGCCCGTCAACTTCCGCATCTCCGCTGCCCGCGTTCTCGCGTCGGCCCATGGTTGCCCGGCACGCTGGTGCCGAAAGGCAGCCCCCTGCTGAAGAGCACGGGTTTGCGTGACGCTTTCCCTCGATTATGTCGCCCGGGGCTCGCTGGGGCACCGGCCGTAACGCGGAGCGAGCGAAGCTGACGCAGCGCGATTCGAATGGGGAAGGAACGATGGAACTCTTCGATACGCATGCGCACCTGAACGATGAGCAGTTCGAGGGGATGCTGGAGGATGTCCTGGCCCGCGCTCGCGCGGCGGGCGTCGTGCAGATGCTCTGCGTGGGTACGACGGTGGAGACAAGTCGCCGGGCGGTGGAGCTGGCCGAAGCGCATGCCGAGATCGTGGCAGCGGTGGGCATTCATCCGAACTATTGCGGCGAGGCGACGGCGGCGGACTGGCAGCAGATCGAGGAACTGGCGCGTCACCCGCGTGTGCGGGCGCTCGGCGAAACGGGACTCGATCGCTACTGGGATGACGCTCCGTTCGCGACGCAGCAGGAGTTCCTGGCGCGGCACTTGGCGTTGTCGCGTGTGACGGGGCTGCCCTGTGTGCTGCACATGCGGGACTGCCAGGCGGACCTGCTGGAGATGCTGCGGGAGGACCATCGTCGAGGGCCGATCCGCGCCATCATGCATTCGTACACGGGAGACGCGGCGGGGGCGGCCGAGAGCGTGGCGCTCGGGCTGCATGTGAGCTTCGCCGGCATGGTAACTTACAAGAAGTCGGACGACCTGCGGCTGGTGGCCGCGGCCGTGCCGGCCGATCGGCTGCTGGTGGAGACCGATGCGCCGTACCTGTCGCCGCATCCGCATCGGAGCGTGCGTCCGAACGAACCGGCGATGATGGTTCACACGGCCGAATGCCTGGCACAGGTCCGCGGCGTCTCGCTGGCGGAACTGGCTCGGCAGACGACGGAGAACGCCCGAAGGCTGTTCGGCATCCGGGGGTGATTTCGTCCGAGCAGTGACAACAGGTTGTCACCGATGGTGGCCAGGCGGACAGGCCGGGACAGGGCCGTTGAGGCCGAGGAGAATACCGATGATTCTGGATTCGTTCGATCGGCTGCCCGTGTATGCGGGACTGCATCCGGGTTTTTCGAAGGCTTGCGAGACGCTGCGGCAGATGCAGGCGTCGCCTCCCGAGGACGGGCGGCATGCGGTGGATGGCGAACGATTATTCGTGATCGTATCGCGTGACCCGGGGCGCGGACGCGATCGTTCCGACCTGGAGTTTCATCGTCGATACATCGACATCCAGCTGGTGCTGGAAGGCCACGATGTGATGGGCTGGCGAGCTTTGGGGGACTGCCGGCAGCTGAAGCAGGACTACGACGCCATGAAGGACATCGGTTTCTTTGCCGATCGCCCGGACACCTGGCTTCATGTGCCCGCGGGACACTTTACGATCTTTTTCCCGCAGGACGCGCACGCGCCGCTGGCCGCGGAGGGGGCGTTGCGAAAAGCGGTCGCCAAGATCGCGGTGGACTGGTAAGCTGGGGAGCTCGTCGTGTGGCGGTGGTTTTACGGGGAGGGCCTTCCTGGGAGGGCTTTACCGTGGGCCTTATCGCGCCGCGAACCTCGAGGCCGTCGGCGGCCGCGAGGGGTTTGAAACGCCTGGCCACTTCGACCGCCTGGACCCTTCGAATGTTTGGGCCATTCGCACGCTTGGCCCGGTCGGCTTGGCTGCGTTCCCCTTCCTCGCAGCGGTCCTTTTCTCCCTGTTCCCTTGAAGGAATCCACGTTGACGACTGAATGTCCGGCGATTGTGTTGCGACGCGAGAAACGAGGCACGTTCCTGGCTCGCCATCCGTGGGTGCTGAACAAGTCCGTGGCGCGCACGCCGGGGGGCGTGGCGAATGGAGCGGTGGTGGACTTGGTGATGCCGGATGGACAATGGATTGCCCGGGGCGTGTACAACGCCAACAGCCGGATCCTGGTGCGGCTCTACACATGGAATCGCGACGAAGCGCTCGACACGCCGTTCTGGCATCGTCGGCTGGAGACGGCGATCGAGCTGCGTGAGCAGTTGGGGCTGATGCAGCCGGACGGGGCCGCGCGGCTGGTGTTCAGCGAAGCGGATGGACTCAGTGGATTGATCGTCGACAGCTATGCGGGGCACCTCGTCGTGCAGTTCACGGCCATGGCCTTGGAACTGCGCGCCGCCGAACTGCTGGACTGGCTGAAGCAGCGACTGCAGCCGAAGTCGATCCAGGTGCGTGTCGACCAGCGGGTCGCGCGGGCCGAGGGGCTCACGGTGGCCGAGGGCTGCCTCGTGGGGGAGGTGCCGGCGGAGCCGGTGCTGATCGAAGAGCATGGCGTACGGCTGCAGGTCGACCTGCGCGAGGGGCAGAAGACGGGGTACTACCTGGACCAGCGCGACAATCGCCGCCAGGCGGCCAGCTACCTGGCCGGCCGTTCGGTGCTTGACGTCTGCACGTACGTGGGCGGTTTCGCTTTGGCGGCGGCACGCGGCGGTGCGACGCGCGTGCTGGGGATTGACACCAGCCAGCGAGCAGTCGACCAGGCGCGCCTGCACGCGGATCTGAACCAGTTCTCGCAGGTGGAGTTCGCGACGGGCGACTGTTTCGAGACGCTGGAACGACTGGGGCAGGAGGGGCAGCGGTTCGGAGGTGTCGTGCTGGACCCGCCGCGTTTCGCGGGCAGCCGGCAGTCGATCAACCAGGCGCTGCAGGCGTACCATCGCCTGAATCGACTGGCCATGCAGGTGCTGGAGCCGGGTGGGATCCTGGTGACCTGCAGCTGTTCGGGCCTGGTGACCCGGGACGATTTCCGGCAGGTGCTTGTCGGGGCCGCGCGAAAGACGGGGCGCGACCTGGAGCTGCTGGAGCAGCGGGGGGCGGCGCCGGACCATCCGGTACGACTCTCCTGTCCGGAAACCGAGTATCTGAAGTGCGTGGTGGCCCGCGTTCTCTAGCGGGCCAGCTATATACCCTTCACGGGGGCTCCTTGCGGGGAGCCGCGCGGCCGGGGCGGGAAGCCCACCTTCGCGGCGGTCCGCTCGCGCGTTGCTGGAAGTCGCGGCGAGACCGTGATAGATTCGCCGCGATCACCGAGCCGTGCCAAGAGTCTGTAGGGAGGCTCATCGCCGTTCCGCAAGGCGTTCCGGTCTCACTCCCCATCGTTCCTCCGTTGCCGGAAAACTTGCCCATGAGCGCCGACGGCCAGCACTACGTTCCGATGACGCGGGGCCCTCGAGCCGAATGGCGGCCCGTGCGCTTTGCCGCCGACGAACGCCCGCGGCTGATTGTCGTGATCGACACGGAGGAAGAGGGTGGCTGGGGAGGCAGCTACAGCCGTGACCGCACGGAGGTCAAGGCGATGCGCGAGTCGGTGCTGGCTCAGCGGATCTTCAACGAATTCGGCGTCAAGCCGCACTGGGTGATCGACTACCCGGTGGCCTCGCAGCCCGAGGGCTATGAACCGCTGCAGCAGTTCCTGTCAGAGGGTACGTGCGAGGTGGGGGCTCATATCCACCCTTGGGTGAATCCGCCTTATGACGAGCAGGTGTCCAAGTACACGTCCTTTGCGGGAAATCTTGCCTATCGGCTTGAGCGTGCGAAAATTGCGGAACTGGTTCGGGTGATCGAGCAGAACCTGGGCGTGCATCCGCGGGTCTTCAAGGCCGGACGCTACGGCGCCGGGCCGAACACGCCGGAAATCCTGCGGGAGCTGGGATTCGAGGTCGACTTGAGCGGCGACCCGGGTTTCAACTACGCGCACGAGGGCGGTCCTGACTACCGGTTCATGACGGCCGATACGTACTGGATTGGAGCCGACCGGCAGCTGCTGGGCATTCCTTGCACGGGTGGGTACCTCGGCCGGTTCCACAAGCTAGTCTCGCTCTATGACTTTGCGCGAAAGCCCTTGATGCAGAAGCTGAAATTACAGGCGGTGTTGACGCGGTTGGGGATCATTGATCGCCAGCGGCTCTCGCCCGAGACGTACACTTCCGCGGAGCATCGTCAGTTGACGAAGTGTTTGTGGGAACGTGGCGTGCGGGTGTTCTGCCTGTCGTTCCACAGTCCCACGCTGATGGTCGGGGGATCGCCCTATGTGCGGTCGGAAGCGGACTTGAAGGCATTCCTCGGCTCGATCCGTCGATACTTGGAATTCTTTCTCGGTGAGTTCGGTGGCGTCGCCACCACGGCCGTGGAAATTCGCGAACATCTGCTGCGGACGCCGTCGCAGCCCTGAGGATGAACTGGAGGCAGAACGCCATGCGAGTGATCGGTATTTCGCCGCTGGACAAGGACTCAACCGTTTCGATCGTCGAGGATGGCAAGATTCTCTTTGCCGCCGGCGAAGAACGATACAGCCGCGTGAAGCAGCAGAGCGGCTTCCCCGCGCTTGCCCTGGCCGACGCGCTGCGACGCACCAACACCGATCCGCGCGATGTGGCGGAAGTGTCGTACGCGTTCTTTGATGCGGCGAAGGAGTACGAGCTGAAGTCCGGGAGCGTGATGTCGGAGCTGGAGATTGCTCGATCGTTCCGCCACAAGGGTTTGCAGCAGCAGATCCGCGAGGCGAAGAAGCGTGTGCCGCGGCAGCGTCCGGCGGTGCCGGGCCTTGCCGATCCGAATGTGCGCATGGAGAAAGGGTTGCTCAAGCGGACGGCCTACCGCCTGCTGGGGGGCTCGCCGTGGATCAGCCAGAAGCTGGCTCCGTCCCAGTCACGCCACACCGTCAGCAATACGCTCAACGCGCACCGCCACTGGCAGGCGGAGCTGGAGCAGGGGCTGTCGCAGTTCGGGCTGCAAGGGAAGCTGAAGCGTTACGAGCACCACCTGTCGCACGCGGCGAACTCCTACCTGGCCAGCGGCTTTGACCGCGCCCTGATCCTCACGCTCGACGGATACGGCAGCGGGCTGGCGGCGTCGGTGAGCATTGGCGAGGGCGGATCGATCCGCCGCCTGCACGACATCCGCTTCCCCAATTCGCTGGGACAGTTCTACGAAACGGTCACCAGCGCACTGGGCTTCCGTCCGTCGCGCCATGAAGGCAAGATCGTGGGACTGGCCTCGTATGGAGATCCGCAGATCCTCGCCGGCATCCTGCGCCAACGCATCAGCCTGAAGGACGATACGTATCGTCTCTTCGAAAACCTCAACGTCTACTTCTCGCGTTACCTCGCCTCCCAGTTCCCCATGATCGACGTGGCGGCGGCTTACCAGTATGTGCTGGAGGAGATCGTCCGTTACCTGACGGAGACCTGGGTGGCGAAGACGGGCTGCGATTCGGTGGTGCTCTCCGGCGGCGTGGCCGCGAACGTGAAAATGAACCAGCGGATCTACGAGGCGCGGGGCGTGCGTCGCGTCTTCATCTATCCGAACATGGGCGACGGCGGTTGCGGCTCGGGCGTGGCCATGCTCGCCTCCTGGAAGAACGGACACGCGGAACCGATCCACGATGTCTACCTGGGACCCGAATACAGCGAGGCGGAGATCCTGCAGGAGCTGCGGGCGGCGAACCTGGAGTGCGAGAAGCCGGAGAACCTGGCGGCGGTCGTGGCCCGGAAGATCCACGAAGGCAAGGTCGTGGCCCGCTTCGGCGGCCGCATGGAATATGGCCCGCGAGCCCTCGGCAATCGCTCCATCCTCTACCACGCCAAGGATCCCTCCGTGAACCAGTGGCTGAACAAGCGATTGGGCCGCACGGAATTCATGCCGTTCGCGCCGGTGACGCTCTGGGAGGAACGCGATCGCTGCTTCGTGAACGTCGAGGGCGCGGAGCACGCGGCCGAGTTCATGACAATCACGTTCGACTGCACGCCGTTCATGCGCAAGACGGCACCCGCCGCGGTCCACGTCGATGGAACCGCGCGGCCGCAGTTGATCCGG
The DNA here is from genome assembly GCA_964620405.1 of uncultured Pirellulaceae bacterium. Lineage (GTDB taxonomy): Bacteria > Planctomycetota > Planctomycetia > Pirellulales > Pirellulaceae > CAZUJM01. The sequence goes on along the minus strand of CAZUJM010000301.1, from coordinate 496 downwards.
CACGAGAAGAATCCCGAGTACTACCAGATCGTCAAGGAGTACGCGGCGCTGTCCGGGATTCCGACGATCATCAACACGAGCTTCAACATGCACGAGGAACCGATCGTCTGCTCACCGGCCGATGCCGTGCGAGCCTTCTTGCTCGGACATCTCGACTATCTGGCCATTGGACCGTTCCTGTGTCCGCATCCCAGTGCTCGTGAAGATAGCCAGGCCGGTCAATCGGCCAATCTTGTCGGCGCGGCTGGAGCTGCTGGTCGCTAAGGCCGACTCCTCGAGCCAGCGTATCGCGTCGGTCGATGGCCGACGCCCACCCAGGGCCGGTGCCAGAGAGGTGCCGGCCCTTGGCGTTGAGAGACTTTAGTAGTTGTACTCGAGGCCGAACCGCAGGCCCTGGGCCCAGAAGTCGGTGGTGTTCTCGGTCGGAGCGGGACGCGGGTCGCCCGAGAGCGTGCTGGGCGGGATCTGCGTCGTGTTGACGCTGCGGTCGATCTGG
>CAZUJM010000300.1:3356-6423 GCA_964620405.1 uncultured Pirellulaceae bacterium | reverse complement strand
TACGTTGCTTGCTCGCTTTTAGTTCCGACAAACTCGCCCTGCTGTTGAGGTACACCGACAGGAAACTGTGCCGGAAGGGCATCGAGCGGAATCAGCTTGTAGTTCCAGTCTTGACTCCATAAACAGTAGATCGGGGCGTTCCCGCCGGTGATGATCTCGGCTTCGACCGAGACGATGCGTTTCTTGACGGAGTCATCGCCAAAGTCATACCAAGACGATTGCCAGAAGCAGGCATCCGGAGTGACAGGTGTAAACGTCAAGTCAACGCTCTGTTCGCCGCCGCTGATGCCTGTGTAGAAACCCCAAGCATTTACGGCTGTCCAGACCTGAAGGCCGAGACCTGGGTAAGAGTCCGACTGACCGGGAGAGACGGTGTCGTAGTTTTTCGGTTTCGTGCCGAGAATGAAATAGCCCGACTGGTCTGTGGCGATCTGCGTGAACGCCCACTGTTTCAGGAATCCGTCGTCGACGTTCTGTGTATTGACGCCACGGAACATCCACGAATCGTTGACGATGTTGTAGACCGCGCCGGTCGTGTTCTCCGTCTGACCGTTGACGGGATAGTGGCACCAATACTCTTTCTCGCGATCCGAGTAGGCCGCTGTTGCACGAGGCAGGGCATTCTTCGACAACCGCCCCATCTCCGTTTCAATCATCGGAGACATGTTCGTCACGACCAGACTCGAGCCGCCGCGCATACCACCTGAGATGAGCCAGAACCCATCTTTGTTCAGGAACATCACACCTTTGCCGGGGATGAGCCGGATGGTGTTGGTCGCCGTCGTGCCGACGTCTTTGTTGATGGTCGTGCAAGAGTAGCCATTGCTCTGTGCATTAACGAAGACGGCATCGATGGCGCGTTCGCGGAAGACGAGCAGAACGTCGTAGTATGGATACAACGCCGTGATCTGGCCACCATCGCGCACGCCGACGTCAAAGTAGTCAAACGCACGGAACTGTTCCGGAAGACCGGAGACCGAGTAGATGAGCTTCGTCGGGTAGGCTTCACCGCCGGCCAGCCACATCGAGCCATTGAACGCAGCGCCATACTTGAACGTGGTCGACAACGTCACCGAGTCCGTCACAGCCGGGGCTTCGATGATCAGCTGGTTGTCGGAAGCCACGTCAACATACGTGGACGATAAGTTCTCGTCGATCTGGGCGACGAAGTAATACGTGTCGTTGTCGCTGGGTGCGCCTTCGTACGTGAAGCCAGACCGCTTGTTCTTCGTGCGGTAGATGCGCCGAGCCACCGTCCCCGCCGGGCCGGGTTCAAGCCCCGTGACGTACACGCCATACTTACGCGCCGTTGATCCGTCAGACGTCCAGCTGATCGTCGTTGGGCTGGACAGTGGGGATTCGGAGCCTGTGTTGCTGACATAGCTGTACTTGTAGCTGTATGAGTTCTCCGAACCCGCGCCCCAGACGCCGAGTCCAAGGCTCATGTCAGTGTATTCGAAGTTGCTCAACAGGTTCGGCCAGAACTGCAATGCCGTGCCGTAGAGCGAGTTGTCTGTATTGCTGCCCGACGGGATGGTCGGAGTCGATTCGTAGGGAAACGTAGGCGACTTTTGGTAGGTCGTGTCGACAGGGAGTAGTGTCGGGGACGGCGGCTGCTGATAGAAGCCGAACTGCTCCGTCTTCTTGCGGCCCCACCACTTGATCATCTTGTTGTAGCCGTTGAGGAACAACGTGAAGCGGCCGTACGGAACGCCTTGCGTCCCTGGGTCGTCAGGCTTCGGATCATTACGGTCTTCGCCAAGAATGCACTGCGGCGGGGTCACGCCGACGTAGTCGTTCCCATACTGGTAGAACAGCTTTCCGTTGCGCTCTTGGACGTAATACTCTTCGTTGCCTTGGTGCCGTTGGATTATTTGTAGAAAACGACATGGCTGGAACAAGTCTTCCAGCTGAGCATACGAGATCGTTACCGGAAGAGGGGTCAGCAAGGGTTCCCAACCACGGTCGTTGACCCAACCACCGTCAGGGTCATACCGGAAGTTGCTGCCTGCCTGCGCCTTGTTCTCTTCGGGTTTGTACCGTTGATCGATACCGCCGGCGATGATTTCGCGTGTCGTTGAAGATTTCATCAGGAGATCCGACGCAACGAGTTGGGGTCAAACGGCGTCCAGATGCGACCGCGTGTGCCGAACTGCTGACGAACCACATCGATGTCCACGGAATCGACGTAGCGAGTTTCGAGACGTTTCAACTCGTCTTCGTAGCGCCGACGGTAGTTGTCGGCCTGCGTCATGTTGTCGTGCTTCGCGTAGATGTCTTCGAGCGCTTTGTACACGATGAGCTGGTGGAACTCCATCGGGAACTCAGGCGCATCGGTCGGCAAGGCGAGAGGATAGGGCTTCCGGTAGTAGCGGCACTCCCACTGACGGAACAGGCGTTCAGGTGCATTGTTGCTGTTCAGCAGCCCAGCAGTTCCGGCGACATACTCGTACTTTCTGTCATATCCGATAGGACGCGGGTACGGGCGAACACGGAACGACACACCGTCATAGTCCAAGTAGCGCTTGTTACCTGGGATACACTGGTCGGAGTAAGCAAGAAGGTAAGCTCCCGCTTGGTCGAGAACTCGAACGGGGTCTGTTGACGTTCCTACGTTCTGTGTCGAAATCGTAGGTGCCGATCCACCATAGGTGACTTCACGCCAAACGGGGAGGCCCGACAGACGCTGGCCGGTCGAGCGGTTGAAGTTCTGGTTGTACCAGATGCGCTTGCGAAGACCTTCGTACGGGTTGACGTTCTGATCTTTGTAAGGTTCGAAAGTCGGTGCGACAGCGGCCTGTCCATCGAAAGTTTGGAAACTGATGTTCCAACCACAAGACGCCGCCGTGTTGTTGTAGATGATGACGGATTCAGACAAAGGCCCGAGCCGACGGTCGGCTTCTTCCCAACACCAGCAGAACTCCATGTAGGTCTGGTCGGGGAAATCACCAAGCAAAGGCGCAGGTTCGACCGCGAGCTTCTCACCCGGAGGGATGTTGTTGACCGGGGTCGGGATGTAGCATTCAGAGTAGAACGACGTCCAGTCTTCCTTCAAGTTGACGTCTTC
>CAZUJM010000300.1:0-3256 GCA_964620405.1 uncultured Pirellulaceae bacterium | reverse complement strand
TAGTCGATGCCATCGATCGTCAGCACCTGACCTTCGTACAACGTCGGTTGCGCCAACTGGAAGACGGGTAAGTCGAACTGAATCCACCGGGAGTTGTTGGTCGCCGTCAACGTGATGGTAGCACCGGTTGTCGGGTCGGTTGGTCCGACGTCTGGATAGATGTCCATGAACATCCGACGCTCAGCGAACGTCCAGCGCTTCTTCGTCCAGAGCGCGTAGTAGGCATCGTTCAGGAACATGTCGAGCTGTTCGTTGTAGACCGCCAACTCCGGAGAGTAGTCCGTGATGGCCTTCACTTTGTTCCGGAGTTCGGTCAGGTTCATTGCTTCTTCTCACCAAGTTTCGTGAGGGATAAACCGTATTGCTTTTCGATCTCAGCGCGTTTCGCGATCTCCTTGTCGGGGGAGTTCTTCTCGCCCAACGGGACCAGCACTACGCGACCTGGGGTCAGCTCATATTTCTTGATTTCACCGAGGTTCATGCGTTGACCTTTCGACATGCTAACCTCAAAGAGAGACGGACCCCCGCCGGCATGGGTTACGGCGGAGGCCCGTCAGGGCAACTAGAACTGCTTGTAGACCCACACTGCGGTCAACAGCGGGCCGACGGCGCTGGCTTCGAGAGCCACACCACAGGCGCTGGCGATGTTCGCAGCGACGTTGACTTGAGCAGTAGCGAGCGTTGCAACGACCGCCAACGGATTGCCAGCAACGGCACCCGTGGTGAGCGCTTCGGCGTAGCCACTAATCACGACCTTGATCGGCTTAGTGGACAAGCTACCATCGACGCTCTCGAGCGCAACACCGCAGACGAGACCATTGCCAAGAGCAACAGCCGCCGCCTGATCGACGAAGAGCACGCGAGACGCACCCGTCTGGGTGGTGTCGAAGGCAACCCAGTCACCAGCAGTGATCACGCCATTGGTGAGGAACGTTTCGGTCTGAGAACGATCAGACGTCGACGCGCCAACCGGAGTCGTGCCGCCGGAGATGGTGTTCTGGGTCGGGTTGAGGTACTGAATCAGGGTTGAAGTGGCCATGTTAGTAAGCCTCCCCGTTCACGAGCAGCGCGCAACCGCTGAGGTTGTCCGCAATCAACTGACCCTTCCAGTACACCTGAGCCGAACGAGCGGTGGTGCCGGGGATGTACTCGAACGGGCTGACCGCAAGGTCGCCGTCGGAGTGCATAACCAACTTGATGGCGTCGAAGTTGATGAAGTACATGGTCGCCGCAAGACCGGCGCCGTTGAGAGCCGCACTGGGCATGAAGGTATCTTGAACGACGGACGCGCCGCCGAACGCGATGTTCATGTAGCCAGCGTCGAGCTGCTTCTCGTCGACGTAGCGTTCTTGATTGAACAGACTCTTGCGGTAGTTGCTGTAACCAGCTTCCGACGCGAGAATCAGTTTGACGGTGCCCATCGGAGCACGGGCAGTGGTCTGCGCCGTGACGAGGTACATCGCGTCCATACCAGCACCCGGAGAGGTACCAGCCGACCACGTACCACCGATGTCGACGTAGCGGTTGTAGAGACCGTCGCCAGCAGGGACGATGGAACGAGCGAGACCGCCGACCGTGTTGGTCTGAGCCGCCGCGTCAGGGTCGCCGTTTTCCAAGAAACCGGTGGCCGAGTACACGCCGTTCAGGGTGCCAAGGTTGGTGAGGACAGTCGAGTTACCCGCCACGATCTGCTTGTTGATTTCACGACGAAGAAGGTTCATCACGTTCTTCATACGCGCTTCAACGATCTTGACGATCGCCTTCTCGCCCTGGTTTTCGAGTTCTTCCTTCTTGGTGATGACGATCGGCGCGACGAAGTCGGCCCAGTCATACAGCGCGGGACGCATAACGTCCTGCACGGCCAAGGAGACAGGCTCGTAACCGGTGGAAAGCTGGGTGATAGACGAGTGGTTATCGACCATCAAAGGACGCTGGATCTTGATACCGCCGTCTTCGGTCTCAATCCCACCGAGCTTCTTCGAGAAATCGAGGAACGGCACCTTGCGGTAGAGTTCGTCAACTTCCCCATCGCGGATGGAGTAGAGGGTCGAAGAGAGCAGGTCATTACTGATTGACATGCTTGCTCCAAAAGTTTGATTGAACTTCACCTACCGGTTGGTGCCGACGGCACGCCGCTCAGCTGTTCCCTTCCACCGGTGTCGACATGCGGTCGGTGGTTGGTGGGCGCTGAGGCCCCGATGACTCTAATGTAGCGGAGATTCAGGTCGGTTGCAACTTTCGGCTTAAACCGGAGGTGTGGCTGGGCGGTAGTTGCGATAGAACGCCGTGTTAGCGGAAATCTACGGATTTGACCTAGTAGCAATCTGCCTTTTGGTGGAGTGGGATTATCTCCCTATTATATATATAGGGAGATGACCCCACTTCGGTGTCAGCCGTTCTTCGCCTTATGCCACTGGTAGGCGTCCCAAGCGTTCTTGAACTTCGGAGGCGCAACATTCCGAACTGCTGTGCCGGCAGACGTCTTCTTCAAGACATCGCGCTGAGCCTGACGCGCCGACTCGGACTGTTGCTTCGACACCTGACCCTTGACGATGAAGTAAGCGTCTTCGAGTTTCAGCTCCGGCCGTTCCATCAGAAGCTGGGCGATAGGCACCCGAAGTTCCGCCGACGTGAGGTCGGGATGCTGTGACTTGAACTGTTCCAGCTGCATCGACCGACGCTGGTCGGCCAAGTCGTTCTGCAACGGCTCGAGCATCTGCTGCATCATCTCGGCGGCTTTCTTGTTGATGCGCTCCTGAAGCCCGTCCTCCGACCACGGGTCTGACGTGACTTCCTTCGTCGCCAGCTCACGCACGTTCTTGGCGAATGCCGATTCAGACAACAGAGCCCGTTGGGCTTCGAGTTGCTGACGTTCCGATTCGACCTGACGGCGAAGCTCGGCGATCTCCTGGGTCTTCTGTGTGTAGGAGGATCGTAGATTCTGGATGAGCTTGCGTCCATTCTCCGGGATGTGCTCGAGAATCTTCTTGTAGTCTGGAATGCCCTTGTGCATCCCGTTCATCACAGGATCGTCACCAAAGTCGGCCGCGATCAGGTCTTCGATGGAGAGCGAGATTTCATCTTGCGTCTCCACTTCGGTCGTCTCGACAGCCGGTGTTTCCGGTGCGGGTGCTTCTACGACAGGTGCCACCGGCGGTGGCGTGGCTGCATTACCCATGCTCATTCTTCCTCCTACATGCGACTCTTCATGAGTTTCATGATCTGGTCTTCGGACATCTTGTCGGCGCTTTCCGGC
>CAZUJM010000299.1:0-6480 GCA_964620405.1 uncultured Pirellulaceae bacterium | reverse complement strand
GCGGCCATGGCCACTGACAAGCAACCGCTGCTGCCCGGCCAGACATCGACCTTCGCGAACTATACGAGCTACGTCCAGGGCATCAACGGCCTGCTACTCGATGTCGCGAACCTGCCCGTCGACAGCAGCCTGGGACCGGACGATTTCGAGTTCTCCGTGGGGAACCAGACAGCCGTCGAAATGTTTACCGCCGCGGCGACTCCAACCGCCATCGTCGTGACGCGGGGAGCTGGCGTCGACGGTTCGGATCGAATTCGGATCACCTGGAGTGATGGAGCGATCCGCAACACGTGGCTTCGCGTGGCGATCAAGGCGACGGCCAACACAGGCCTGGCCCAGGCCGACGTCCACTTCTGGGGGAACGCGGTGGGAGAAACCGGCAACTCCGCCGCCGATACGATGGTGGACTTCCGGGATGCCACGCTGGTACGGAGGGCGCAGGCCGTGGAAGCCGTGGCCATCACCAGCGTCTACGACCTCAACCGCGACGGATGGGTGAATCAGACGGACCGGCAACTGGCCGGTCTCTGGAGGACCACCGCCGGTCAGGAACTAAAGCGACTGCAGGCACCGGCCGGCGAACCAGCGCCTCCCACCAGCGCCGCGTCGCTGCCCGCCATCGACCTGCTGATGGCCGCACTCGCCGTCCATGGCACCTCGCCCCAGGACGGCTCCCAGCCGTAGCGAGACACGCCCCCGGGACGCGAACCAGCGGGCAGGCCGCCGCCCGCTTCCTTCCGGGGAAGACCTTCTCCGTCAACTGGCGGCGACGGGAACGCGGCAGCGTCAGGGCTGGGCGTCTTTTGATTCGGCGTCTTCGAGCGGAGGACGTTCTAGCGGCCTTGGCTCGTCGGCCGGCGGCGTCTCGGGTTCGGTGGCATCGGTGACATGCGAGGCGCGCCAGCGCTGGATGGCCACTTGGCGATCCGCGTCGCTGGCGAAGCCGACCGAAATGGTCTGGAAGACGAGGGTCGCATCGAGGCGGACGTCCGCCAGACCATATTCGGCCAGGGGTTCACCAGCGCGATGCACCAGCGATGCGAGAGCCACGTCGCGGAGCTGCGTGGTAATCTGGCGGTCGCCCAGTCGATGCGAGGCGGCGATCTCCGTATCGTCGTCCAGGGTACGTTCCAAGATCCGCGTGTCCTCGGCCTCACGTCCGAGCTTGGCGACAACCAGAATCGCGAACTGCCGGATGTGGGGATTGCCCACGCGATGGTGGAGCACGACGCGAGCCGGATCGAGCCCCTCGGGCAGTTCGTAGTTCAACGTGAAGTGCAGTCGCTGCGCGAGCAGCGACTCATCCGAGTCCTTGGCGACGACGCGTCCGAGCATGCGTCTGAGCGGAAGCTGCTGCGGACCGCTGCGGATGGCTCGGTCAAACTCCGTGCGATAACAAAGCGTCATCAACCCGGACTGACTGGCCAAATCGACGTTGTTCCCGGCGGCCACAAGCAGCAGGGCGCTTACGCTGCTGATGGGGATGGCCTGGCGACTCCGCAACTGCTGCTGCAGTTCAAAGGTCCGCGCCGCCAGTTCCCGCGAGATATCCACGGGAGTTCCCGGAACATCCGCGTGGAAGATGGTGTCGAGGAAGTCCGCTTCGTCCTGCAGCATCTGGGCGTAGAGCGTCCGGCCTTCGGGTTGGTCGCCCACCAACTCGCGGAACTGGGGCCAACCCGGCAGATCGGCCTCCACCTCCGGCTCGTCGCCCGCGAGGAAAGCCTGCAGAACGCGTTCACGGTTGGCATCCCGCAGCACGCGCAATACAAACTTGGCGCGGAGCCGCACTTCGGGGTCTTCGGACTGGAGGGCCCGCTGGACGGGCTCCACGACCGACCGGCCCAAGCCGCTGAGGGCGGTCATGGCCTGCTGCCGCTTCATGAACTCGGGCGCGCCCAGCTGCTGGATCAATCGATCGACGGCGCGGGCATCGCCAGCCGCCGCAGCCGCAGGCCGGGCAGCCTCGGGCCGTGCTGCTGGAGGCCCCGCGGATGCTGAAGGCCCCGTCGAGCCCGGCGAGGACTCGGTCTGCCCCTGCAGATCGGCCATGCCAAGGCAGGCAACCAAGCCACCGAGAAGTCCCGCCGTCAATCGCTTCCGCATGGACTCGTCCCCCATTTCTCCCGCACCCCTTTGATTGTAGTTACGCATCCGGACCATCGTCCAGCAAACCCGGCGGGCGATCACCAGAAAACGTCTCCCCGCCGTGTCCGCGACAAGCGGCCCCCGCCTGCCGCGTTCACGAGTTGGACGCCACACGGAGTTCAGGCGAGCCCGGCCAGGACACGCCAACCGTTGCGAACCGCCCCGGGAACGCCGGGCGGTGAAACGGAGAGGTGGAAGAAGGTCATTCGTGGCACCCCGCCACAGGTCCTCTGCGATTGGCCACGGGGTCGGTGCGAGGAGAGGGCAGAGGTGGGATTCGGGTTGAAAGGCGGACAACGCGCGACTAGAATGCGGGCGTTCAGGGATTTGCGGCCGCTTGCAGCCTTTTGATCTGCTAAAGAGCCACCAGCGTCACGACCTGCTCGCCCTCGAGGCGTGGCGGGGCGCTGAGATATCTTAGGAAGACCATCTGCTGACAGGCGGACCGCAGCTTCTCTGGCGGTTTCGCGATCTTTCGTGCTGTTAGCCTGTTCATGGCCGCTGCCGAGCTGCGTGGCCCCCGTTCGTGTTGCGGTCGTCCGTCGCCTGCTGGAGGGGACGGCGGTATCCGTCGCCGAGTGAGTGGTTTCGTTCGGCGGCGTGAATTCGCTCGCGTGAATTCGTCACAGGTGTTCCAGCAAAGAAGACGTCGAGCCGTCGGGGGGCGTTTTCCGTTCGGTTCCGATCAGGACGCAGGTCCGCGTCAACCGCCAAGCGAGGCGGACGCGCGTGCGTTGGTGTGGAGCCGGATTGGAGGACAGACCGTCCTGTGTTTGCGGGCTGGGATCGGCCTCCGTGCAGCGGTGGCATCGATGCCTCGGACGCTGCACGGTCCCCCTGCGTGCTCCGCCTGCATTCGATCATCCCAGCATCGTTCCGTCCCAGCTTACCCCGACGAGTTTTTCCGCCCATGTCCACGACTCCCTCCGACAAGCAGTCTCCCTCGTCCCCAGTTCGTTCGCAGGCGCGTGGTCGGCTGGGTGAATCCACGATGGCCGTGCACGCGGGGGAAGCACGGCAGAAATTCGGCGACTCGATCACGGATCCGATCTTCTGCGCCGCCACGTTCACCTTCCCCGACAGCCAGTCGGTGATCGACTACATCGAGCAGGACCTGCCGCGCGAGGAGTACGGCCGGTACGGCAACCCGGGTGAGCGGGTGGTGGAGCGCAAGCTGGCGGCCTTGGATGGAGGCGAGGAAGCCGTGCTGTTCTCCAGCGGCATGTCGGCGATTGTCGGCGTGCTGATGGCCCAGCTGAGTGCCGGGGACGAGGTGATCTTCTTCAACGAATGCTACCATCGCAGCCGCGAGTTCTGCACGAAGCACATGTCGCGCTTCGGCGTGGTGACGCACCAGGTGGAGGCGTGCAACTACGACGCGATGGAAGCGGCGATCACTCCGCGGACCAAACTGCTGATCAGCGAGTCGCCGACGAACCCACACCTGTCGGTGGTAGACTTGGAGCGTTTCGCGGAGTTGGGCCGCAAGCACCAGGTGGACACGCTGATTGACGCCACCCTGGCCACTCCCTTCAACGTGCGGCCGATGGACTACGGTGTCGACTTCGTGCTGCATTCGGCGACGAAGTACCTGGGCGGACACAACGACCTGCTGGCGGGCGTGATCGTGGGACGGCGCGAAAAGCTGGAAGCGGTTCGCAAGCTGCGGGGCATCATGGGCGGCATCAATTCGCCGCACAACATCTACCTGTTGGAACGCGGCCTGAAGACGTTCGGCCTGCGAATGCAGCGGCACAACGACAACGGACAGGCCGTGGCGGAGTTCCTCGAGTCGCATCCCCGCGTGGAACGCGTGCTCTATCCGGGACTGAAGTCGCATCCGTACCACGAGGTGGCTCGGCGGACGATGCGCGGGTTCGGCAGCCTGATCACGTTCATGGTCAAGGACGCGGACTGGCGGCGGACGGCGGATATCGTGGACGCGACGCTGATCCCCCGGATCGCTCCCAGCCTGGGCGGCGTGGAATCGCTGATCGAGCAGCCGCTGATCATGAGCTACTTCCAGGCGTCGCCGGAAGACCGGGCCAAGTGGCGGATCTACGACAACATGATCCGCCTGTCCTGCGGCATCGAAAACACCGAAGACCTGATCGCCGACCTGGACCAGGCATTGGCTCGCTGACCCCACGTCCGATCGCTGCCAGAACCGCTGCGTCCCAGAATCGCGGCCGGACGGCAGGGTTGATCGAGGAATCGTGCGAGACGCACCGGTCCGGTCCTTCGAGGCGGCCGGGGTTTTCGCCCCGTGAATCGCCTCTTCTTTCGCTCATCCCAGGAGTCTCCATGAAATTCCGCACGCGAGCCATTCACGTAGGCAACGAGAGGGATCCGCAGACGGGCGCGATCGTGCCGCCCGTGCACTTGGCGTCGACGTATGTGCAGCCGGGAGCGGGCGAGTGGGGCAAGTTCGACTACGGGCGCAGCGGCAACCCGACCCGGAGCAACCTGGAACGCACGCTGGCATCGCTGGAGTCGGGTGAGCACGCGCTGGCATTCGCTTCGGGGATGGCGGCCACGCACACGGTCACGATGCTGCTGGAAGCGGGCGACGAGATCCTGGCGGGGACCGACATCTACGGCGGCACCTATCGCCTGCTGCACAAGATCATCAACCGCTCGGGAATCCAGGTGCGGCTGGTGCCCACGACCGATCTGGAAGCCCTCGACCGCGCGATCTCACCGCGCACCAAGGTGCTCTGGATTGAAAGCCCCGGCAATCCGCTGATGAGCATCACCGACATCGCCGGCTGCGCGCGGGTGGCGCATCGACATGGCGTGCTGCTGGCGGTCGACAACACCTTCGCCACTCCCGTCCTCACGCGTCCCCTGGAACTGGGCGCGGACATCGTCATGCACTCGGCCACCAAATACCTGGGGGGACACAGCGACCTGATTGGCGGCGCGCTGGTCACGCGGGACAAGGCCCTGCACGACCGTCTCTACTACGTGCAAAACGCCACCGGCAATGTGCTGGGGCCCTGGGACTGCTACCTGATGTCGCGCGGACTGAAGACGCTGGAACTGCGAGTTCGCGAACACTGCCGGTCGGCCCAGTACCTGGCGGAGTTCCTGGCGGGCGACCCGCGCGTGGCGCGCGTGCTCTATCCCGGCTTGCCGGGGCATCCCGGGCACGCGCTGGCGGCCAGCCAGATGACGGGCGGCTTCGGCGGCATGCTGAGCTTTGAGGTGCGCGGGGACTACCACCACGCGAAGCGCATCTGCGAGGCGACGCACCTCTTCCAGTTGGCCGTGAGCCTCGGCGCGGTCGAATCGCTGATCGAGCAGCCGGCGTCGATGTCGCACGCCAGTTACGATGCGGCGGCGCGGCAGGCCCACGGCATCGTGGATGGACTGATCCGCCTGTCGGTGGGCCTCGAGGATGTCGAGGACCTGCGGGACGACCTGCTGCAGGCGTTCGACCGAGTGCTGGGCGGCTAGACCCCCTTCCAGGCGTTCGCCCCGGATGCCTCCCTGGTGTCCCTGTCAACGAAAACACCCCGTCGGGGACGGGGTGAATCGGTTCACGGGGACGGGCGGGCGCAGCTGCGCGACCTTCCCAGTCAGTTCAATGCCTGCCCGTATCGTCGCATCGCCGCGAGATCCGCCGCGATGCGTAGCAGGCAGCTCGCAGGATCACTCACCGCGGAAGCGGATGGCCGGAGCGGCTTCGCCCTGCACCGGGGTCAGCTGCAGCTCTTGGCCGTTCGCTTCCCGCAGGCTTGCCGAGCGTCGCGGGGCAGGGGCTCGCTTGGCGGCGGCCGAGGCCTTCGTCGACGGAGCGGGCGTGGTCAGCGACTCGGCGGGTTCCTCGAACGAAGTCCGCTGGACGCGACCTCGCACCGACTGGGGAGCGGTCGACCGGGCCGGTGCCTTGGCCGAGCGAGCGGGAGCGGTCTGCGGAGCGGGTTTGACGCCCGAACCCTGGACGGGCTCATCCTGGAACGGATTGGCCTGCGGAGCGGCAGGGGTCGTGGTGGGGCTGGTCGGCACCGGCTGGATGGCCTGCGGAACGGGTTGGGGCATGACGGAAGGAGCGGCCGGCTGGGGCTGGCCCACCGACTCGTAGGTTTCTCCGGTCATAATCTGCTCGCCGCCCACCGAGCCGCAGGGGGCACAGCCGCCGTAGGCTTCGCCCACGCAGGGCAGGCCGCAGCCGCCGAGGAGGCAGCAGCCGACTCGATTGAGGCCGCAGTCGACCGCATCGCGGATCCCGAACACCACATCGCCCAGCAGCGTGCGCTGGCAGGGGTTGGGGCAAGGAGCGAACAGGCGAGGCCGGGCCAGACAGGGGTCGCACGAGGTGCCCCAGAC
>CAZUJM010000298.1:299-6509 GCA_964620405.1 uncultured Pirellulaceae bacterium | reverse complement strand
GCTCGCGCCGATGGCCTGCACGATGCCCAGGAAGTAATCCACGGCCGAGATCGGTTCCAGTCGCCAGCCATGACGCGGAGGTGTCAGCCCGTCGGTCAGCAGGGGCCCTCGTCCGTAACGAACGTAGCCCACGCGGCGAGGCACGCCGGCACGCCAGGCGTAGTAGGCCGTGCGGAAGGAGTTGGTCATGATCAGGACGGCGTCCAACTGCAGGGCCCGCAATTGACGCACGAGACTCGCTGCCCCCTGGCTCGCATCACTCGACCGACGATCGAACCAGATGCGATCATCGACCCAGTCCGTCCCCTCCAGCACCTGCCCGACATAGGGCTTCATGACGGCCACGATACGCCCCTGCGGTCCAACATAGCCGCGCAGCGCACGAAGGGCCGGCGTGGCCATGACGACGTCTCCAATCCAGTTGGGAAGGAAAACGCCGATCTGCAGTGGTCTCGACATAGGATCACCTGAAGCGGGCAAGTGAGGGCCGCTGGTCGGGGCGGACTATACGCGGCCCCCCGGAATCTGTGAACCCCAATCGCCATGCCGGCCTGCGCCTTACGGGTGCGGCGTGGGCACCTTCGCCTTGCGCTGCTGGCTGATCCGCCGCTAGCTGCCGGTCGATCCTCGGCGTTTTCCGGAGTGACCTTGGCATCGGCGGCAAAGACCGGATACCTTCCCGCCCGGTGGTCAGGCCCTGCTCCTCGGAAGCCCACGGCCGCGACGCCTCCCGCGATCGCGATACCCGCTGGACCTCCTCCGAGGGGCTCATCCAGGAGAGTCTTTGCATGCCGGGAACTCCAACCTCAATGCGTGAGGGAGTACGTCCCAGTCGTTCGCTCGGTCCGCGTCCTCCGTTGCGCGTGGCCCTGGTTTCCACCCAGAAGAACTGGCATGGCGGCGAAGACCAGGCGGCGTTGCTCGCCGAAGGACTCAAGCAGCGCGGACATGAATGCCTGCTGCTCGCACGGGAAGACGGCGAGTTCACCGCGCGCATGCGGCGACGCGGTTGGCACGTCTCCACCTTCGCGGGCCGCGGTCGCTCCCCGGGTGAGATCTGGAACCTCCGTCGCCAGTTGAGGCGTCTGGCCCCTGAGGTGCTCTACCTCAACGACCCCCATGCGATCACCAGCGCGGGGCTCGCCGCCATGGGGCTTCCGATCGGCGTGCGACTCGCCGCTCGCCGCGTCGACTTCCCCCTTCGATCCACCTTCCGCTACCGCCACCTCTGCGACGGCCTGCTGTGCGTCTCTTCCGCGGTGAAGGATGCGTGCCGCCGGGCTGGGATCGCCGCCGACCGACTGCACCTGGTCCACGATGGCGTGGATGCCGACCGCATGAAGGAAGGTCTCCGCACGCGCGGCCGCCAGGCGATCGGCATCGACCGCGACGTGCCCCTGCTGCTCACCGTCGCCAATCTCACCGACCACAAGGGCCATCGTTACCTGATGGACGCCATGCCCCGTATCCTTGCGAGATTCCCTCGCCTGGTGTGGGCCCTGGCCGGAGACGGACTGCTGCGCGGCGAACTCGAGGCGCACGCGGACCGACTCGGCGTGCAGTCGCAGGTTCGGTTCCTGGGATACCGCCAGGATGTTCCCGACCTCATGGCGGCCGCCGACCGCTTCGTGATCCCCTCGCACATGGAAGGGCTCTGCAGTTCCATCGCCGACGCCATGCTCGCCGGCTGCCCGGTCATCGCGACACGCGCCGGCGGGATCCCCGACCTGCTTGATGCGCGAGACCAACACGAGCCGCCTGCCGGATGGCTGGTACCCGTCCGAGATGCCGATGCCCTGGCCAAGGCCATCCTGTCGTCACTGGAAGAGCCCTTGGAGGCGGAACGACGAGCCAGCGTGGCATACGACCGAGCGGTCGCCGAATTCACTGCCGAGGTGATGGTCGAGCGGACGCTCGACGTCTGCTATCGCGGCCTGCGATAGCGGCTGCCGAAAGAAGCCGAGGTCTTGGAGAACCCGGCATGAAGGCGGCACAAGCGTTCCGCCCTCGCAAGCATGGCCCGCAGGCCCGAGACACCGGGACCTGCGGGGCGTTGGTTTCCGGGCGCGAACCTCCCGTACTATTTCGGGTTCATGTCGCAGCTGACCCCGCCCGCCGCCGGCACGTAGCAGTGGCGAGCGTAGTCCATGACCATGCGATGGGCACTGAACCGCCAGGCAAGGCTGGCAATGGAGTGCATCATCATCCGCACCCACTGGCGCGGGAGCCCGTCATTGTCGCGATGGTAGAACAGCGGGATGACCCGGTTCTCCAGCACATCGTACAACGAATCGGCATCGCGACGGTCGCCAATCTCGGTCGAGACGTGGTTCGAGCCGGTGCCGATGGCGAAGCCGTTGCGGCCGTCGTAAGCCTCGGCCCACCAGCCGTCGAGGACCGAGAAGTTCAAGCCGCCGTTCAGCACCACCTTCTGGCCGCTCGTCCCCGAAGCCTCCAGCGGACGACGCGGGTTGTTGAGCCACACGTCGACACCCTGGATCAGGTGGCGGCAGACGTTGATGTCGTAGTCCTCGATGAACACCACCCGGTTCTGGAAACGGCCCTCGAGCCGCGCTCCAGCGATCTTGCGGATCAACGCCTTGCCCGGCTCATCCTTCGGATGGGCCTTGCCGGCGAAGATGATCTGCACCGGCCGATCCTGGTCGCACAGAAGGCGGCAGAGCCGGTCGGCGTCCGACATGATCAGGTCCGCCCGCTTGTAAGTGGCGAACCGACGCGCGAAGCCGATCGTCAGCACCTCCGGATCCAGCAGGTTGCGGGCGACTTCGACCGCCTCGTCCGACTCCCCACGGCGACGGCACTGCCGGCTGATGCGACGACGCACGAAGGCCATCATGAGGTTCTTCAGCGCGTTGTGCGTTTCCCAGAGCTCACCCGGGTCGACATCGTAGATGCTCTGCCAGACCTCGGGTTCACCCATCCGGTGAATCCAGCCGGCCGCGAAGTGGCGGTCGTACAGCTGCTGCATCTGCCAGGCCAGCCAGCTGGGGACATGCACGCCGTTGGTGATGTGCCCGATCGGAATCTCCTCCTCGGCACGCCACGGCCAGAGGTGAGCCCACATGCGACGGGAAACATGGCCGTGCAGCGAGCTTACCGCGTTCGCGCGACGCGACAGCTTCAGCCCCAGCACCGTCATGCAGATCGTCTCTTCCTTGTTCTGCGGCTCGACGCGTCCCAGCCCCATGAGCTGGTCGTACGAGATACCCAAGGCATCACGCAGCGGACCGAGATGCTCTTCGACCAGTTCCGCGGAGAAGCGGTCGTGGCCAGCCGGCACCGGAGTATGCGTGGTGAAGACGGTACGCTGGGCAACTTCCCGCAGCGAGTCGTTGAAGTCGGTGCCGTCCTCCTGCATCCGCTCGCGAATCGCCTCCAGCGGCGCGAACGCACTGTGACCTTCGTTCAGGTGGTAGACGCCCGGCCGGATGCCCAGGGCCTTCAAGGCCCGCACGCCGCCGACGCCCAGCACCAGCTCCTGGCGGACGCGCGTCCGCTCGTCACCACCGTAGAGACGGCTGGTCAACGAACGGTCCTCCGGGCTGTTCCCTTCGACGTCGCAGGCCAGCAGATAGAGACGCACCCGGCCCACATGCATCAGCGAGACGCGAGCGTGCAGGGACCCGGTACGCGTTTCAATCGAGATGGTAACCGGCTGACCGTCCGAATTCAGGGCCGGTTCCAGCGGCAGGTTCTCGACCTTCGTGTCGAGATACTCCTCCACTTGGTAGCCGTTCTCGTCGAGCCGCTGCTTGAAATATCCCTGGTCGTAGAACAGGCCGACTGCCACAAGCGGAATGCCCAGTCCGCTCGCGCTCTTGATATGGTCGCCCGACAGGACGCCGAGGCCGCCCGAGTAGATCGGCACCGATTCGTGCATGCCGAACTCCGCGGAGAAGTACGCGACCGGCTGCGCACCCACGTGCGTCGTCGCCCACGTCGGTCGCGTCGACGACATGTAGGCCTTCAGCTGCCGGTAGGCGTGGTGGATCCTGCTGTAGAGGACCATCTCGGTGGCTCGCGCGTCGAGCCGTTCCGGCGTGAACTCCTTGAGCAGCGCCACGGGG
The DNA here is from genome assembly GCA_964620405.1 of uncultured Pirellulaceae bacterium. Classification (GTDB taxonomy): domain Bacteria; phylum Planctomycetota; class Planctomycetia; order Pirellulales; family Pirellulaceae; genus CAZUJM01. Next base: position 2,421 of record CAZUJM010000298.1, on the reverse strand, counting down.
TTGTGGTCCAACTGCCGCCAGCGGATCGGGTCCAGGTCGCGGAACAGGTTGATGACTTCCGGATGCCACGACCACCACAAGTTGCTCGCCAGAGCCACGCACTTGTCGTAGAGCGACTGGGCGCCCAGCTCATGGGGCCGCGACGACAGGAGCGATTGCTCCGGCAAGACAGTCTCGATCTGAGTCATAGATGGAGTTCCCTTCGGTGGTCCTGGCGGATTCATCTTGGTCCTCGCGACGATGAGCCGTCGGTACCGTTTTTTAACCTTGCGCGGAAGCAGCGTTCACACGGCAAGCAGAGTGACTTGGCAATTACTGGCCCGTGCTTCGACAGCAGAGGGCAAGAGTGCTATCGACCTCCTGCCACATCGACTTTCGTCGAGTTGGTCGCAACGGGCGAATCGAGGCACCGTCCACGACCTTGCGCCCTGCCTGAACCGCAAACTTCATCAGCGTCGAGGGTTAACAACCAATTCACTACGGCCCCCCGCAGCATCGCCTGGGCCCGCGGCCGCGTAAGCCGGCATGCGAGAATCCAACCGCGGCCGATCTGGTCGAATCCTTGCCCCGCGCAAGCCTGCGTCAAGGACCGTTGCCCGCGCCAGGCATGGCCAGCGGGACCAGCGACCGCTCGTCCTCCCCTTCCCTCACCGGACACTCCAGCCCCCGTGACCCGCAAGGTCCACGCTTGTGCTAGGATGCGGTCGCCCCCGGTCCGCGCTTTGGATCCGGTCAAGAGATCAGCGGCACGAGCGCTTCGCGGCTCGGACGAAGAACGCCCAGGAACGCTTGTCGCCCCCTCCATAGTCCCAAGATGACTCGTTCAGCCTGCGGGCCTGCCCCGGATCGGGCAAGGCCGCGCTGGAAGGAAACTCGCCATGGATTCGCGCACTCAGGTCGTCTGGCATGAACATCAGGTCACCCGGGCCCACCGCGAGACCTTGATGGGACACGCTGGTTGCGTCGTTTGGTTCACGGGACTCAGTGGATGCGGCAAGAGCACCATCGCCAACGCGGTGGACCGGATCCTTCATCAGCGAGGCGTCCACACCTACCTGCTCGACGGAGACAACATCCGACACGGCCTGAATGCCAGTTCGGAACGTCTGGTGGCCGAGCATGGAGAAGCGTTTGCCCAGCGGTTCGGCCTCGGCTTTGGAGCCCTCGATCGCGAGGAGAACATCCGTCGAATCGCGGCCGTGGCGCAACTGTTCTGCTCCGCTGGCCTCGTGACCCTCTCCGCCTTCGTCAGCCCCTACCGTCGCGACCGGGATGCCGCGCGTCGCCTCGTGCAGGCCTCCGGCTCGGAAAAGGATTTCATCGAAGTCTACGTGAACGCTCCCCTGGAGGTCTGCGAACAGCGTGACCCCAAAGGACTCTATCGCCAAGCCCGGGCTGGCAAGCTGCGCAACTTCACAGGCATCGACGACCCCTACGAACCGCCCCTGCATCCTGAGTTGGAACTGGCCTCCTCATCGGAGAGCGTAACGAACCTCGCGACGCGGGTCGTCGACTACCTGGCAACCAGCGGGCGCATCCCCAACACGCCAGCACGCTAGCACTCTTCTATCGAGGCTTCTTCGGCTGGAGGTTACCCTTGACAATCGCAGCCCGAACCGATTAGGGTTTCTTGGTGGGGCCCACCGTGGTCGTTGACGGCCGTGGGTTCCGTTCCGCAGGCGGCGTTGCTCGGCTCCTCCGATGACTCATCGGTGGCGGCAGCAGCGAGATCTCGCTCATTTCGTATCCGGGCAGCGCACGGCCGGTACTTGCACCGAACGTAACGCCCCGGAGGGGCTGGCGTTCTCGGAAGGATCGGCGATCGAGGGATCGCCCAGGCCTCGCTCCGGGAGACCGCACACTACGTCGCAACCGGGAAGATCCAAGGAAGGTTCTGGCATGACGAATCTGGCAATCCACGAAGCACAACACCAAGCCCTGAAAGCCCTCCGCTCCAGCCCGATCAAGGTACTCCGCGATGTCCAGATCGCGCGGGATGGCGAGACGCTGGTGCTTTCCGGTCGTGTGGGCTCGTTCTACATGAAGCAGATGGCCCAGGAACTCGTCCGTTCCGTCGCCGCCGACTGCGAGGTATGCAACTCGATCTTGGTCGCCGACGACT
>CAZUJM010000298.1:0-289 GCA_964620405.1 uncultured Pirellulaceae bacterium | reverse complement strand
CGTCGCTGGCTCGCTAGTCTTCTTCTTCCCGTCGCCACGCGACTCGGATCCTCCCGATCGCACCGCGCCCCGCCTGGATCCTGACGACCACTCGCCTCGTTTCTTCGGCGGACCGAGTGCCTATCGTCGAGACGCCCTTCCAAGGGAACCTATTTTCCCCGCGATGATTCCGGCGACTCCACGCCAGCCTCCGTCATCGCCGACAGCGTGGCGGGCGACCTGAACAAGTCGCACCGCGAAGGGCGTTAAGAGCTCGACGACTGGGGATCACGCGGCGCGCGTGCCCACG
>CAZUJM010000297.1:2361-6510 GCA_964620405.1 uncultured Pirellulaceae bacterium | reverse complement strand
GGGGTCGCGGGGCAGGCGGCGATCGCCGAAGTGCAGGCCAGTCGCCGCGAAGCGGGCAAGAAACTGGTCGACACGCACTACGGCAACTCGGACTGCCAGACCTATCGCGACTTTCGCGAACTGCTGGCCCGGCCGGACATCGACGCCGTGCTGATCGCCACGGGCGATCGCTGGCACGCGGCCGCGTCGATCCTCGCGGCCGAGGCAGGCAAGGACGTTTACAGCGAGAAACCGTGCGGCATCACCATCGCCGCCTGCCAGGAACTGTCGCAGACCATGCACCGCACGAAGCGAGTCTTCCAGGCCGGCACGCAGCGACGCAACGTGCCGAACTTCCAGAAGGCCGTGCAGTGGGTCCACCAGGGGAAGCTCGGCAAGCTCCACACCATGCACGCGTCCGTCTACATTCCGACGCTCGACAACAGCTGGCTCCCCGCCCAGCCCGCTCCCGCGCCCGAAGTGGCCGACTGGAACCTCTGGCTCGGCCCAGCCCCGTGGCGTCCGTTTAACCAGGGCTACCTCGATGGGCAGTGGCGAGGCCAATGGGATTTTGATTCGGGAGCCCGCCTGCTGGACTGGGGCGCGCACACGGTGGACCTCTGCCAATGGGCCAACCAGGCGGACGATTCGATGCCGCTGGAGTATGTGCCGAGCGACCAAAACATCGTCTGCCACTACGCGAATGGCGTGAAGATGATCATCGACTTCCTGCCCACTCCGTTTGGCGATCGAGCGCCGCACTACGTCACGCGTCTTGGCACCTGCCCGGTGCGATTCGTCGGCGACGAGGGATCCGTGGAGACGGGCGACGAAGGCGAGATCATCGCGACGCCGGAAACGTTGCAGAAGGAGGTCGGCGACGACACGCGGCGCGTGCGCGGCCTGGATGTGTCGGCACACGCGCGCGACTTCTTCGACTGCATGCGTTCCCGCGGTCGCACGGCCGCTAACCAGGACGTCATGCGCCGTTCGCACATCGCCTGCCACGCTGCCGCGATCTCCTGGATCCTCAAGCGGCCCCTGAAGATCGATCCCGTGACGGAGCAGTTCATCAACGACGGGGAAGCCAACCGTCTGCGTTCCCGCGCCGCGCGTGACTGGGCCGTCTAACGCCCCCAGGAGGCCAGAGGCCTCACAACCGGCACAGACGCTGCGTCACCACGCGGGGAGACCGCAGCTGGTCGCTGGTCCTCGCGACGCCTCTAGGCGCGCGCGGCGGGGCATTTAGGGTGGAATCCGGAGACAGTTCGACTGTCCCGGACAACTCCTTCCTCCAAGCCACGCACACCAACGCCCATGATCCATTTTACCGTCACGGCTCGTTCGTCCTTCGTCCGCCGCCCGCAAGCATGGCTACTTGCCCTCGCCACCCTTGCCTGCCTGCTCACGCCCTCCCTGCAGACGGCGTCGGCCTATGAGTTCACGCTGCAGGGGTCGACGATCGACGACATCCAGCGGGCGTTTGACGACGGGTTCACTTCCGAGCAGTTGGTGCAGATGTACCTGAACCGCATCGCGGCCTATGACGACGCGGGACCCGGGTTGAATGCGGTCCTGTCGGTGAACCCCCGGGCACTCGACGAGGCCCGGGCCCTGGACGCCGAGCGTCGGCTGACCGGTCCGCGCGGTCCGCTGCATGGCGTGCCGTTGCTGCTGAAGGACAACATCCACTATGCGTCCCTGCCCACCACAGCCGGTTCGGCGGCACTGGCGGATTCGCAACCGTTGGCCGACGCGTTCGTCGTCCGCAGGCTGATCGATGCGGGAGCGATCGTGCTAGGCAAGACGAACCTGGATGAGCTGGCGATCACGGGAGCAGGCTACAGTTCGATCGCGGGCGTGATCCGCAATCCGTACCGACCGACGCGTACCTCGGGCGGATCCAGCGGGGGTACGGGCGCCGCGGTGGCGGCGAACTTCGCGACCTTCGGCCTCGGCACCGACACGGGCGGTTCGATCCGCACGCCGTGTTCCTTGCAGGGACTGGCCTGCATTCGACCAACGCGGGGCCTGGTGAGCATCGATGGCACCGTACCGTTTGCCCCCACGCGGGACGCCGTCGGTCCCATGGCCCGCACCGTGGCCGACGCCGCCGCCGCGCTCGGCGTCTTGGCCGGTTACGATCCCCACAACCCGACCTTCACCACCGCCGTCCCCGCCCCCGCCGTGCAGCTCGATCAGTTCCACACGGACTACACGCAATTCTTGGACTCCCAGGCGCTGAACGGCGCGCGATTGGGCATCGTCACCAACTTCCTGGGGGAAGCGAACGGAGTGGATCCGGGCATCACCCAAAGCGCCCTGGCGGCGATCGCTGCCATGCGAGCACAGGGCGCGGCCATCATCGACGTCACCCTCGATGACAACTTCATGTCAGCGGTGGCGGCAACCTACCCGGCCGAAAGGCCGTACGAACAGAAGCTGTACCTGGACGCCTACCTGTCAGGACTGGGCCCCTCGCAACCGCACTCGATCACCGAACTCCAGCAGCGGCTGGATTCGCCCTCCATCGCGGACTCCGACACGCCGTCGATCATCCTGCCATCCCTGGAATACGCCAACTCGACCGACCGCACGGAGATCGACGCCGCTTACGCCGAGAACGCGGTGGCGACGACCTCCTCACTTCGCCAGTCCCTCGTCGATACGCTCGACAGCCTCCAACTCGATGCCCTCATCTTTCCCACGGTGAACGTTTACGCGTGGCCGGCGTTCGGCGAAGAGGACCCGACGTATACCGCCTACCGTTTGACGGCCCCAGTCCGCCCGGTGGAACTGGCCAGTTCGCTGGGCCTGCCGGACATCACGGTCCCGATCGGCCTCGATCCCTGGGGACTGCCCGCCACGCTGTCGATGACCGGTCGCCCCTACAGCGAGCCGACGCTCGTGGGCCTCGCGTACTCGCTCGAGCAGGCCACGCTGGCCGGCTCGACGCCGTCCTACACCCCATCGCTGCCCGGCGAGTCGGTGCCTGAACCGGCCCTCGCCCTGGGCTTTCTCTGGGTCACCATGATGGGCGTCATGATGAGCCTGCGGCGGTAGCGAGTTCCAGCGAGCCCCCCGGCAACGCTTGACGCATTGATGGCCGCGAGTCGATTGCACACGGGCCTGCAGCCTCCGTGCCCTCCGTGCTCTCCGTGGTTAAACCACCACCCCGCCGCGATGCACACCAACGTTTCCACGCCCCTACCGGTTGCGGAACAGCTGGGGCTTCACGCAGGCGGCGACGGCGGGAGAGGGGACGAAACGGCCGGGTAGGAAGGCGGCCAGGCGTTCGAGGATCGGGCCGGGGTCGGCCACCAAGTCCGGGTAGGAGATCTCCAGCAGTTCCACCCGGTCGCTGCCTCCCAGCACCTTGCGGATCTGGCGACTGTGGTGCTCCTGCGTTTCGATCAGGTGCTGCCGTTCCGAACGCGGCTTCTGGCCCTGGCGGTCGAGCATGGCCCACTGGGAATCGACCACCTGCGATGTCGGGCGCACCATGTAGATGCCCTTGTAGCGATGCGGCCGCGGCAGGTATGGGAGCAGCGCGGAAATCACCTTCACTGCCTTGCCCTCCGCCTTCTCGATCAGACGCGGGTTCTTCGGCAGCTTCTTGATCTCCTCCCACTCCCAATACCCTTCGGGATTGTCCTCGTCCGCCCGCCGCGTGTTATCCGTCATCGGCGGGATCCCAGCGGCGGCTAGTATCTGCATCATCAGCGACGTGCCCGAGCGGGGCAAGCCGGAGACGATCAGCAGATCCAGCGGTTCGATCGCCGCGATCTCGGCCTCCCGTCGGCGTGCCTCCTCCTCGCGCTGCCGGTCGATGACGTCCCGTTCCGCCTGTCGCACTTCCGCCTGCGCGCGAACGCGGGATCGCTCCCGCTGCTGATGCGCGCGAAGCCGTTCAACGGCCGCCTGCCGCTTGGCCTCATACTCGGTAGACTGCTCGAAGTCGCCAAGCCGGAACGCCACGCGGCTCAACATGCGATAGGCGACCGGATCGTCGGGCACGAGTGAGAGGTAGTTCTGGAACGCTTGGTGCGCCTGGAAGAACTTCTGCTGGCCGACCAGGCCCATGCCGAGCAGGAAGTGACCGCGGCTGTTGCCGAACTGGAGTCCGATGGCCGACAGGGCCGCTTGCACGGCCTGCTCATATTCGCCCTG
>CAZUJM010000297.1:0-2351 GCA_964620405.1 uncultured Pirellulaceae bacterium | reverse complement strand
TTCAGGTAGATGCGCGACAGCAGCAGGAAGGCTTGCGGATTGTCCGGATCGGATTCAAGGATCCGGCGCGCCATCGCGACGCCTTCCTCCCAGCGACGCAGCCGGGTGTAGCACCGAGCCAGCATCACAAGCAACTGCCCTTCCTCGGGCATCTTCTCTTGCAAATCCTGCAGGAGGCCAAGCGCCGTGCGATGATCGTCGCGCTGGATGGCAATGGAGGCCTTGATCAGGTCGGCGTTTTCGGTGCGGCCGAAATGATCGCGGGCGCGGTCGATGGTCGCATCGGCTTCCGCGTACAGTCCCAGCTGAAGCTGGCTGGTCGCCAGCGCTTGCGCGTAGTCGGAGCGAAACGGCCTTTGGTGGAAACAGTGTTCCAGCAGCGGCAATGCCTCCTCGTAACGTCCCGTGTACATCCAGGCCCGCGCCATGTTCCAGTCGTTCTCGCGGTTCGTCTCCGCGGCCGCCTGCCCCTTATCTGTGGGCAGTTCGTCGATGTAGCCTAAGGCGACGAACTGATCCAGCAACGCCTGGTTGCCCGCCTCGCCCAAGTCAGCGCGCGGTTTTCGCTCCGCGTCCGACGGCTCCCATGTCGGTATCCTGTGGGGCGGCCTTGAGTCGCTGAAGACCTCCGTCAGCACGCGACCCTCCATGTCCTCGCCGACGGGCAGGTCGAAGTAGTGCAGCACGGTGGGCGTCACGTCCAGCAGCCGCGCGCCATACAGCAACTCATCCCGCTTGAACCCCTCGCCGCTCGCCACGAACACCCCCTGGGGCCGATGCCAGATCGTGATGCCCGCCGGCACGCGCGGCGTGTACTTCGGTCGCAGATGGTCGCTGTGGAATCCATGGTCTGAGACAAGCATCACCGCCGTATCGGGTCCGGCGAGTTGCAGCAGGCGCTGCAGCATCAGGTCGTGCAGGCGATAGACGCCCGTGACCACCTGCTGGTACATCTCAAAATCTTCCTCCCGGATGCCCTGCATCTTCGGCGGATGGTAGTACATGAAACGATGGCAGATCTCGTCGATCGACCGGTAGTAGACCAAGAACAGATCCCACTCCGGGTCGATCTCCATCAGCCGCACGGCCGCGTTGTGCGCCGAGAACGCCTCCGACAGCTGCTGGGCCAACGCCCACAGGCGCCGATCCTTCGACTGGTCCACTTCGTTTCCGCGAGGCACGAACAGGCGGATCACATCGTCGGGGTCGATGTCGTGCGGGCTGATGCGGTCCTCGTTCAGCAGGTCGCCCAGTTCCGGCGGCCAGTAGGTCCCGGGAGGCGGTGGCGGCCAGCTTGCCGGATCCGAATCGGCCTCCACGTTCGGCACGTGGCAGTACATGTTCGATACCACCTTGCCCGGCAGGTCACGCTCGCCCTGCGTTGCGAACCAGTTCACCACATGGCTCTTCAAGCCGCGTTCGGCGAGCATCTCCCAGACCGTGCGGCACCGCCGCGTCGCCGCCGAAACGGGAACCACCGCCTCGTTCCGCGGATCCACCTCCGTGAATCCGGGCACGCCATGGTGGTACGCCATCTTGCCCGTGGCGATCGAAGTCCACAGCATCGGCGACAGTTGCGGTTCCAGCGTCGTGAGGTTGCCGCTCACGCCGCTGCTCACCAGCTTTTCCAGCCCGGGCATCGCGCCGGAATCCATCAACGGGTGGATGATCTTCCAGTCCGCCGAATCCCAGCCAACCAGTAGCAGTCGTTTCTTGGGCATGTCTCACCAGGGAAAAAGTGCAGCAGTCCATCGCGAGAAGTGGACGTCGAGCAGGCACGGAACCGACCGGCGGCTCCTCGGCCCGGTGGCCATCGTCGTCGGCACGCGTCGCACGCCGAGCGTCAGCACGGCCGCCAAGATGCACCCAGCCCCGCCTGCCGTACGGGGATCACGCAACTTCCATCCCGCGACTTCCGGCGGTCCTGAAACCGCTCCCGTGCACCACCGGACACGCCTCGCCAGCAGCGGCTGCGTTCCCACGCAGCAGAACCAGCGTGGGAGCCGAAGGGACAGGGTGCTACCAGGGCCTCGGGCGAGTATACCTTCCCGGATCGAGGCGCAGGAGACCCGCGGGCAGGGACGGGCTCTTCTACAAGGCCGCGGCCCGATCAACTCGCCGGCCCGGTCGACTGCGTGTGCCGACCTCAGCCGGCGGTGCGGCGAGTTTCCATGATGCGAGGCAGCAGGATCTCCGTGAGCTGCCGCTCGAACTTGGGACGCATGTGCGTCAGGTAAGTGATCACGTGGATGGTACGCATCGAGGCGAGGAAATACCGGTTCTCCTCGAAGAACTGTTTCTCCTCGGCGGGCCGGTCGGCAAAATAATGTTTCTGGAAGTGTTCCCAGAAC
>CAZUJM010000296.1:3655-6516 GCA_964620405.1 uncultured Pirellulaceae bacterium | reverse complement strand
GGGGGAAGGAACGCGGAACAGCAACAAGCCGCTCGGCTGCTCCGGCGGACCCATGCCCGCCAGCACCAGGGTCTGGGCGTCCAGAAACAGCAGTCCTTGGGGACCACGCGGCGGTGATGCCTGGGAATCCGAGGGGAGTTCCGTGATGACTTCCGAAGCCACCCCATCGACGACGCGGATCACTCGACCTCGCCCGGATTCCGACACGAAGACGTGCTCGGTATCCGGCTGCACCGCCACGGCGGTGGGCAGCTGCAGGTCACCCACGACCAGTTTGGACTCCCAGGCACCCATGGCGGTGTCCGCCAAAAGGAGAGCCACACAGGCCGCGAGGCGGGAAACGATTCGATTCGCCCGCAGTTCGATCATGCGACGATGCCTCCTCGTGACGCCCCGCCGTGGGATCAGGAGCGGGAGCCGATGCCGTGAGCCGCTTCGTAGGCCCCGATCTTGTCGACGTGTCGAAGCGTCATGCCGATATCGTCGAGACCCTGCAGCATGCGTTCCCGGCGCGCCGGCTCTACCTGGAAGCTGGCCTTGATGCCCGCACCATCCGAAACCAACTGCTCGTGCAGGTCGACCGTCAACTGGTAGTCCGGCCGACTGGCCGCCCGCTCGAAGATCTGGTCGATGACCGCCTCCTCGAGCACCACCGGCAGCAGGCCATTCTTGAAGCAGTTGTTGTAGAAGATGTCCGCGAAGCTGGGAGCGATGACGGCGCGGAAACCGTAGTCGGAGAGAGCCCAGACCGCGTGTTCGCGGCTGGAGCCGGAGCCGAAATTACGCCGCGCCACGAGAATGGTCGCCCCCGCGCGGTCGGGATGGTTCAGCTCGAAATTCGGGTTCGGGGATCCGTTCTCGAGGAACCGCCAGTCGAAGAAGAGGAACTGACCAAAACCGGTCCGCTCGATCCGCTTCAGGAACTGCTTGGGAATGATCTGGTCCGTATCGACGTTGGCACGATCCATCGTGACTACGCGTCCGGAGTGCGTCGTGAAGGCCTGCATGGTCGCCTTTCCTGTCTCTCGCTTCGGGGGTGTCCGGGCCAAGGGGAATCGCCAAGCGGGCCGGCCGGGGCTGAGGGCCGGTCCCTGCGGGCGGGCCCGGAAACCTGGCGGGCCCGAAACTTGGCGAGCATCGTGGTTGGGTTTCAGGACCAGTGTCGAATGTCGACGAAACGGCCTTCGATGGCCGCCGCTGCGGCCATGGCGGGCGAACACAGGTGGGTGCGGCCACCCTTGCCCTGACGGCCCTCGAAGTTCCGGTTGCTCGTCGAGGCGCAACGCTCGCCGGGCGCGAGCTGGTCGGGGTTCATGCCAAGGCACATGCTGCACCCCGCGTCACGCCATTCGAAGCCCGCTTCCCGGAACACGCGATCGAGGCCTTCTGCTTCTGCCTGCTGCTTCACCTGCCCGCTGCCGGGAACCACCATCGCCTGCACGGTCGACGAAACGCGACGACCATGGACCACCCTGGCAGCTTCACGCAGGTCTTCAATACGCCCGTTCGTGCAGGAGCCGATGAAGACGCGACCCACCGGGACTTCCGTCAGCGGCACGCCGGGCTTCAGTCCCATGTATTCCAGGGCGTTCTGCGTCGACTTGCGGTCCACATCGGAGGTGAACGCGTCGGGACCTGGCACTGGATGGGTCACGTCGATCACCTGTCCCGGGTTCGTACCCCAGGTGACCTGTGGCCCGATGTCCTGGCCACGGAACACCAGCGACCGATCGTACTTCGCGCCCGGGTCACTGGGCAGCTTCTCCCAGGCGGATACCGCCTTGGCGAAGTCGGCACCACGCGGCGCGAACTCGCGTCCCTCCAGATAAGCAAACGTCGTGGCATCGGGCGCGATCATGCCGGCCCGCGCTCCTGCCTCGATCGACATGTTGCAGACCGTCATCCGCTGCTCCATGCTCAGTCGCCGGATGACCTCGCCCGTATACTCCAGCACATAACCGGTTCCGCCGTCGGTCGTGATCTGTCCGATCAGGTACAGGATCAGGTCCTTGGCCGTGATGCCCGGCAGCAACTCACCATCCACTCGCAGTTCGAACGTCTTCGGCGTGCTCTGGAGCAGTGTCTGGGTGGCAAGCACATGTTCCACTTCGCTCGTGCCGATGCCGAACGCCAGCGCGCCGAACGCGCCGTGCGTCGCCGTGTGGCTGTCCCCGCAGACGATGGTCATGCCAGGCTGCGTCAGGCCCAGTTCGGGTCCGATGATGTGGACAATGCCCTGCTTGATATTGTCGAGATCGTAGAGCTGGATGCCGAATTCGCGACAGTTGTTGCGAAGCGTATCCACCTGCTGGCGCGAGATCGGATCCGCGATGGGCAGCAGGCGGTCCGTGGTCGGCACATTGTGGTCGGGGGTGGCCACCGTGCGCTCCGGACGCCGCACCTTCCGACCCGCGAGGCGTAGCCCCTCGAAAGCCTGGGGGCTGGTCACTTCGTGCACCAGATGCAGATCGATGTAGAGAATCGTCTGCTGGCCGGACTCGGCATGGACAATGTGGCTGTCCCACACCTTCTGAAACATCGTGCGCGGCTGCGAACTCATGGACGCCAGACGACCTCCTTCCCCTGCTTGGATCTCTCGAAACCGAGATTATAACCGCCACCCCCTGGGTCGCGAACCGTCCCATGCCCGTTCGCGGCAAGAAACGTCGACCTCCCGAGTCACAGCCGGGCGGAAGCCCGAACGGTGATCCGCGAAATAAGGTAACGGCCCGATGCGCGAAGCCAGCGGGCTGCCGATCTTCCCACGCACGCATCCCGGGATAGCGTTCAGCTTCGCTAGCCCCGAGGACACAGGGCCCTTGGGACACAGGGCCCTTGGGACACAGGGCCCTTGGGACACA
>CAZUJM010000296.1:0-3555 GCA_964620405.1 uncultured Pirellulaceae bacterium | reverse complement strand
GGACACAGGGCCCTTGGGACACAGGGCCCTTGGGACACAGGGCCCTTGGGACACACGGCGCCTGGGACACACGGCGCCTGGGACACAGGGCGTCTGGGACACAGGGCCGAGGCGAACGGCCGCGCAGGTCCCGGTGGCTTCCCCAGATGGCTGCGAACCAGTCCCCGGTGAGGCCACGCGTCCGGCCGGGTGGCGGGAGCGTCGGTGCAGTGGGCGGTCAGGCCGCGGCGCGCCGCGCCTTTTGCGACTGCAGGGCCCGCTCCTCGACCTCCGCTGCCTCCAGCATTCGGAAGCGAGGAGAGCCGTCCACCGCCGGTCCGTCGGCCATCAGCACCCGCCCCTCGGCGGACAGCAGGCGAGGAACGTACATCCAGGCGCGAGCGAGGTTCTCCTCGTCGTGTCCCGCGCTGATGACGAGGAGGTCGGTGCCCTGCAGTTGATTCGCGGAACGCGCCAGTCCCCCGAAGGCGTCGCCGGGAATGAGTCGCACGGCGGCTCCTGACCGATTCATCGCCTGATGCATCTGCTTGAGCTTCAACGGCGTCGCGTCCGCCGGTCGAGCGTCGAACAGGTCGATGCCCGCATAGCGAATCTCCTCACCCGGCTGTCGATACTGCGCCATACGCACCATCGCCAGCGATCGCGTCTCGTCCCGCAGTCCGAGCTCCACCATCGACCGGACGGAGTGCTTCCGCAGGTATTGGAAGAGGGAACGATCTGCCTTGGGCTTGCTCAGCCAGCAGAGATAGCAGGCATCTAGAGTCTGGCGGATGGACACGGAACACCCCTCGTGCAAGTGCTGTTCGTGACGACGGCGAGGATCACGAAAGGGATTTCGGACAGCGGTCGCCGCGAAGTGGAGTCGAACCGGACCGACCGTTAATTCTTGCCTGTCTTGGCGCTTCGGGCGTGTTTCGGAAACAGCACGCGGACGCGGTCGGGCAACAGTCGGAGCGACGTCCCCGCATTTTCGCGTGAGGTTCCCCGGGGCGGGCAACCGGGCTGCCCTGACCCGCTTCGCGGTGGGGGTGGGTGTCCTATGGTTGGGAGACGAAGAGTCGCGAGCAGCCTTCGCGATCGGTTCCCGGACGACTGCCTTTTCCTTTCTGTCCCGCCCGTCCGGGCCCGGATCAGCATCTGCCTACCAGCAGCATCCCGTCCGGCAACTCGCTCTTCCCACAACTTGATTGCTTGGCCCGCGAACTCGGAATCCGTTCCGGACCGCGGGCTCCATCCTGATTGACTACCCTGAGCTGCACCAAGAGATTTGCGAATGGATGGTTCCTATGCGCACCCGCTGCGCTGGGGATCCAACCGTGGAGAAGCGTTGGAGCCTCGGCTTGCGTGTGCTGGGTGGGCGTCGATGGCGCCCACGGCGGAAAATACGTACCTGTCGGCCTGGCAGAGTGATCTGGCGGACGCCCATGCGCGTTGGGAGCTGCAGGGCCGCGGCCAGACAGTGGCCGTCATTGACAGCGGGATCGCCTACGACCATCCAGCCCTGGGCGGTGGCCTGGGGGCCGGGTATCGCGTCGTAGGCGGCTGGGATTTCACCGCCGAAAACGATGCCGACCCGTACGACGACCCGCCTGCCGGGTTCCATGGAACGCATGTGGCCGGCATCCTGGCGAGCCGGGACAAGACGCATTTTGGCGTGGCGCCGCAAGTGGACCTGGTCGCACTCCGGGTCTTCGACGACCAGGGCCGGAGCGACTTCCGCTGGATCGAGAAGGCGCTTCGCTGGGTGGAGGAGCATCGCACGGCGTTTCCCCATCCGATCACGACCGTCAACCTGTCTCTTGGCGTTGCCCCCGCCGATACCAGTGTTTCGGGGAGCGTACTGGCCGACGAGTTTGCGCGTCTCGCGGCAGCCGGGATCTTCGTGGCCGTCGCTGCCGGCAACGGCTACCAGTCCGATGGCCAGTCGGCGCTCAACTATCCGGCCTCCGATCCATCGGTGGTGCCTGTGGGAAGCGCTGACGCCCAGGGAAGGTTGAGCCACTTCACGCGCCGGGAACCTCGCATGCTGGTGGCGCCCGGAGAACGCATCACCAGCACCATCACCGACTACCTCTACGACTTCAACGGCAAGACGGATGACTTCCGCGCGTTCTCCGGAACCAGCCAAGCCACACCGCAGGTGGCGGGCGCCGCCGTACTGATCCGCGAAGCCTTCCAGCGAGCGGGCAGGCCTGAGGTTGGTCAGCGCGAGATCCTGGACGTGATGCGCCGCTCGTCCGAGACCCTGGTCGATCCGGCGACCGGCCTCGCGTACAGTCGCATTCGACTGGGAGCCGCCCTGGAACTGGTGCTTCCCGATCGGGAACCTTCGCGTCCCGAACAGGCGATCGCCCTATCCGTTGCGAACGCTCCGGCGGCCATCACCGGACGCCTCGACCGACCGGGCGACCAGGACTTCTTTACCTTTCCGTCGCCCCGCCGTGGCCACCTGCGCGTGGACGTTCGGTCGGCACCTCCGCAGAGCCGCCTGCGGATCCATGTGGACGGGGCCGAGGTGGACTGGACCCAGATGCCGGGGGGCGAGGTGCAACCGGGGCAACGGGTTCTGGTCCACGTCGAAGGCGAAACCGCCGGGAACTACTCCTGGGCGATTGGCATCGATCCGTTCGAGAACCTGGGGCGTATCGCGTTCGCCGAGCGGAAGACCTCCTCGACCAACGGGGGCAACTTCCGCTTGGAAACAGTCACGGAGGGCTGGTTGACGCTCGCGGCACCCTCGAACCAAACCAAGGAGACGCGACTGCAACTGTGGAACTCCCAGCAACAACTGGTTCTCGACGCCCGTCCGCAGCCGGGGGCCGATCGCTGGGATGTGCGGGTTCGCGCTGGCGAGGTCTACTGGGTGCGGCTGGTGGATGCGCCGCCGGGAGGCTCGCGGCTGGTCGTGGCGAACGTCGTGACGCAGGAAGAGCAGGGTGGTTGGGCGGTCAACGTGCCGACGGGTATCGAGCAGCTGGACGTGCGGCTGGACGAAAGCCTGCAGATGGCGTGGGATGGTCGAGACGTTCCCCTGCCGAAGACGGCCGCGCGATCGCTGGTGATTCGCCAGAATCCGGAAAGCAAGCTCGTGCTCCAGTCGCTCCGTCGGGGAGATTCCTTCATCGTGCGTGACGACCGCGTCGAAGCGAGCAACGGTCGATATCGCCTTTCGATCGTCCAACCGCGGCAGTTGCACCTTCAAGGCCTCGCGGGCCTCGGTCAGCGCGTCCAGTTGCACGGCAGCCTTGGCCCCGACCGATACGCAGCGGACGGCGGAGTGCGTGAGTACTCGAATGCGACGACGCGGACCTGGGTATCGGGAGTCGATCGAGTCTACTTCTGGGGAGGCGGCGGTGACGATGGGGCGGTGCTTCGAGGGTCCGAGCAGAGCGACGTGCTGCTGGCCCGGGATGGCTGGACTCGACTGGTGACGCCTGGTTTCCTCGACGAGGTGGATGCGATCACTCGAGTCGAGGTCGACGCGCGCGGTGGCCAGGACCGAGCGAGCCTCTCTGGCACTTCCGCCGATGACACCTTCGTCGTGCGACCAACGGA
>CAZUJM010000295.1:905-6526 GCA_964620405.1 uncultured Pirellulaceae bacterium | reverse complement strand
ACGGCATGCGGCAAGGGGATCACGGAGCTTCGCCTTCTGCACCCCGGACATCATCCACCCGGGCCGCTACGCCTGCGGACACCGGCATCTACGGTCGCGCGCCGCCGCCTGCGCGACCTCAGTGCCCATGCCCCAAGCTTCGCTACTCGCTTGGCCCGAGGATTCCGGAGGAAATCAGGGCCACGCGAAAGCCGATAATAAGACTGCGGATCGACGGGCCGCGCCAGCCCCTGCTCGCCGAACGACAAAATGCGGCCGCGCGGTTCCAGCAGCCGCCACGGCACACGCGGATTGAGCCCCCAGGGAGGCCACGCGGGTCGGTTGCGGAATTCGGCGGGTATTCATCGTACCAGTCCCAGCACCATTCCCACACGTTCCCGTGCATGTCATAGAGGCCCCAAGCGTTCGAACGCTTCTCGCCCACAGGGTGTGTTTCGTCGGAGTTTTCCCGGAACCAAGCGTACTCGTCCAGTAATGCCGCGTCGTCACCGAAGCAATACGCCCTCGTGCTTCCGGCCCTGCACGCATACTCCCACTCTGCCTCCGTTGGCAAACGATAGAAACGGCCCGCTGAATGCTCCGCCGGTAAGCCCGAAAGACGTCTGCAGAATTTCTCTGCGTCGACCCACGAAACACACTCCACTGGATGGCTCGAACAGTCACCACCAATCTTGTCACCTTGGAAAAAGCTCGGGGTCTCGCCCATTACCTTTTCGTATTGGGCCTGCGTCACTTGGTAAATCCCCAAGTGATAGTCTCGGCTGATGGTCACCTCATGCTGGGTCTCGTCGTCATCACGATCACCTTCAGTCTCCGGCGATCCCATCTGGAACGTGCCCTTCGGGATCAATACCAGCTTCATCCCGATGCTGTTGGTGATT
Source organism: uncultured Pirellulaceae bacterium (assembly GCA_964620405.1). Classification (GTDB taxonomy): domain Bacteria; phylum Planctomycetota; class Planctomycetia; order Pirellulales; family Pirellulaceae; genus CAZUJM01. Next base: position 5,645 of record CAZUJM010000295.1, on the reverse strand, counting down.
TCCTTGCCACCTTGTGCGACTATGACTTCAGTGCAAACGAGACACGTCGCCAAAGCCACGGTTAATGTCGTCAACGTCAAACGTGACTGCATCACTTTCTTCTCCGCTGTAGTTCAGTACACGTCGAGATATGGCCAAAAGTCATGGACAGCCTGTAGTTTAATGAGGCGGCGTGCTCAGGGCCAGCGGCAACTAAGTTGTTGAGCCAGTAAGGACTTCGAGCAAGAAATTGTCATCCCAACCTCAGGTGTCCACGTCAATCGTGCCTCTTACGGAGTTGCGGCTTGGCCAATCGCCTCGCCGATCCTCTCCGTGGCCCTTCATGTCCCCTCCGCGTCCTCCGTGGTTAAATCCCCCCGGCATTCGCAGGATTGACGCTTAGGCTTTTTTTACCACGGAGAGCACGGAGATTGGCGCGGAGGGCCACGGAGAACTGCGGCCGCTGACTACCCGGCCGAGATGAAACAGAACGAGCCGAGAGGAGAAGGCCTCCCGGGGGACGAAATCCCCGCGTTCGCGCTCTCCCATCGGCTCGATGCGTGGCCGCCTGCGATTGACGACGACCTTGTGCTCAATTCTTCAACCTGCGATTTACCGCAGGCAAATCGGGGCGACTGGATTCGAACCAGCGACCTTCAGACCCCCAGTCTGACGCGCTATCCAGGCTGCGCTACGCCCCGCCTGCCGTGGAGTCGCCCGGAGGCCCCTCCCGACAGAGCGCTCACTATGGCACAATTCGGCTTTCCTTTCAACGCCGGTCCTGGGCAAAAGCTCAAGGCGGCCCAGGGACTGCCTGTCGGGGCGCGGTCCCGCGAAAACTGGCGGGGCGTCCGGGTTGCCAGCCAAGCAACGGGCTTGGCCGTGGGATGGTCTCTGTCTTGTGATTTTCGGGGCCTTGGATCAACAGGGCCTTTGCTGAATAGAGCCTCTGATGAACAGGGAGACAGGAACGCATGAGCCAGGGTAAGCAGGCGTTTGCGGATCGGCTGGCCGCGGCCGTGCGGCGGTGCGGGAATCCCGTGGTCGTGGGGCTGGATCCCCGCTGGGAGCAGTTGCCGGAGTGCCTGCGTCGCGAAGGAGACGGGCTGCCGCAGCGTGCGGCGGCCTTCCGAACCTTCTGCTGCGAAATCCTCGATGTCGTCGCCTCCCGCGTCCCCGCCGTCAAGCCGCAGATGGCCTTCTTCGAAGAACTCGGGCCCGCCGGCATGGTGGCTCTGGCGGAAGTGATCGAACACGCGCGGCAGCGCGGCGTGCTGGTTGTCCTCGATGGCAAACGCAACGACATCGGTTCGACGGCCGAAGGCTACGCACGGGCTTATCTCGGCGAGGCCACGCCCTGGCGGGCCGACTGCTTGACGATCAGCCCCTACCTGGGCGACGACAGCCTGACGCCGTTCGTGAAGCAGGCCAAACAGGCCGGAGCGGGCCTGTTCGTGCTTGTCAAAACCTCCAACCCCGGCGGCCGCACCTTCCAAGACCTAGTCGTGGGCGACCGGCCGCTCTATCGCCACGTCGCCTCGCTGGTCGAGACGATGGCGGCCGAGACGACGGGGGAGAGCGGGTACGGGATCACGGGCGCGGTCGTGGGTGCGACCTATCCGGAGCAGCTGGCGGAGCTGCGCGAAGCGATGCCGCATGCCTGGTTCCTCGTGCCCGGCTTCGGCGCCCAGGGCGGCAGTGCCGCCGACACGCGACATGCGTTCCACGCCAACGGGCTGGGCGCCATCATCAACAGCTCCCGCGGCATCATCTTCGCGCACGAGCTGCCGCGCTACGCCGACGTCGCCCGCGCTTCGTGGCTGCGGGCGGTGGAACAGGCGACGATCGACATGATCGACCAGCTGCGCGCTGAGACGCCGGCCGGCGCTCTGTAGCACGACGTGAGCCCGCGAAGCAGGATGCTGTGACTGCGCCGAGCGAGACGGCTCCGTAGGGCGTTGCCACTCGGGCGATGTCGCGTGGGAGAAGCCGCCGAGCCAAGGTGCGCGGCGGGCACGCAGGAAGAACAGGCGGACCGATGTGGTCGCCTTACGCTTCGTCGCCGGCCATCAGCCAGGGCGTGAGGTCGGGCGTGTAGGCGCAGATCTCGTTGTCGCGGAAGTAGAGCTTGATTTCCCGCGCGGCCGCTTCGGGGCCGTCGCTGGCATGCACCAGGTTCATCTGGCGGCTGCTGCTGAAGTCGCCGCGGATCGTGCCGGCCGCCGCCTTCAAGCCACTCGTCGCACCCAGCATCTCACGCACCACACGGATCACTTCCAGGCCTTCCACGACCATCGCCAGCACCGGCGCGCCCGTGATGAACTTCTCCAGCCCCGGATAGAACGGCTTGCTGACATGCTCCGCATAGTGCTGCTTCGACAGCTCCGGCGTCACCTGCAGCAGCTTGACGGCCACGATGTTCAAGCCCTTGTTCTCAAATCGCGAGATGATCGCGCCCATCAGTCGGCGCTGGACACAGTCGGGCTTGAGAAGAACGAGCGTACGTTCCATGTTGGAAGACTCCTGTAGGTTGGTGAAGGGAAGTTGTAATGAAGTTTGGTTGGGTTCGTCGGGTGGGCGGGTCTTTTTTTAACCACGGAGGGCACGGAGGGCACTAAGGTTGGCACGGAGGTTGGCACGGAGGTTTCCGTAGGGGGGCCGGTTCTCGGTGGTCTCCGTGCGAAACTTCGTGAGCTCTGTGGTAAGTCTCCGTGGTTAAAACCGCCGGCGTCCATTCTCCCACGAAGAAGAACGCGAGGCCTGGCCGTGTTAATCGGTGGCCAGGGGGCCGATGCTGACGGTGGTGTTGCGGGAGAGCGTGTAGCGTTCGAGGGCGGCGTGGACCATGGGGAGCGTCACGCGCTGGTAGGCGGCGAGGCGTTCCTGCACGGTCTGGTAGCTGTGCCGTTGCAGCCAGCCATTGCCGAGCGAGAACATGCGGTTGCTCGGCCGCTCACTTTGGCGGACCAGTTGCGAGCAGATCTTGTTGCAGGCCAGTTCCAACTCCGACGCGGTGATGCCATGTCGCTCCACTTCGAGTTCCACGTGGCGGATGCGTTCGAGGTTTTCGGCTGCCTGTTCGGGGGCGCAGCAGAGGTACGACATGAAGATGCCGGTCCCCTGGAACTCGTAGGTGCCGATGCCGGCGAACTCAGCGAGGCCTGGATCGACGAGTTCCCAGTAGAGACGGCTGCCGGAGTCGTCGCCGAGGATGGTGGCCAGCAGTCGGCTGGCGTAGCGATCGGGATCGTCGGCGGCGGGGCCGGCCGTGATCTGCACGATATACTGCTGCGACGCGGACTCCTTGGTGAACGCCTGGAAGCCTTCGCGCAGCGACGACGGTTTCAGCGGACGTTCGGCCGGATAGGCGGGCCAGTCGCCGCAGCAGGCGATCGCTTTCTGGACGAGCGCGTCGAAGTCCACGCGGCCGGCGGCCACCAGCTTGAGGTTGTTTGGGCTGTAACGCCGCTCGAAGTATTCCCGCATCTGCGATGACGTCAGTCGCGTGATGCTGTCGGTGGTGCCCAGCACGCTGTTGCCCAACGGATGGTCACCGAAGTAGGCGGCCATGCACTTCTCGTGCGCGCCGAACGGCGGCTGGTCCTCGTACTTGAGGATCTCCTCGAGGATCACCTGCTTCTCGGTGTCGAAGTCGTCCTGGCGCAGCGACGGACGCATCATGTCGGCCAGCAGGTCGACCGTCTGCTCCGCATACTCCGGCAGCACCGTCGCGTAGTAGACCGTATGCTCCTCGCTGGTGAAGGCGTTGGAGTGCGAACCGAGTTCATCGAGTTCGCGGTTGACTTGTTCGGCGGAGCGGCGTGGCGTTCCCTTGAACATCATGTGTTCGAGGAAGTGGCTGACGCCGGCGTTGTGCTGATCCTCGTCGCGCGATCCGGCGTTGACGAAGAAGGCGATGCCGGTCGAGTACGCGCGCGGATTGCACTCGGCCACGATCTCCAGGCCGTTGGGCAGGGTGAACTCACGAAACTCCAAGAGGAACCTCCAGTTCTTTCTCGCCGAGCGTGACGACGGTGAAGTTGCCCGGCGGGTGGGCGCGAAGATGGGCGTTGATGGAGTCGCAGGTGAGGCCGTCGATGATGGAACTGACCTCGTCCATGGTGACAATGCGGCCGAGGTGGTACCAGTCGGCGGCCATTGAGAGGCAGCGGGACGCGCTGGACTCCTGCTGCATGATCAGCGAACTCTTGATGCGAGCCTTCAGCCGCTGCAGTTCACTGGCTTCCACACCTTCGGCCACGCGACGCAGTTCGGCCAGCAGCACATCCAGTGTCTCCTGCGCCCGCTCGGTGCTCGTGCCGGCGTAGCAGAGCACCGCGCCGCGGTCTCGAAGGCTGTGGCAGGTGGCGTAGACGGTGTAGCAGAGGCCTCGCTTTTCGCGGACTTCGGTGAACAGCCGGGAACTCATGCCGTCGCTGAGGATCCCGACGGCGCCGCGGGCCTGGAAGTAGTTGGGATCGCGATACGGAACGTTCGCGTAGGCGACGCCGATCTGTGTTTGGTTGGATTCGAACGGGATGTGCGTGTAGCCTCGCGTCGGCGGCTGGTTGGCAACTTCGTGCGGTTCCTGCGCCGGCCAGTGGCCGAATCGCCGGCCCACTTCGTCCAGCAGTCGCGGCCAGTCGATCTTGCCCGCCACGCTGATGGTGGCGCCGCGCGGCTGGTAGCAGCGGGCCACGTGCTCGCGGATGTCGCGAGCGGTCATGTCCTCGATCGCCGCCTCCTCGCGCGCGAAGACCG
>CAZUJM010000295.1:0-895 GCA_964620405.1 uncultured Pirellulaceae bacterium | reverse complement strand
CCTCGCCCTGCGCCGTGCGGCCCCAGGGATCGCCGTAGTGCTGATGACGCAGACGCACCATCGTCTGGTGCGCCAAGTCGTCCTCCATCGCCAGGATCTCCTGCAGGCAGACCTGCCTTCCATCCTCCAACTGGTTCTCCGGCAGGTGCGGACTCTGCACAAGATCGGCGTAGATCTCCAGCGCCGCGCTCAGCTTGTCGGCCAGCATCGCGCCGCCGTAGCTGGTGTGCACTGCCGACACCGCTGCGCTGCGGTCGACGCCCAGACGGTCGAGGTCCTCGACGAACTGCCGGCTGTCGCGCGGCCCGCAGCCTCGCTGCACCATTTCGCAGGCGAAGTTGGCCTGGCCCAGACGCCCTGGCGGGTCGTGGATGTAGCCGGCCGGCAGTTGAATCGAGAACGCGACCGACTCCAGCCAGTCCATGCACTCGGCAAGCAGCGTCAGTCCGTTGTCGAACGTGTGGGAATGGATCGCTTGTGTCACGTGGGTTCCCGTGGGAAGGGCCGGGCCCGGTGGTCGGCCCCGCCGTGGCGGTTGATTGCAGTGGACCCGAGGGGACTGGGAGGTGCGGAAATCGCGGGACGGTGGGTACGCGGAGCAAGCGTCCATTCGGCCGCTCGCTGGCTCGCGACGGGAGGCCCCTGTCTCCCGGGACTCCGGGCAAGCCCCCAAACACCCGCACGGCGTCTGGTTCACCCTTTCGAGCGTACGACATCCGCTGGCCTGGATGGTTCCGCCGGTCCCGATTGGCTCGCTTGCCTGTGGTTCGATTGGCTCCTGCGTCCGCACGACGGGGATCGGAGAAGGGCCGCGAAGCCGGCTGTCTCCCGGGCCGCGTTCCGGACGCCGAAGATCGGCCCACCGCAGCCGAACCCAGCGCTACATAGAATAGGC
>CAZUJM010000294.1:2274-6579 GCA_964620405.1 uncultured Pirellulaceae bacterium | reverse complement strand
CGAGTCGTCGTCCGGCAATCAGTGCGGCGGCCACGCGACCCTGGTGGCGGGTGCCGTTGCACGGCTCTGCTGGGACACCCTGCGCAGCCACGGGCTGGCCGCCCTGCGATCCTGCGAAGCGCAGGTGGTGACGCCAGCGCTGGAACGCGTGGTGGAGGCCAATACGCTGATGTCGGGCTTGGGGTTTGAATGCGGTGGTCTTGCCAGCGCGCACGCGATCCACAATGGATTGACCTGCCTGCCCGCCACGCACCATTTCCTGCATGGCGAAAAGGTGGCTTTCGGTGTCGCCGCGGGCCTCTTCTTGGCCGACCGTTGCCCCGATACGGTGGAAGCGGTGTACACGTTCTGCGAACAGGTGGGCCTGCCGACGACCCTGGGACAACTGGGACTCGGGAACGCCTCGGACGCCGATCTGCAGCAAGTGGCCCAGCGGGCCTGTGCGGAAGGCGAGACGATCTACCACGAACGCCGCCCGGTGAGTCCCGATCGTGTCTTCGCGGCGATCAAGATGGCCGATGCCTGGGGCAGGGAACGCGTCCGGCAGGCATGACCCGTCGTGGAGGGTGATTCGCGGCAGGAGACGCTGTCGAACGCGAATCGAAGTGGCTTCACAGGCGTTTCAGCCGCAATGCCAATCCGTGGGAAGTGGCAGTGCGGCGATCGCCCTGTCGCCTTTCTGGATGTTTTGACCGGAAGGTCGGCTGTTGACTCCCTCGCGACCGTCCGTGATCACCGGCCAGGGGGAAGGCATGCTTCGCTCTGCGCCCTCCCGACGTGACGCGTCGCGTGTCGTATCTACCGGGGAAGGCTGGGGGCTCGCCGAATCCGATGCCAAGGGTCGAACGCTCCTCGGCGGCTGCCTGCGACTCGATCGGTAGTCGTCCGCGGTCTCGATGTACAACTCTCGGTCCCGATGATAGTGGTGCCGAAGGATGCCGGTGGCGAGCACCTGGGGGACCCACGTATTCAAAATGATGATGGGGATCCAGTACGCTTGGGTCCAGTTCGCCATCGTCAGCCATGAGATGCCGATCATGAGGGTGATCAGGGGGCCGTAAAGCAGCAGGCGGTTCGCGCGAAACCCAACCAGGGCAAGCCAGACGCAAGGCGCGAGAGAAGCGGCGGCGATCAAAGTGATGATGGGAAATCCGGTGTTCAACATGATTCGTATCCAGCGGAATTCTCGATGGGCGCATCCTTGTGGGAAGTGGCTCCTTAGGTAGATCGGCATGATTATTACGACTTCAAGCGGCGTGGGAATACCGAGGCAATGGGATTGCGGTGGGCCAGCCTGCGATGCGCGATGCGAAAACCGATGCAGTGACAAGGAGATGTCACATCGCGAATGAATGGCTGGATTGTCGGGCCACGTTCTCTTGGAAACACCAGTGCGAACGCAGGTGTTTACGGAATGCGAAAATGCCATTTTTGCCGCAGAAGTTGCTTGTGATGCGGGACAGTGCGAGTCCAAAAGAGAGGGAGTTGGGAGAGGCTCTGGATCGACTTGTTGGTAAGTTGCAGTGAATCAAGGGATTGCGAATTGGGCCTTCGTGACACTCCCCAACGCCGGAGTTACAGAGTGCTAACGCTTGCGTTGCGCATTGCTAAAAGCAGATTCGTGGCGATTTGTTTCGGTCGTTTTGCTTTCAGGCGTCGAGTCGCGCGCGGTGCGCAAGCGAGACGTTGAATGCTGGTCGTGGGTGTGGTGGATCCGCATCGAAGACGCACAACGAACAAACGGCACGTGTAGCTCACCGCCGGTTGCTTGCGAGTGGTTGCCCCAGCGCTGCGGATCGCTGGGTGAAATGGCGTGCTTCGCCTACTGCAAATGGTGGTTTTCATTAGGTGCGACTAGGGTTGGGAGTGGACCGAAGAGGTTTTCTCGTCCCTGCGCCATCGGACACGCGGCCAGCAAGAACCGCTTAGAAGATGGCTGCGTGTGTGCCGGAAAGCCCTGGTGCGTGCCGGAAAAGTGGCGTGGATCGCACGAAAGACGCAGGGTTCCCGCCCAAAGGGTCGTGCCGCGGGAGTAGCTGGACGGCCGACTGCGGGCGCAGTCGGCCGTCCCCGATGGCCCGGTGGTCGCGCGTATCCTGCGAGGGCGGGTTCTTGCGATAAGAACGGGAGGTGCCGCATCGCCTGGTGTCGCGACCGCGGTGGACTGTGTTGCCTGGCGACGCGCTGCCTGGCGATGCGCTTTGTGGAATCGCCGCGTCTTTATTCGCGAGGCCTCGAGAGATCCACCGGCTCGCTATACAGCTTCGCGATCTCGGCGGCCGAGCGACCGCGCAGGTGGCGGCAGGCGGCCATGAGCGTGTCGGGCTGTGCAACAGTGCCGGCCAGCAGGCGCCGGAACTTGTCGTGCAGCACGCGATCCAGCGACTCGTCCTGCGACAGGGCGTGGCCTAGCGGGAACATGACGAGGCCGCTGTCGAGTCGTTCGCCCGACTCCAGTTCGATCTCGACCTGCGTGGGAATGCCCTCCGGATAGCGGCGGTCGAATTCGGCTCCGCCATGATGGAGTTCCATCTGGGCCATCAGCGCGCGGGTGAGCGGATCGTGGAGCGCGTTGTCGGCGTAGTCTTCGGGCAGCAGCATCAGGTCGCTCCAGGCCGTCTGCCGGCTGCGGTATGCCTTGCCCAGGACGCTGGCCACGATGTACACCAGCGAATGGTCGGCCGACTGGCGCGTGCGCGGATCCCGCTTCGCAGGGTCGGCGATGATGCCCCAGGCCGGTTCGTAGATGCGGATGGCGATGCGTCGAAGGCGGTCGATCTGCGACACGAGGAGCGGATGGTGCTGCAGCAGGTCGACGACGGCCTGGATCGCGCCGGCCGACTGGTGCTCGTAGAGGCCCAGTTTGAAGTGCATGGCCATGATGGCGAAATCGGAGCCGCTGGTGGACAGCGCGAGGTCGAACGGACTTTCGTGCGGTCGTCCGGGGGGCTCGAAGAGGCAGAAGAGCGCCTGCGGGTTGCGAAAGATGTCGGCCGGACCCAAGAATCCCCGCAGCGCGCGCTGGACACTCAGCACGGCCACTTCGGAGCTAATGGCCGCGGCTTTGGAGTCGGACAGCTGGTGTCCCGCGCGGATGGCACGGAAGGGGACATAGTGCGCAACCGTCATGCCGATGGCCGATTCGATCTGGTCGACGGTTGCTCCCACCAGTGCGCCGAAGACGGCCGCCGACGCGATCGCTCCGTGCACCACATGGTCGATCTTGTAGTTCTTGAGCGCGAAGACTTCGGCCAGTCGTCCGCGAATTTCGTCCAAGCAGAGCATCGCGCGGGACAGCATCCAGCCGTCGCCGCCAGCAATCTGCGTCCCCGCCATGGCCACGGGATAGAAATCGTTATGCCCGAACTCGCCGCGCGTCGCGCCGCGGGCCGGGTTGTAGCCGAAGTTGGTGCCGTTGGAGTCCCATTCCCGAACGGCGGAGCTGTTGGCGACCACCGCCTTCTCGGCGTGTACTCGCTGCGAACTGCCGAAGCAGGTCGCAGCCCAGGGGCCATCGGTCGGGTAGTCGAGCGCTTCGTCGCGCAGGATCCGCGGAGCTCGCGTGCCCCAGGCCAGCGCCGACAGTCCGCAGGCGACGCTGTCCAGATGAAACAGCTCCAAGCGATCCCAGACGGAATCCGGAATCGCGCCATGCCGCCCTGCGCAGAAGTCGATTGCATACTGGGCTAGGGCGCGGGCCTGATTTTCGTGGCGGGGAAGGAGCAGCACGGAATCGCTCATCGGGGTTCTCCGGTGGGGGAGGGAGTCAGGGGGCTGCGTCTGAGGGCTTCGTCTGCAGGCCTTGCCTGCGTGGGACGAGCTGCCATCCCCTCATGGCCAGGTCGGATGCCGAGTTGGAAACGCCGCCTTTCTCCGTGAAGGCGGCGACAGGGCGGCGACAGTATGCCCGGGAGGTCGCACCCGTGCAATCTCGACCGCTCGAAATCGCCTGCGGCCCTATACCTCTGGTGGGGCGTCTCGGCTATAACCGACCGCATGATGACGCCCTCCTCTTTTCCGCAAACTCGTCTGCGTCGACTCCGCCATCTGCCGGCCGTGCGCCGCTTGACGCGGGCCACGCATCTGCACGCTTCCCAACTGCTGCTGCCGCTGTTCGTGCGGGCTGGAACGGGGCCGCGCAAGCCGATCGGCTCGCTGCCAGGCCAGGACCAGATCACGGTGGCCGACCTCGCGCGGGAACTTGAGGACGTGCAGCGCCTGGGTCTGGGCGGCGTGCTGCTGTTCGGCATCCCCGCCGGCAAGGATGAAGTGGGCAGCGATGCGTTCCACGACGAAGGGATTGTG
>CAZUJM010000294.1:1898-2264 GCA_964620405.1 uncultured Pirellulaceae bacterium | reverse complement strand
GTTCAGCGAGGAGGTGCTCGTGCAGCAGGCGATTCGCGAATGCAAACGCGTCGCGCCCGAGGTGCTGGTCGTCTCGGATGTCTGCTGCTGCGAGTACACCGATCATGGGCACTGCGGGGCGCTGCAGGAGTGCGGCGGCCGGATGGATGTGGACAACGATGCGACGCTGGAACTGCTGCGCCGGCAGGTGGCCAGCCACGCGCGGGCGGGCGTCGACGTGGTGGCGCCGAGCGGCATGATGGACGGCATGGTCGCCGCCATTCGCGGCTCGCTGGACGGAGCGGGATTCACGCACGTGCCGATCCTGTCCTACGCGGCCAAGTATGCCAGCGCGTTCTACGGACCGTTCCGCGAGGCGGCCGAGAG
>CAZUJM010000294.1:0-1888 GCA_964620405.1 uncultured Pirellulaceae bacterium | reverse complement strand
CCGGTTCGGCGACCGGCGTTCCTACCAGATGGATCCCGCCGCCGATGCCGCCCAGGCGCTGCGCGAGGTGGCCATGGACATCGCCGAAGGCGCGGACATGGTGATGGTCAAGCCGGGCATCGCCTACCTGGACATCGTGCAACGCGTGGCGACGAATTTTCCAGGAGTGCCGTTGGCGGTCTACAACGTCTCGGGCGAATACAGCATGGTGAAGGCCGCTGCCGAACGCGGCTGGATCGACGAGCGGGCGATTGTCTTGGAGATGATGACCGCCTTCCAACGCGCGGGCGCTTCGATCATCATCACCTACTGGGCCAAGGACCTGGCCCGGTGGCTGGCGGAATCGCGTTAGCACGCATCGGTCGCGGTCCCGCGTCGGCCGTTCGCCCGTTGTCGGCGATGGGATGCCTTCGCGGCGAAAAAAACGCCGCGGATTCCCTGTCGGTTCCCGGCTCGACCGGCCAAGTGGTCCCTGGATCCGGTTCCTTGTACCTCTCGACTTTCCATCTGCATCGTAAGGAGTGAACTGCATGGCATCCCGAGCACGCAGCCACGAGTTGTACCAGCGCGCCTGTGAACTGATGCCTGGAGGTGTCAACAGCCCGGCCCGCGCGTTTGGCGGAGTGGGCGGCGAGCCGATCGTGATGGAACGTGGCCAGGGAGCTTATCTGTTCGACGTCGATGGCAACCGGTACATCGACTACATCGGTTCCTGGGGACCGATGATCCTGGGGCATACGCACCCCGTCGTGGTGGAAGCCATCCAGCAGGCCGCGCGCTGCGGCAGCAGTTTTGGAGCTCCCACGGAGGCGGAGAACATCCTCGCCGAGATGATCATTGATGCCGTGCCTTCCGTCGAGAAGGTGCGTCTGGTGAGTTCAGGAACCGAGGCCACGATGAGTGCCATTCGGCTGGCACGCGGGTTCACGGGCCGCGATGGGATCGTGAAGTTCGCGGGCAACTACCACGGCCACGTCGACAGCCTGCTGGTGGCCGCCGGCAGCGCGGCCGCCACGCTCTCCGTCCCCAACTCGCCCGGCGTCACCGCCGGCACGGCCAAGGACACGTACATTGCCCGCTACAACGATGTCGAGGGCCTGGAGCGACTGTTCGCCGAGCGTGCGGGCAGCATCGCGGCCATCATCATGGAGCCGGTCGTGGGCAACATGGGCTGCGTCACGCCAACTCCGGAGTTCCTGCGGGCGGTGCGCGGATTGACGGAGCGAAGCGGCGCGCTGCTGATCTACGACGAGGTGATGAGCGGTTTCCGGGTGGCTTACGGCGGCGCGCAGTCGCTGCAAGGAGTGCGGCCGGACTTGACGACGATGGGGAAGATCGTGGGAGGTGGCCTGCCGCTGGGCGCGTATGGCGGCCGTGCCGACATCATGGACAACGTGCTGCCCGCGGGCAAAGTGTTCCAGGCGGGAACGCTGAGCGGCAATCCGATCGCCACGGCGGCCGGCATCGCGACGCTCGGCATGCTCCGCGAGCATCCGCCGTACGAATACCTGGAACGCATCTCGGCACGCCTCGCCGACGGACTGGTTGCCGCCGCCCAGGCTGCCGGCGCCGCCTGCCAGATGACACGCGTCGGCAGCATGATGACCCTGTTCTTCAACGACCAGCCCGTGACCGACTGGAACTCCGCCAGTCGCTCCAACACGCAGCGGTTCGCTCGCTACTTCTGGAGCTTGATCGACCAGGGAGTCTACATGCCCTGCAGCCAGTACGAAGCCTTGTTCATCTCGGCGGCGCACACGGATGCGGACATCGACCACACGCTCCGCGCGGCGGAGGTCGCGATCCGCGCGGCATTGGAATCCTGATCGCGGCGTTCGACGGAAACCGAATCCGGCGTTTTGCACGCTACCCGTCTGCCTTCTCCTCC
>CAZUJM010000293.1:0-6686 GCA_964620405.1 uncultured Pirellulaceae bacterium | reverse complement strand
TACCTGTGGCAAAGCACCGCGCGCCCCGTGTCACCCGCTGCCGCCCCCGCGAATGTTGCGCCCGCTGCGAAACCCGCGCCCGCTGCATCTCCCGCTCCGGCCGCCACTCCCCGCGCATCGGCCGAACCCAACGCCAACTCCGCGACACCCGGCACCTCCTTCGACGCGTCCTCACCGTCGACTAGACCGTTGACCGGTGACACGACGCGCACGGTGGCCAAGGAAGCCCAACCGTCCGACGCCACGCTCGCCTGCGTACCAGGCCTTTCCGACCGTTCGGGCCACGCGCCGCTGGCCGACCTGTTCGCCAAAGCCTCGCCGTCGGCGGATCCGGAGTGGCAGTCCGAGCAGTTCAGTGAAGTGGCCGGCAAGCAGATGGCCGCGCTGGTGGAGCTGGGCTGGGCCCGGGACGCTGAGGCAAGCCAGCGCCTGGCCGAACTTGTCGCCCCTCACTACGAAGGACAGTCGCTGCGGCCGTCGCTGCGGGAAGTGTTCCGCGACGGCACATTGGTCGTCCTCCGCCAGGACGCATCCGCGACACCCGCGACCATTTCGCATCGCGGCCGCGACGGCGCGCTGGCCTCCTTGCGCGAACTGCTCTCGATCTACCAGCTCGACGGCGACGACCATCCGCACTTCAAGTTCAAGATCGTCCGCACAGCCTTGGGCGAGGAACGTGTCGAGACGACGGCTTTTGTCGAAGTGTATGGACCAAGCGCGAAACATCCGGGCCGCAAGGCCGAGCAGACGGCCACTTGGCGCTGCGTCTGGGTCCGTCCCGAACAGGGCCACCTGCCGCTGCTGCAGCGGGTGGAGGTCTCCGAGATGGAGGAGGTGCTCCCGGAGAGCGACCGGCCCGGTGCCTTCGTCGACCTGACCGAAGCGATCCTAGGCAACAATCCCAGCTACCACCAGCAACTGGTCTATGGAGCCGACTACTGGTACGGCACGGTGGACGTGGCCTTCGGCATCCACCACGGCAACCAGGGCTTGGCGCTGGGCGACATCAACGGCGACGGTCGCGAGGACCTGTTCGTCTGCCAGCCGGCGGGGCTGCCGACGCGGATGTATGTGCAGCAGCCCGACGGCACGCTGCGCGACGTCTCGGAGGAAAGCGGCCTCGACTGGCTTGACGCTTCCCGCAGCGCCATCTTCGCCGACTTCGACAACGACGGCGACCAGGACCTGGCCGCCAGCCTGAACTACACGGTGGCCTTCTTCGAGAACGACGGCTCGGGACATTTCACGGGTCGCACGCGCGTCGACGTGTTCGCCTGGCCCGCGTCGCTGGCGGCGGCCGACTTCGACAACGACGGCGACGTGGACCTCTACATCTGCGGCTACAATCCGCGAGGCGTGACGGCCGCGGGCGACATCTTCGCGAACCCGGTTCCCTACCACGACGCCAACAACGGCGCGCCCAACTTCATGATGCGAAACGACGGCAAGTGGAACTTCCTCGACGTGACGCACGAAGTGGGCTTCGACGAGAACAACTTCCGCTTCTCCTTCGCGGCCACCTGGGAAGACTACGACAACGATGGCGACCAGGACATCTACGTCGCCAACGACTTCGGTCGCAACAACCTGTATCGTAACGAACTCGACCAGCGCGGCCGCCCCTACTTCCGCGACGTGGCCCGTGAAGCGGGTGTCGAGGACATCGGCTCCGGAATGTCCGTCACCTGGGGCGACTACAATCGCGACGGACGGATGGACCTGTACGTCAGCAACATGTTCTCATCCGCAGGCAGTCGCATCACGACACAGGCCCAGTTCAAGCCGAGCGAGGATGGCGAGACGCGAGAGTCGATCCAGCGGACGGCCCGCGGCAATTCGCTGTTCCTCAACCAGGGCGACGGCACGTTCCGCGACGCCAGTGTCGAGGCCAACGTGACGCTGGGACGCTGGGCCTGGGGTTCGCTCTTCACCGATCTCAATAACGATGGCTGGGAAGATCTGTACGTCGCGAATGGATTCTTTACGACGCCCGACCCGGGCGACTTGTGAAGTTTCTTCTGGCGACAAGTTGTGTCGCTCTCACCCACCACGAAGTCCGCGAACTCCGCAGTACTCGCTTACGACAAGGGCTGGGCCGCGGTCAATCGCCTGATCCGGGCGGGTCGCTCCTTCAGTGGACGCGAGGAGAACTGCTGTTTCCTGAACCTCGGCCAGCCGCGTTTCGCCACCGTGTCGGCGGCCGTGGAACTGAACCTGCCCGACGATGGCCGTGGACTGGCGACCACCGACTGGGACGGCGACGGCCGCGTTGACTTCTGGGTCACCAACCGCACGGGCCCGCGCGTGCGATTCCTCAAGAACGAGTACTCGTCCGACAGCGACTACGTCGCGCTGCAACTCGCCGGCACCCGGAGCAATCGCGACGCCATCGGTGCGCGCGTGACGGTCCACCTGGCCGGCAACTCCCTACCGCTGACCCGCACGCTGCATGGCGGCAGCGGCTTCATCTCGCAGTCCAGCAAGACGCTGACCCTGGGACTGGGCCGCGACGCGACGATCGATCGCGTGGAAGTCCGCTGGCCTGGCGGCGAGATCGAGACGTTCCGCGGGCTGGAGCCCAACCGACGTTACCTGCTGCGGCAGGGCTCCGGCGACGCCCAGCCGGTCGCCGTCCCGCGCCTCGGCCCCTGGCAAGCCGCTCCCGCGCGCGAACCGCAACTGCCGGTCACCAGCCGAGTCGTCCTGCTGGAACCGGCGCCGCTGCCTCGCTCGCTGCAAGCCACCGGCTGGAACGGCCAGCCCGTGCCGCTCGCCACGACCGCTCCCGGTACGCGCGGACGCGTCATCAACCTCTGGGCCACCTGGTGCGCGAACTGCATGAAGGAGCTTTCCGAGTGGACCGCGCAGGAAAAGACGCTGCGCGAAGCTGGCCTCGACGTCCTCACGCTGTGCGTCGACCAGCCCTCCGAAGACCGCGCCGCCGATCTTGAAAAACTGCGCGACCTGACCGCTCGCCTCGGCCTTCCCTTCCAAGGCGCGGCCAGCGAAGCGGAGGTCGTCGAGCTGCTCAATGTCTTCCAACGCTCGTTCATCGGACGGCAGGCCGACCTGCCGCTGCCCAGCACGTTCCTGCTGGACGACCGCGGCCGCGTCGCCGTCATCTACCTGGGCCCCGTCGATGCCCAGACGCTCGCGAACGACGCCCGACTGCTCAACGCCTCCCGGGACGCGATCTTCGCGGGAGCCCTTCCCTTCCGCGGTCTCTGGCTGGAAACGCCTCCCACCACGCCCGCGCGAACGGTCGCCGTGGCGATGGTTGAACAGGGTTACCTGAAGGCCGCCGAAGCGTACGCGCGGCAACTGCTGCAAGACGACTCGAACTCCGGCGCGCTGGCCGACACAGGCGTGGCCTCCACCGGAACCGGCAAGCCGGCAAACGCGGACGAGAAGAAGTCCGACGCGGCGTCGCTGCACCACCTGCTGGGCGCGCTGCTGTTCGATGAGAAACGGTACGAGGAAGCTCGCGACCACTACGAGCAAGCCCTGGAGCGATCGCCGCAGCAACGCGGCCTGCGCGAGGAACTCGCCCGGACCCTCGTCCAACTGCAGCAGTACGAACCGGCCATCGGCCACCTCCGTGCCCTGCTCGAGGAGCAACCGGAGAACGCCGAACTGCTCGCCGAGCTCGGCCGGCTGCACCTCCGGCTGAACCAGCCCCGCCCCGCGCTGGCCGCCTTCGACCAGTCGCTCCGCATCCTGCCCAAGCCCGAGGTGCGGTTCGAGTATGCCAACCTGCTCCGCGATACCGGCCAGTATGAACCGGCGCGGGCCGAGTACGAACGCGTGCTGCAGGACGTGCCTTCCCCGGTGGTCCTCAACAACCTGGCCTGGCTGCTGGCGACCGCCGAGTCGGCCGAGGCTCGCGACGGCGGCAGGGCCGTGGAGTTGGCCGAGCGGGCCAGCCAGATGACCGACCGTCAACAACCCCGCGTGCTCGGCACCCTGGCGGCCGCCTACGCCGAAAAGGGCGACTTTGACGCCGCCGTCCGGACCCTGGACGAGGCCCTCGCCGTGGCCCGCCAGCAGGAACCGGCCCTGGTCACGG
The DNA here is from genome assembly GCA_964620405.1 of uncultured Pirellulaceae bacterium. GTDB lineage: Bacteria > Planctomycetota > Planctomycetia > Pirellulales > Pirellulaceae > CAZUJM01. Next base: position 2,620 of record CAZUJM010000293.1, on the reverse strand, counting down.
AACTGTCGGCCCGCAAGGAAGATTTCCGGCAGCGGAAACCGACCCGCGAGCCGGTCCGCCTGCCCCTGGACCAATCGGCAACCAGTCCGGACAAACCCCGTGCGGGTACTTGATCATTGCCTATACTTATTAGACTTTCCCGTTCCCTTCGTCAAAACTCCCCAAGCGTGATGGTTCGCAACATGTCCAAGAAGCTCTGCCTCCCAGGACTCATCCTCTCGCTCCTGTTCCTCTCCGCCTGCGGTCGCACGGCAACGCCACCAGCAGCACCCGCGGCCGATGCGGGGGCAAGCAGCGGCGCCAACACCGACACCAACGCAACCGACAGCGCGAACGAAGCGGCGGCTGCGGCTGACGAGAAGAAGGCATCCGGTGAGCCAGCCGTCGCCGAGTCGGCTCCAGCGGCAAGCGTCGCGCAGGACGCCGCGCCGGGCGGCGTTGATCCGACCGGCATCGACGACCTGCCGGACGACTCAGGCCCCTTCAAGGCCGGTGGAGCCGTCAACCCGTCCGAAACGGTGAACACGACGCTCATGCCGCGCAACGCGGAGGAACTCAAGGCGCTGCGGGCGAAGAACGACGAGACGATCTGGGCCAACGAGGTGCTCGCGCAGAAACACGAACGGGCCTTCATCAACCTCTGGGACCGGATGATCCACGAGAAGGACAAGTACGCGGTCCTGAAGCAGTTCTCGCTGCAGCGTTTCCTGGTGGGCACGGAGCCGAAGACGGAGCCGCTGGACTGGCAGATCGAGCGGATCCAGTTGGCCGGGGCGACGCAGGAGATTCCGGCGGATCGCTGGAGCGACTGGGTGGGCTCGTTTGAACGCGACGGCTACCAGATCATTGAAAGCGAGTTCCACCATTCGGCCTTCGAGCCGTCGCCGGACGGAGCCAATTCGCAGGTCTCGTTCCTGCTCCATGTCACGCACGCGGAGCGCGGCATGCGTTACATCCTGCGTGGCGTCCTGCATGTGCATTGGCTCGCCGAACCCGGTGCGGACGGCAACTTCCAGCCCGACACGGTGGAAGCGCGCGACCTGGTCATCCTGTCGCGTCCGGGCACACCGGCCTTCACGACGGAACGCATGGATCGATTCCCGACCGACCCGTCGGGCCGCAAACTGCCCACGACGATCCACCCCCTGATCATCCACGACCTGAACCACGACGGCCTGCCGGAAATCATCGTGGGCGGCTTCAACCATGTGTACCGCAACCTGGGCAACTGGAAGTTTGAGTTTGGCAAGCTGTGCCAGAAGCCAGTGCCGCATGTGAATGCCGGCGCGCTGGCCGACTTCACGGGCGACGGAAACGTCGACTACATCGCCGCCATCAAGAACGGTTTGCCGTTCCTCTACACAGGGACGGCCGATGGCCAGTTCCCGGACGCGCCGCGTTTGCTGAAGTTCACCAACGAGCCGATGCGCGTGCCGGTGAACGTCGTGCCAGGCGACATCGACGGCGATGGCGACCTGGACGTGTTCCTCGGCCAGCAGAAGCCCGGCTATTTCAACGGCGACATCCCGACGCCTTACTACGATGCCCGCGACAGCTTCCCGTGCTACCTGCTGCAGAACGATGGCAAGGGCAACTTCACCGATATCACCTCGGCCGCGGGACTCGGCGACAAAGCTCGTCGCCGCAACTTCTCGGCCTCCTTCATCGACTACGACCTGGATAACGACCTCGACCTGATCCTCACCAGCGACTTCTCGGGCACCGACGTGTTCGAGAACGACGGCAAAGGCAACTTCACCGACATCTCCGACAAGCTCCAGCCGCAGGCCTACGCCTTCGGCATGTCGCATACCTTCGGGGACTACAACCTCGATGGCGGCATCGACTTCCTGACGGTGGGCATGAGTTCCACGACCGCCCGTCGACTGGAGCAGATGAAACTGCGGCGCGAGGACTTCGCCGACTACGACAAGAATCGCATGAACATGGGCTACGGGAACCGGTTGTACCTGTTCCAGGACGGCAAGTTCGTGCAGGCTCCGTTCAACCAGGACGTGGCCCGCACCGGCTGGTCCTGGGGCAGCACCACGCTCGACTTCGACAACGATGGCGATCCCGACATCTATGTCGTGAACGGCCAGACCAGCGGCAAAACCACGCAGGACTACTGCACGAGCTTCTGGTGCCACGACGTGTACTACAAGCGCGGAGAACGTCCGGACAACGCGATCCGTGAACTGTTCGACGAGATGACGCCGCTGTTCAACGGCAACGGCATCTCTTGGAACGGCTACGAGCACAACGCGCTGCTGATGAACATCGGTGGCAACCGGTTCGTCAACATCGGCTTCCTGATGGACGTCGGCTTCGAGTTCGATTCGCGAGCCGCCGTGTCGGGCGACATCGACGGCGACGGACATGTCGACCTGGTCGTCGAGCACAAGGACCTGCGTTCCAGCGAGTCGAAGCTGTACATCGTCCGCAACCAGTGGAAGGGCGACGGGCACTTCATCGGCGTGCACCTGCGACAGGGCGTGGGCAATGCGTCTCCGCTGGGCGCCCGCGTGGTCGCCACGCTGGAGGATGGCCGCAAGCTGGTCCAGCACAACGTGGCGGGCCATTCCGTATGGGTGCAGCACGCGAACACGATCCACTTCGG
>CAZUJM010000292.1:0-6736 GCA_964620405.1 uncultured Pirellulaceae bacterium | reverse complement strand
GTTCCCCCCGACGCCGCCTGCGTTCCGGATGCTGGTGGATGCGGCGGAGTCGGAGGGGCGGGCGAAGCGGCAGCGGGATGCTGCGGCCCGGGCGGATGTCGATGAGGCGGCTGGCATCGCCCCGCCGTCCCGGCGGGAAGGAGCGTCAATTCAGAAACTGCGCGTCGGGTCGGATCATCAGGTACCACTGTTTCCAACGATCGATCGCCTCACGCTTCACGGCCTCGGTCGGTTCCTCCGGCATGTCAAATCCATCCAGCCGCCGACTCAAGCCGCGCAGGCCCCGATTGGCCAGCACGACGATCCTCGAATCCGGATCGCCCAGGGCGAAGATCAGCGTGGGAACGTTGTCCAGTTCGCGCGTGCTGACCAGCGCCTTGAGAGCGGCCGAGCGGACCACGTAATCTTCGGCGCTGACGAGCCGTCGCAGGCGGTGCAATTCGCGTTCTCGCTGCTGCGGATCGCTGCTCAGCGTCACCTCGAAATCGCGGTCGTCGTCCTCCAGTTCGGCGCCTCCCGCCGCTTCCAGCAGACTCAGCAAGCCCTCGGCTTGGCCGCGAAAAGCCGACTTGACCACTTGGCCACCCGAGCCGACCGTCACGTCGGCCGTTCCTGGCAAGCCTCGGCCTCCGCGCAACCGGCCGTTGAACGCCTCCGCCTTCTCAATTGCCTTCTTCGTCCCGCGCACGAGGAACAGCACGCCGAAACTGGTATCCACGGACGGCCCGTAGTCGGTAACCCAGCTGCCGTTCGATTTCTGCATCTTGCGGAGATACTCGACCACTTCGTCGTACCAGCGAGCTTCCTCGCTCTGCAGCCCGAGGGCGAGTTCCCGGAAACTCTGGTAACGCTCGTAGGCATAGAGGTAGTACATGATGCTGTCCGGCGGTTCGGTCACGAAATTGCTCGCGAACCAGCGATCGCCATCCTGCATGGCCGAAACCAGCCTTCCCCGATCGACAGCCCCCGTCAGCGGCCCTTGCGAAGGTCGCTGGCTCGGCTTCGCCACCACCCGCACGGCCGACGCCTTGGCTCCACGCTTGAGCGAGTCGGTGAGGCGCAGCAGGTCACCCAGCACATAGGTGCTGCCCGTGCCGGCTGCGGAAAGGGACTGCTGCACCGGAGCTTGCGAGATGCGCTGGAATCCTCCGGGATCGTTGCCCTGGTAGCCCCAACCGCCGCTTGGGTCCTGCGTGCGAATCAGCCAGTTGGCCACCCGCGCCGCCGAATCGGCGGGAACAGGCATCGCGCCCGAACGATCGGCCGACCAGAGGGCCAGCACGGCGTACTGCGTCATCGACGTGTCGCCCGTCTTCCGCTCCAGGTAACCCCAGCCCCCATGGGGCTTTTGCCACTTGACCAGCAGTTGAACGAGGGAACGGATCTCGGCTCGATACTTTTCCGGGTCCGCTTCGGAAAGAAAGATGATGGCCAGCCCCAGGTCGTAAATCACATCGTCCGAGTGGACCATCTCCAGGTCCTGGGCGGCCTTCTGGCAGGCCTCGATCGCACGCTGCATGAGCGGATGGTCGGCCGGCCGCTCGCCCTTCAGCAGCGCCAAGCCCATGAGCGACTTACCTCCCAGCCGATCGTGCTCGCCCTGGTTCTCCAGAAAGACCAAGGCCTTCTGGATCATTTCCACCACCTCGGGACTGGAAGGCGAATATGCAAGCGACCGAGACGGACAGGCCAAGAGGAGCAGACACGCCGCAGCGACGCACAGCGTCCGAAACACGGGACCTTCAGAAAGGTGAGAGACGAACCAACCCGGGGCGCGCGGCTTTTCACCGCCGGCGCACGACGATCCGACGCACGACACATGGGGGCGCCGCGAATCGACGCGGCACGCAGAGGAAGTTCGCACGACTCTTCACGCGTTAAGGTGTTCCCGTTGCTTCTGTTCCGCACGACGATCCTAGACCCGCTAATCGGAAATGTCAAGCATCGGAGTAGACGGAACCCCTTATGTGAATTAAGGTTGTTTCAATGGCCGGAGCCGAATTGACAGGTCGGCCTCGAGTCAATAACATGCACCCTTCACGGTTGGTCAGGTAGCTCAGCTGGTAGAGCAGTGGACTGAAAATCCACGTGTCGGCGGTTCGATCCCGCCCCTGACCACTTTTCTGCTGGCACTTCTCGCCAGGGCGGCTTCGGCCGCCTCTCCCCGTCGGCCCGGTGTTCGGCGACCGCTCCGCAGCACACCCGAACACGGGCTCCGTCTCGAAATTTCCAGCGGAAGTCCGGACGGCACACGACCATCACCGCAGAAGCGGCTTCGTGTGGAAACGAAGAGAGCCGCCGCTGATCGAGTTAGCGACGGCTCTCTGGAAGTTCGTGGCATTCCGATCATGTCCGCCGCAGCGACGGCCGGCCCAGGGGCCTCAATCGGAAATCATTTTTGTGTCCGATGCGAAACGGGTCCGTCGGCGACGCCACCGACCCGCTGGCCACTCGTGCACTCTGTGGACCGTCGACTAGCCGACCATGTCCTTCAGGTTCTTCAGCGGGCGGACCTTGACCACGTTGCGGGCCGGCTTGGCCTTGAAGACGGTCTCTTCGCCGGTGAAGGGATTGATGCCCTTGCGTTCCTTCTGGGCCGGCTTGCGCGTGACGGTAATCTTGCACAGACCGGGGATCGAGAACTGTCCGGGGCCGCCCTTCTTGGCGATGACCTTGTTGATTTCCTTCGCGAGGGAGTCGAACACGCTCGCAACTTCCTTGCGGGACAGACCGGTCTCTCCCGCAATGTTGTTCAGGATTTCGCTCTTCGTCGGTGCTTTCTTGGCGGTCGCTTTTGCCATGAGTTGACCCTCCTTGTCAGGTCAGTGGGATGAAGGGAAACAGAAGTTGAACTTTGAAGATGTACCTTCAATCTGCCCGCCGGGTGCGGAACGCGGTGATTAAATAGCGGTGCTCAGAAAAAAACAACCCGTAAATGCGGTAAAAACGCGGAAAAACAGGCCAAACAACCGCCTTTTGGCGAGAACGAACGAGATTCACCCGTAAATTCAGGGCGAAATCGCGGGACATTTGCGGCGAGCGTCGGTCACTCGCAATGCATTCGCGCTGCTCGATCCACTTCGACAAATCGAGCGGCGAAGGCCTCCTCTGGTTACTCGCGGACTGACACTCGCGGTACACTTCGGTCAGGCACGGCAAGCGGACGAGGTCGATTGAACCTGCGCGAGCAAGGAACTGCTCCAGCAAGTTCGAACACCACCGGATCCTTCCCGGGGACGAGCACGAGGCCCGGGGGTTCGCCTCGCCAGAGGTCCGAACGCTGCCAGCCGCAATGATGCAGGGACGCATGCTGGAGTCGGTGCCTCCGGGCATCCGCCCGCGTGGCGCCTGGCCTCCCATGATCTACTTGGAAACCAACTGCCCCGAACACGGAGACGGCAGATGAGGACAAACGGAACACGCTGGAGTCGCCCTGGGGACTCACGACGGCGGAACGCCTGCCGACGGAAATCAGCCGCGAAGGCCCGTGCGGGGGCGTTGATCCTCGGATCCACCGGCCCGCGCTGGCTTCTCCTGATGGCGGTCACCCTCTGCCTCGGCCTGACCGCCGCGGCCCGGGGGCAGATCGTTCCGCAGGACGTGGAGGGGGGCGAAGACGACCCGACCCAGATCCTGATGCTCGCCCCGCGCGAGTTCCAGCAGCGTTTGAAGCAGGCGGAGAGGGCGATCGAGTCGGGAGAGTTCAGCGACGCGATTGAGTCGCTGGAGGGCCTGTTGCAGCCGGCGAAGGAAGGGGCCGACGCCGAAGGCACGCAGGAGGACTTCTTCCTGGGCCGTCCGGGCGAGCTGGAGTTGCGAGGCAGCCTGCGTGGCGAGGCGCGACGCCTGCTGGGCAAGCTTCCGGCGGCCGGCAAGGAGCTGTATCGGTTGCAGTATGGAGCGGCCGCGCAGCAGCTGCTTGATCGAGCCCTGCAAGCTCGTGACGTGGACCTGCTGTCGCAGGTGTCGCGCGAATACTTCCAGACGCCCGCGGGCTTCACGGCCACGCTGCTGCTGGCGCAGCAGCACCTGGATCAGGGCCAGGGCCTGGCGGCCGCGATGTACTATTCGCGTCTGGCGGACGACGCGGAGGCCACGGCGCAGTTCGACCCGGAACTCTCGGTGCAGCTCGCGCGCAGCTGGTTGCTGGCGGGTCAGCCGATGCGTGCGGAGGAGGTGTTGAAGGGCCTGCGGAATCGCCGCGCCGATGCGGAACTCGTCATCGCCGGAAGAACGGTCAAGCTGTTCGGCGAAAACGAATCGCCGCTGGAGTGGCTGCAAAAGTTCGCGGCCAGCACTCCGGGCGGCGCCATGCGTCCGCTCGCGGACTGGTCGCTGCACCGCGGCGTGCCGTCCCGCAATCCGGTTTCGCAGGGCAGCCCGTTGCTGCCGCGTCCCCGCTGGCGGGTGCCGATCGCCAGCGATCCCGATGACGAGAACCTGCTTCGCGAACTGACCGATGAATACCGCGAGGAAGGCGCGGCCACGCCGGTGGCGGTAAGCCCGCTGGTGGTCCGCGATGTGGTGCTGTTGCGGACGCCGGAGCACCTGCTGGCCGTCGATTTCCAAACCGGAAAACGCATCTGGCTCTACCCCTGGGCAGAAAACGAATCACGATCGACGGAGGAATCCTCGCAGCTGCCCGCGAAGGGCGAATCGCACCGAGCGAAAATCGAGGAACGGCTGTGGCTCGATTCCGTGTACGGGCAGATCACAAGCGATGGCGACCAGGTCTTCCTGGTCGACGAACTGCCGTACGCGACGGCCGACGGCAGTCGCGGCTGGAACAACGGAGCCGTCTTCCGCCAATTCATGATCGACCCCACCGACCGCGCGCGATCCACCAACTACCTTGTGGCCCTCGATATCCGCACGCAAGGCAAGAAACGCTGGGAGGTCGGAGGCGCGACGGGAGCCGATGAACCCAAGCTGGCCAACGCCTTCTTCCTCGGCGCTCCGCTCGTCCTGGGCAACGACCTGTTCGTGCTGGCGGAAGTCCGCGGAGACATCAGCCTGTTTGTCCTGGAATCGTCCACGGGCAAGTACCGCTGGTCCCAGCAACTGGCTCATGTGGGCGCCTACGACATCGGACTGGACAGCCCCCGTCGCCTGGCGGGAGCTTCGCCCTCCTACGCCGATGGCGTGCTCGTCTGCCCGACCTCTGCGGGCGCGGTGGTGGCGGTCGACGTGGCCAGTCGCGTGCTGCTGTGGGGACAGCAGTATCCTCGCGGCGTCGTGGCCAACGCCCGCGGACTGCGGGGCAATCAGTTCTACGCTCTGGCCCAGCAGGTGACACGGGATCGCTGGACCGACAGCACCGCGCTGCTCGGCGAGGGCGTGGCCGTGCTGACTCCGCCGGAGTCGGACCAGCTGTACTGCCTGGACCTGCTCACCGGCAAGCAGCTCTGGTCCATGCCCCGCGATTCCGAATGGCTCTACACGGCCGCCCTGCAAAACGGCCAGGTGGTGCTCGTCGGCAAGACCAAGGTGGCGGCGTTCCAAGTCCAGGACGGCAAGGTGGCATGGGAGCGGACGGTCGTCGCGGGGGAGGGCACCGAGTCCGCGGCGCACGCGCCGTCGGGACGCGGCTTCCTCAGCGGGCATACCTACTACCTGCCCCTGTCCGACCGCCTGCTGCAAATCGACATCCGCGACGGAAAGCCCCTCGGCGAGACTCTCTCGGTCGACCCCTTGGGACACCTTGTGGCCCACGATGACGACATCCTGTCACTCTCCCCGCAGGCGCTCGTCACCTTCCACCAGCAGGAACGCTTGAGGCAACGCGTGGAGGAGCGGCTGGCAGCTACCCCCGACGACCCCTGGGGACTTGAGCACCGCGCGTTGCTGCGTCTGCAATCGGGCGAACGCGAGGCGGCCCTGGGCGATCTTCGGGAAGCCTACCGGCGGTATGCGCCGCGTGATGGTCGTCGCGAATCCGCGCGACTGCTGCTGCAAGAAACGCTGCTGGACACGATTGAGGCCGCCACCGAGGTGTCGCCGGAACTGCTGGGGGAGGCCGACCGCCTGATCGACCGCCCCCTGCAGCGGGAACGTTACCTGCGCCTGGTGGCCCAGTACTGGATGCGCAAGGGAAATGCCGCCGAGGCGTTCAGCGCCTTCCAGCGCCTGGCCTCCTCGCCCGGTGCCGCCGATTCGCTGGCCAGCTTCGAGGCGCCTGAGGAGCCCCTGCAGCAGCTTGCCCCCGGCCATCAGGTGCGTCGCAGCCGCGTGATCCGCGCGGGTCTGAAAGCCGCCTTCGATGCCGCCACGCCCGAACAGCGGGCCGCCATCGAACCCCGCATTGAAGCGGCCCAGCGAACCGCCCTGGAATCCAATGCCCTGCCAGCCCTGCGCGAGTTCCTCGAGCTGTATGCCGATCATCCGACGTCCCGCGCCGTGCGTCTAAAGCTTGCGCAACGCCACGCCGATGCCTCCGACTGGCTGGAAGCGGAAGCCGCTCTGCTGCCCCTGCTGCAGGACGCTGACGACGCCGGAAGCGCGGAAGCCTGGCGGCTGTACGCGGGCGTGCTGCAGGGCGCGGAACGGTGGGAACTGGCCGCCGATGCCTGGGAACGACTCCAGCGGCAATGGCCCGACCACACGTTCGCCGATCAACAGTCGACCGCCCAGCTCATCGCCGCCGCTTCGCAGAACCAACCGCTGGCGTCGCGGATGAAGCACCAGCCCGTCTGGCAGTACGGCCGCGTCCGCACCGAACGGCTCAACGCCAACCCCA
>CAZUJM010000291.1:0-6796 GCA_964620405.1 uncultured Pirellulaceae bacterium | reverse complement strand
AGGCTGACGTTGGACGCGCCCACGGCTCGCGTCTTCCCGGCCTCCAGCAGCCCCCGCAGGGCCCCCGCCGAGTCCTCGATCGGAATCTGGGGATCGGGCATGTGCAGATAGAGCAGGTCGAGGTGGTCGAACTGCAGGCGGCGCAGGCTCTCCTCGCACTGCTGCCGCAGGCGTTCAGGACTTCCATCGGTGATCCGCGTGCCCTGCTCGTCCCAGTGCAGCCCGCCCTTCGTGGCCAGCACGATCTGGTCTCGCTCACTGCCCAGGGCCCGGGCAAGCAGTCGCTCGCTCTCGCCCTTTGCCCCGTAGCAGTAGGCGGTGTCGAAGAAGTTGATGCCGCTTTCGCGGGCCGCGCGAATCGTGGCCAGACTGTCGGCATCGTTCACATCTAGGCTCGTCATGCCCGAGATGGGCCAGCAGCCGAGAGCGACGGGGGTGACTTGCAGGCCGCTGCGGCCAAGGGGGCGGAGTTCCATGGGAGAGCCTGTCGGGCAAGAAAGCGTAGTCGGGGGCGACGCGTCAGCACCTCGCCAAGCCCAGGTCAGTTTCGCCCTCGTAGACGATTGTCGGTCGACCGTGGAATGACACCGGCCGACGAAGGCAGCGACTGAAGATAGGTGTTTTCGTGCGTTGCGCCTGCCCCGGGCCGGCGGCCGACGAGCCTAGCGGGGCATCGGAGGCGTGATCGGCTTGGAGGTCGGCAGGGGCGGCCGAGGCAGGGCGGCGGGCGGTGTGGGACGCTTCAGCGGCGACTGCTGGGGGACCGTGGGAAAGCCGCCGGTCGGCACTCGCGGCTGTGCCATCTGCGGGTTGGTGAGCGGCGATGGACGCAGGGGGCTGTAGGCGGGCCCCTGGCTGAACAGCGAGCCCGCAGCGCCTTCGGCCGGACGCAGGTTCGGTGGCAACGCGCCGGTGTAGGGCACACGTAGCCCGGCCGCAGGGTTCGGTGCGGTAAAGGGAAGGCCGCGTCCGAGGCCCGGACCGCCGGGAATCAGCTGACTCCCCGGTAACTGGCTGCTGGGCGGACCGACAATTCCCGTGGGCGGCACTCCGTAGGGCGCAGTGGGCGGTGGCGAGGGAGTCGGATCAAGACGGGGACCCACGATGCCCGTCGGCGCGGGACCGAAGCCCGAGTCCGGCGGGGCGGCGGATGGATTCAAGTTGGGGCCGGTGATGCCTGTGGGCGGCGCGCCCTGAATGGGGCCGCCATACGGCCCCTGCGGGCTGCCCAATCCGCCAGGCTCCATGCCCGGCTCACTCACTCCGCTCGGTGGTTCCAGCGTCTGCCAGGTCGAGCCTGGTAGCTGCGGATAGGCCGGCAGGTCCTCGCCTTCTTCCGCGGACGGCCGACGCTTGCCCTCCGTCTCCTCGTTCAGTTCCTCCGTTTCCCCTTCCGATTCCTGCGGCTCTTCCAGGTCCCCGGACTCCTCCTCCACGCTCGTGGATTCCGTGCGCGTACTCTCCCGGGAGGTCGTCGCTTCGCCTGTGGCCGTACCACGCGGCCGGCGTTTCGGCTCGTTCACCAACTTCGGCAGCCCCCGGTAACGCGGCTTCGGTTTTGCCTTCGGGGACGCGTTGGTCGACTCCGACGAAGACTCCTCCGTCGGCGATGAATCGGGCTCCGCCTGCGGCACCGCCACTGCCTCGTCCGATCCCAGCACATCCCGGACGACACTCCGCGACGGCTCGGCCTCTTCGCGGTCGCTGCTGGACTGCTCCGCCGGTTCGTCGCTCGCGGCAGGACCCGGGGACTCCTCTCGCGTCGGCAGATCGTAACGCGTCAGTTCGGGCGTGTTGATGTACGCTTTGCGGACTTCGGGGTCGAGCTCCCGGAAGACTCGGTCGTCTTCGTCCGAAAGGTCTTGCCGGCCGAGTTTCTCGTAGACGAGGCTGCGGATGATACGGGCCTCGGAGTTGTCCATGATGGCAATCGACTTGCCGAGGGCATCCAGCGACTGGTCGAGCAGCTTTTGGGCCGTTGCTGGATCGCCCGCCAAGCCGCTTTTCTCCCAGAAGCAGCGGCCCTGCAGAGCCCACAGCTTGGCCTGCTCATCCTGGGGCGGGGATTGTCCCAACGCGGCCCGGGCTTCCTCAATCGCCGCGTCGAATCGGCCATGCACGAAGTGCTTCTGCGCGGAGTCGAGAGGGTTTTCGGGGGACCGTCCGCAACCGGTGAGCGATACGGTCAACGCGAAGAGCCAATATCCGCAGGTAAAGCAGACGGCCGCTCGGTTCATCTTCGTTCTCCGCAGAGACGTACGCTGGAAGCGAGGAGCGATCGAAAACCAACGCAGCCCAACGGGTGGTCGGCAGGCGACCCCCGACCTGCTGCGCAGATTTCCTCCCTTATCGTACCGTGCCCCAAAGTTTCGGTACATGCCGACGATACCGACGGGTCATGCCAGTCGCGACGATTGGTGATCCGCTTCAACTCCAGCACCCGTTGGGCGCTCGTCCGGACCGCGGCGAAGGATGCCCGGGCAAAGGCTTGGGCAAGCGGTTGGAGCCGAAACGCAAGGGGGGGAAGCAGCCCCGGCGGGCCGCTGGTCAGAACGCGAGGTCGTCTGAGGATAGCGATGGACGCCAGCGAGCGGGGTGCCGCTGACAGGTCGACTTCGAACGCAGGTCCCCCGGACACTCTGGAGGGCCCGGCCGGAAGAAAACTCGCCAGTAAATAAAAAAAGGCGGCATGACGCCGCCCGAGCAACTCATCCTGTTGGCTGTGTTGACTCTCCCTTACCTCTTCCGAAGTGACCCCGACGGGACTCGAACCCGTGTTACCGCCGTGAAAGGGCGGTGTCCTAGACCGCTAGACGACGGGGCCTCCCAAGGACTCAGCCTTGTGCCGGCGAGTCTACCGGCGTGCAGGCTTTATCGTCAAGTGCATCGTAGGAGCGTGTGTCAATTTGACCTGCGATCCCGCGACTTTTTTTCGGCGATGGATGCTTTGCGTTGTGGAATTGCCGGATCGAGTGGACTGGGGAAGAGCTTCGGCCGGGTACGGACGCAGGAAACCATGGTGGACACGGAGAGCACGGAGGAACTGCAGGAAGGCTCGGGACGCTTCCAGTTCGGCACGCGGCGATCGGCTCGCCTGGTCGCCTGTCGGGACCGAGGCGTGACTGGGGAGGATGCGGGATCAAGCTACTCGGCGGCCGAATCCAACTGCGGAGGCATTCCCTCCGGTTGTAGGTCCGTCGGCTGTGCTTCCCCGCGGCAGATCGCCTCGTACACCTCGCGCCGGTGGACAGGGACCTCCTTGGGAGCCTCAATCCCCAGGCGAACCTTGTCGCCGCGGATCTCGACGACCACGACCGTGATGTTGTCGTTGATGACGATACTCTCGTTCTTCTTGCGGGACAGAACCAACATGCTTCCATTCCTTCGTAGAAAGTTGTCCGCCTTCCAGCATTGGCGTCAGGCTTCCCGTCTGGTCAACCCCCCACACCACGCGGCCGCCATCTCGCTGGATTCGAGAGCAGCCTCGTTCGTGGCACACGTTCCCCGCCCCGGGAAGTCGTGTCAGCCTTAACTCTACGGAGGTCAACCAAACAGTCAAGAAAAGCGTGAAGCGAAAAAAGTGGCGATTCCTGAGCGCAGGGTAATTGCGTTAATTGGGGCAGTTTTCGTCGGGGACAGCGGCAGGGTCGGCGGGCTCGCCAGGAATTTTCCCCGCGAAGACGTGCGTTCGGCTGGAGCGTTTTTGGGTACGCTCCCCGATCGGCCAGAACCGCGTCTCCTGTGGGTCGGGCGGTTGCGGAGATCACGTAGGCGCTTATAATCTCACGGCGTTCGTGGAAAGTGCTTCGTGTTCATGGTCTTGGACATTTCGCGAGATACGCCCTTCGAGCGGCAGGCCGTTCCGGGCAGGTTTTGAGCGGCGGGCCGCTCCGAGCACATGGGTAGCGGTGAAACGATGTTGAACTGGTTTCGCAATCTTTGGCTGGCAATCAGCACGGTGGGGCAGGGGCTCTGGGTGACCTTGCGTTACTGGCTGACGACGTACAAGCCCGACCGTGGCGCCTTCACGGAGCAGTTCGAGTACCCCGAGAAGCCGGTCCCGGTGGCCGCCCGCTACCGCGGTTTCCATCGGTTTGACCTGACGACCTGCATCGCCTGCGACCAGTGCGCCAAGGCCTGTCCGGTCGACTGCATCTACATTGGCAAGGAACGCGTCGAAAACGGCAAGGGTTTTCGAGTCACGGGCTACACAATCGACTATTCGAAGTGCATGTTTTGCGCTTTGTGCGTTGAGCCGTGTCCCGTCGACTGCATTTTCATGGGTGCCACGCACGACCTGAGTTGCTACAGTCGGGATGGATGCATCGTCGACTTCTCGCGGTTGCCAACGGATGTGGCCTGGGGGCGGGCGACGCTGAATCCGACGGCAGTGGCCCAGTCCAAGGTGATCGTGGAGCCGGTTCACGGCGGCCCGAACCAGTAACTGCAGGCGGCAGGCGGCAGGCTTTGCCATTCGCGGTCGTTTTTCGAGAGGATCGGTCTGCGTGGATCTGCTCAGGCCTGACGGTTGCACGCGGTCGAGTTGGCCGTGTGGATCGAACAGTCCGTGTCGATCTACCGTACCGTGTCAGGAAATAGTCGCAGGACGCTTGGAGTGCTCTCCTGTCGTGGTTAGTCTTGAAAGGCTGCCGCGTGGTGAGTGTCTCGCGGGTTAACGTCAGTTTGCGTCGTTCTTGTCTCACCGAGGCACCCCCGCCCGGGGTTGCGCCACGAAAGGTCTCGAGATGCCAAACGCTGCCAGTGACTCGGGTAAGTTGTTTTCGGTCGATCTGGCCAACCGGATGTTGCCGTTGGTTCGGGCGATCGTCACGGACCTGGTCAATCTGTCCCAGGAGGTGGCTGAGCGTCGCAAGCACCTGAACCAGTTGATGCTGGGTCGGGAGTTGGAGGCTGGTGACATCTACGACGCCGAATTGGCGGAGGTGGAGCGATCGGTGCAGCGTGATTCCCATCGCCTGCGGGAGTTCGTCGAAGAGTTGCGGCAGTTGGGGGTGGAGGCCAAGGGGCACGACGGTGCGGTCGACTTTCCGACGATGCTGGATGGACGTCGGGCTTATCTGTGCTGGAAATTGGGTGAGCCCGAGGTGAGCTACTGGCATGAGCTGGATGCCGGTTTCGCGGGTCGGAAGCCGCTGGCGGTTCCCGTTCACTCGGGTGGCGATGGTTCGCTGGCCTCGTAAGTGACCGGCTTCGTCCGGCCTGGGGCGGTGTGGACGGAGGCAAGCCCGTGTGCGGGATGATGACACGGGTTCGGTTGGTCGCTGTATCGCCTTGTCTCTGCCGGGGGCAAAGATTCTCGCCCTGACTTCGTTGCCAGGCAGTGCCGCTGTCTTGCGGACGCGTTCTCCGTTGTGCTGGTTTGGCGTGACACTCGGGGCTGCGGAAGTCAGCGCTGCCCACCTCGTCTCCGGCGATCGCACTTGAATCCCTGATTCTCCCGTGCTTGCGCCGTTGGTTACCTTGCAATGCTGGGCGAGGTCACTAAAATCCGATGGCTTAGTTCCCGTCTGTGCGCCTTGATTGATCCGCCTGGGGGCTGGTCTGGCGGTCGACTGTGCTTTCGGTCGCATCCTTTTCGCCGGCGGAAAGCAGGCTGCGGCGTCTGTTCTGGTCATTCGGCCGCCTGCTGGGATCGAGTGGCTCGGTCAAGGTTGGTTCGGCAGCAGGATCCAGGGAAGCGGTCTCTGTCCGGCGGGGCATTGGGGCGATAGGCTTGACGCAGGAGCAGGTTATGAGTTCGGCGATTGATGCGTCGGTTGGCGTGGTTGGCTACTTGGCTCTCTTCATGGGGGTCGGTCTTGTCTTCGTCTTCGTGAATCTATTTATCGGGCGCTTCTTGCGTCCCTCGACGCCGGACGCGGAGAAACTGGAAATCTACGAGTGCGGGGAGCCGGCGATTGGGTCGAGCTTCGTGCAGTTCGACCTCCGCTTCTACGTGGTGGCCCTGGTGTTCATCATCTTTGATGTGGAAGTGGCCTTCTTGTTTCCGTGGGCCACGGTCTTTGGGAAGGTGACCAATCTGTTTCGCGATCGTGAGTCGCTGGTGCAGGTGGTGGATGGTGTGAACCAGTTGACGCCTGCCGCGGCGGGTGTGTATCGCGAGATGGGCGACGCTGCCACGCAGGTGCTACCTGCTGGTGACGTGGCGACGGTCGATCGTCTGCTGCGTGAGGGGCAGTTCTCGCAGTCGGGCGACTCGATCTGGCAGGGGCTTGAAGTGGCCGGCCTGCAGCATCTGATGTGGATCTCGGCGATTTCGGTGGCGATCTTCTTCGTCGTGTTGCTCGTGGGTTTCGCTTATGAGTGGCGGACGGGTGCGTTGGATTGGGTGCGGGCCTTGGTGAAGACTTCAACGCCGGCGCCGGGCCGCACTATCGAGGTTCCGGCGGGTTCGCAGGAGTCGGTGTTGTCTGCTTAGTGGTGAAGTTGTCGCGGGGTTTCCTGCGTGGTTTGTTCGTCGATTGGAGGGGGTTGATGGCTTCGTCCGGTGATCAGTTTGTCGCGGGGCTCAAGAAGCGTTTTGGAGCGGCAATTGTCGGCTCGAATCTGCAGGCGATTGACCCTTGGGTGGAAGTGTCCGCGGACGGGATTGTCGAGGTGGGTCGCTACCTGCGCGACGAGCCGACGTTGGCCTTCAATATGCTGAACTGCATCACGGCGGTGGACTACTTCGAGCCCGATCCCAAGAAGGCAGCCAAGACGGGCTGGGATCCCCACCTGGAACTCGTGTACCACCTCTCCAGCATTACTCGCAAGCACACGCTGGTGTTGAAGG
>CAZUJM010000290.1:0-6845 GCA_964620405.1 uncultured Pirellulaceae bacterium | reverse complement strand
CGACCGCCCAGAAATCTCCAGAACCGAGTCCCGCAAGCCCAATCGCTATCAGGCTACCCGGGTCATGCGAAGCAAGTTCTTCATCCCGACCAGCAGTCCGAGGACACTCCCAACCACCAAAAGCAGCGGCCCTGTTCCGAGACGCCGATCGATCCAGTGGCCAATGACCGCCGGAACCACCATGCCGATCGAAACAGAGATAATCCGAGACGCCCAGTCGTAGGCTTTGGCCACTCTTGACCGATCGTCCGGATCCAGATGCTGCTCCACCGTGTGATCCCATCTCAAATCGATCTCGGATCCGTGGGGTCCCGTCTCCGAGACTCGGGCACCGGTTGCAGGAAACGCAGCTTTCCCCAGGGAATTAGACCGCCCCTCCGCAAGTTTCGGCCCCGAATCTATAACAAGCCTCCGACATGGTCAACCGACGGTCGACAGGGGTCGTGCTTTTTTTCACAAAGTTTGTTTCTCGTCGCGCGTCCTCGCCGGGCACCAACCTCTTGGCTCTCACCGTGACGGTCTCTTCCTTTGCAGTTCACGCATCGAAGGCCGCATTTTTCTCATCGAGTTCGACTCCGATGCGACGCTCCGACCTGGATGCGAATCTCATGAACCAGCGTTTCACCGCAGGTGCGGCGAAGTGACTCAGTGGCGTTCCCCAGCAGCGGATCGAATTGGGGCCGGTGCCGGAATCGATCCGCTCGGGACTCGACGGAGGCAGACGCCTTTCCGCAGAATCGTCGTTTGCATCGGCCGGAAATGCGACGCTCCGAGCAACGCTCGAAGCTCCTTCTGCTGCGTACCGTGTTCCCTCAGGAGGAATCGGTTGGGCTTCGCAGAGACTCGTGTGTCGTTGGATCCGGGATGAGTCGAGTATCGTCCATGCCGCCGGAATTCTGAATGGGACCAGTTCGGACAACTGCGGACGCGACAAGGATCGCGTCGGAGTTTCTCCGGATCGACAGGTCCGGAAAGCTGGACCGATGAAGCCTGTGTTGGCGGCGGGGACGCACGAGCGGCGGAGGGCCGGTTCCGCACGAAGTCCGACTTGCGGGCAGGAGCGACTGCGAGGGAAGGGCACTGGCTGGTTGCTTGTTTCGTTTCCGAAACGCAGGACCTTTTGAGGGGGCGAGGCGGCCGACCACCATCACTCGTGACGCTGCGAGAAAGAATCTGCCTGGTGTGCTCGAAGGCCTCGGCCTCGGTGGCTCCACGCCCTCATTCGCCTGCGAGAAGTAGTTCAGGTTCGTTAGAATTTGCGCAGGCCCCCTGGCTTCTTGCGAGCGGCAGGGCTTTGCCTCTTATGGGGGGTGTGTTTTTTGCTTCTTCTAGGGGGTTGGTTAGAATACTGGCCCCCGCTCACGTCGTCCGTAACGGCCTCTTGGCTGCATCGGGTGGTCGACCGCGTGGACGAACGTGTCGGGGAAACGTCGTTGGCCGCAGTTTGGGTGTTGCTCCCCGTGGGGAGTGAACGCAATCGTTGCCAGCCAATCGTTTCACGCCTTGGGTGGAATCACTTTCCCGGCCTCCCTCGCTGATATTCCAATCGCGATTCGCTTCCCTCGGGAAGACGCAATGGACTGCGGCGAGGAGAGGGTGCTGGAGAGCCTGCCTGTCCGCCCATGCAAACCCGTCCCCTTGGGCCCGTCCCTAGGGCTTGAAAACGCTCCTGCCCGAGCCATGGAATGTCTTGGGGAGGAGGGACGCGGCTTGTTTCGTCAGGGATGGTTTCAGAGCACTACGATGGCCGGGGTAATGCCACGGGAGCGTCCCGGCCATCTCCCAACCGGAGGATAGTTGATGACACCGTCCACGTTGAAGGAGTATACGCTCAAGGATCTGGCGCAGATGGCCAAGAAGCGGGGCATCAGCGGCTGGCATTCGATGCGGAAGGACGATCTGATTCGAGCCCTCGTGCGTGACGCGAAGCACGTCGGTAAACGACAGAGCGGCGCCGCTTCGTCCTCCAAGTCGGCCAAGGAGCTGACGCGTCTCGCACCGCGAGGGCCTGTGGCGTCCTCGCCCAAGTTGCCACCCTCCCGACGGAACGCGGCCGTGGACGCCGGATTGGCGGTCCCCAAGGCAACTTCTGGAGTGCGACCGAAGCCGACGTCTGTGGTGCCTCGAAAGGTCAGCGAACCGGTGCCGTCGGCGGTCGCCAAGAAAATTCAGATGGCCAAGCAGAGGCAGGAGCGTCTCAAGGATCTCTCCGGTCCGGCTCCCCGGGCTAACTTCGATCCGACCAGCGCCGAGGAGGCACGGCGCGCCTGGGAGCAGCGTCGGGCGGAGCAGGAAAAGCGACAACGCGAACAGGATCGGGTGGGCCGTGCCCAGGGCGATCGTCGCGATCGGGTGGTCCTCATGGTGCGCGACCCCTACTGGCTGCATGTCCACTGGGAACTGTCCAGCGGCAGCATTCAACGGGCGCAGGCTGCAATGGCCGAGCACTGGCACACCGCGAAACCCGTCATTCGTCTGCTGGAGATCCCCACGAAGGGAACGACAAGCAGCACGGAGATGGTGGTGCGCGACGTTGAGATCCATGGTGGCGTGAATAACTGGTACATCGATGTCCCCGATCCTCCCAAGGGCTACCGGGTGGAGATCGGTTATGTCACCGCGACGGGGCGCTTCCACTCCATTGCCCGCAGCAACAGCGTGATGACGCCGCAGCCGGGAATCTGTAACTCGCTGGATCACAACTGGCTGGATGTTGCCGAGAACTGCGAGCGTATCTTCGCCCTGAGTGGTGGCTATTCGGGAGAAGGTTCTTCCGATGAACTCCAGCAGGTAATGGAAGAACGCCTCCAGCGACCGGTGGGACCTCCCGTTGCGAGTCGTCATGGGGGCGCTTCCGAACCGGTGCCGGTGGGGCGGGATGCCAACTTCCTGTTCTCCGTCGACGCCGAAATGATCATCTACGGCACGACACGTCCCGATGCCCATGTCACGCTGGGCGGCGAGCCCATCAAGCTCCGGGAGGACGGTACCTTCTCGGTCCGCATGAACCTGCCGGATCGCAGGCAGGTGCTGCCGATGACGAGCAGCAGTCGGGACCGGTCCACCCAGCAGACCATTGTGCTGGCCATTGAGCGGAATACCAAGGTAATGGAGCCGCTGCAGAGCGACTCGTCCGCCAATCAGTAACGCACGGGCGTCCCCGTTCACGGCCCTCGCCCCGATCATGCCTGGCATGTACGGGGCGAGGGTTTGTCTCAGACGCTCGAAGGCTCTATTCCCCCAGTCGTTCCCTGTCCGCGACCACGCGGCACCGGTTTTGGGGCATCGCTTCCCCGGATCGTCCCCGACACGCATCACGCTGACGATTGCCGCGTTTCACGGCTCCGGTCGGTCCAGGGCTCCCTGCCCGTTACGCTGGGCAACCTGCTAGAATCAGCGAGCGGTCAGGAACGAATTCGTCGAGAGGCTGGGGCGACCGAACGCTGGTTTCCGTCGACTCGCTCCCACGCGTTGTCTGCGTCCTGCGAGGGAATGGGCGAGGGAAGCCGTGGAAATGGCCGGCCTGGGGTTTGGAAGGGGAGATGCGCACTTGGACTCGCCATTGGCTGCGGAGTGGGAGCGGGATCGGGACCGGTTGGTCGAGCAGTTGCGAGCGACCGGGGGCTGCCTCGTGGCGTTCTCCGGCGGCGTCGACAGCGCCGTGGTCGCCCTTGCCGCTTTCGAGGCACTTGGTGATCGGGCGATGGCGGTGACTGCGACCAGCCCCAGCGTGGCAGCGGGCGAACTGGAGTTGGCGCGGCAAGTTGCGGACGCGATCGGTATCCGCCACGCCACGATAACCACGCGTGAGATCGAAGATCCACGCTACGTCGCGAATCCCTTCGACCGCTGCTACTTCTGCAAGACGGAACTCTACTCGCGTCTGGGCGACTGGCTGGGCGAGCATCCGGACGTTTCGCAGTGGGTTCGCGTGGTCGTGAACGGCGCGAACCAAGACGACCTGGGCGATCATCGGCCGGGGCTGCGGGCGGCGGGCGAGCATCAGGTTCGCAGTCCCTTGGCGGAGTGCGGCCTCACGAAGGAACGCGTGCGGGCCATCGCTCGCGGCTGGGGCCTCGCCGTAGCTGACAAGCCGGCTACTCCCTGTCTCGCCAGCCGAATCGCCTACGGTGAGCCGGTCACGGTGGAGCGTATGCGACGCATCGACCAAGCTGAACAGTGGCTGCGTGAGCGGGGCTTCGGGGACGTCCGGGTGCGGCTGCATCCGGGCGAACTGGCTCGGCTGGAAGTCGCGGTGGAGGACCTGTCGCGACTGGTGAATGGACCGATTCGCGACGAACTCATGGCCCGCATGGAGTCGCTCGGGTTTCGATTTGTCACGCTGGACCTGAAGGGGCGGCGGTCTGGCAGTCTGAACAGCCTGGTGCCGCTGGAGCAACTGGAGCATTCCGCTCGGGCGTAGACTTCCGGGCGTGTTTTCCGAGACGGAATCTTGAGAGCGGGCAGCGTCGGACGGTGTTCAGTCGCGCAGGCGTCCGATGACGACCGAGGCGTTGTGGCCGCCGAAGCCAAAGCTGTTGCTCATCGCCACGCGGATCGCCCGCTCCCGCGGGACATTCGGAGTGTAGTCGAGATCGCACTCCGGGTCTGGCGTGTGCAGGTTGATGGTCGGCGGCGCAATGTTGTGCAGCAGCGCCTTGACGGACAGCACCAGTTCGATTCCGCCACTGGCTCCCAGCGAGTGTCCCAGTTGGCTCTTGGTGCTGGAAACACTTAGTTTCCGCGCGTGCTCGCCATAGACGGCCTTGATCGCCTTCGTCTCGGCCTTGTCGCCTAGCGGGGTGCTGGTTCCGTGGGCGTTGATGTAGTCGACGTCCTGGGGGGCGACGCCCGCATCGCGGAGTGCCGAGTCCATGGCCCGCGCAGCACCCGTACCGGCCTCGTCGGGCTGGGTGATATGTCCCGCGTCGCCACTGGCTCCAAAGCCCAGCAGTTCGCAGAGGATGTTCGCGCCGCGACGCCGAGCGTGTTCGAGTTCCTCGAGCACTAGGATCCCTGCACCCTCGCTGAGAACGAATCCATCGCGATCGAGGTCGAAGGGGCGACTGGCGCGGGGCGGGTCGTTATTTCTCTCCGACAGGGCTCGCATGTTGCCGAAGGCGCTGATGCCCATCGGCGTGATCGCCGCTTCGGTGCCGCCGGTGATCATGATGTCCGCGTCGTCGTACTGGATCGCCTTCAACGCATCGCCGATGGCGTTGGTCGCACTGGCGCATGCCGTGGCGACCGTGTAGTTCGGGCCCCGGATCCCATACTTGATCGAAAGGTTACCGCCGGCTGCGTTCAGCATCAGCTTCGGGATCGTCAGTGCGGAGACACGGTCCGGCCCCTTGTGCAGCAGGCGTTCCACCTGGGTTTCAATCTCCTGCAGGCCGCCGATTCCCGAGCCCAGGATGACTCCGCAGCGAAACACGTCCTCCCGATCGAACTCCAGCCCCGAGTGCTGGACGGCGTCGATGCCGGCGACCATGGCGAACTGGGTGAAACGATCGATCCGCTTCAACTCCTTCGCAGGCACGTAGTCGACCGGATCCCAGTCGTAGATATCCCCGGCAAACTTGACCTTGTGGTCGGTGGTATCGAAGAGCCGGAGTTCGTGGATGCCGCTTTCGCCCGCAAGCACGCGGTTCCACAGATCGTTGACCTGGCAGCTCAGGGAAGTCACTACCCCCAGTCCGGTGATCACGACGCGTCGTTTCATGCGAATCAGCCTCAGGTGTTACCGCCCGCGACCTGGTGGAGGCTGGCGGCTTTCGATCCCTCAATGCCCTCAAACACTGGCATGGCCGCGAGGCCCTGCAGGAAGCCGTGTGGACCACTCAGGGTGTCGTTACCCAGGCGATCTCCCGGCGAATTGGCGTTCGGCGGAGCTACCGGCGTCGAGACTCGGCAGGAAGGCCTTACGTCTCAA
Organism: uncultured Pirellulaceae bacterium; assembly: GCA_964620405.1. Taxonomy (GTDB): domain Bacteria; phylum Planctomycetota; class Planctomycetia; order Pirellulales; family Pirellulaceae; genus CAZUJM01. Next base: position 913 of record CAZUJM010000290.1, on the reverse strand, counting down.
GTCGCCTCGCAGTCCCAGCGGACTCGGGCCGAGTAACCGCCGGTCATGCAGACCGCGACGGCCCGCATGACGGGCCTTCTCGGGCCAGTGAAAACGCCAGTTGCACGGAGGCCTTGGAGAACCTCCGTGACATGGATCCTCATCCGGCGCAGCACGAGCGGTCGATGGTACCCCGCAGCGATTGCTTGGAGTCACCACCGGCCAGCGTACTGGAGGCCGGCTGCCACTAGGCCGACTGGGCCTTGTTGATGAAATCGATGGCCTGCCCGACCGTCTGGATCTTCTCGGCGGCATCATCCGGAATGTTGATGTCGAACTCTTCTTCGAGTTCCATGACGAGTTCGACGGTATCCAAGCTGTCAGCGCCGAGGTCCTTCACGAAGGAAGTCTCGGGCTTGACTCTCTCTTTGTCGACTCCAAGCTGCTCTGCCACGATGTCGATCACCCGCTGAGAAACATCTGCCACCTTGGGCGTCCTCCTATGAATGTGAACTGGGAACAAAGGGTTCCCGTTCTATGAATCTTGGCGGACAGGATTCGTCCGGAACCTGTGATGTAAGCACCACAAGATAGAGGATTCCTGTAAACGGGGTCAAGACACGATGCCTCGCGTCCCCATGGGTTTTGAAGCGAATTTCCGCTCGCTTAACCGGTCATTCCGCCGTCCACGGTCAGCACTTGTCCGGTAATGTACCGGCCCATATCGCTGCCCAAAAAGAGGCAGGCATCGGCAATGTCATCCGCTGTGGCAAAACGACCCAGCGGAATACCGGCCTTGTATTTTTCGGCCCCTTCACCATCTTGCAGGTAAGCCGTCATATCGGTTTCCACAAAGCCCGGTGCAATGGCATTACAACGGATATTGCGGCTGCCTATTTCCTTTGCCACCGACTTCGTAAACCCGATCACACCG
>CAZUJM010000289.1:0-6956 GCA_964620405.1 uncultured Pirellulaceae bacterium | reverse complement strand
CGAGGACCAGCTGTACTTCATGAACCTGCCCGAGAACAACACGGGCGCCGTCGGTCTGGTGTACTACGAGTTCTTGCCGATGCAGTACGGCGCATCGAGTTCGCTGACCCCGTACCAGGAGGTGGCTTCGGGTTACGACAACGAGAAGTTCAACGGCGACTTTGGCGCTTCCGGCTCGGCGGTCACGTTCACGGCTCCGAACGTGCAATTCGACAAAAGCGGCGCGCCGGTCCTCACGCTGACGACCCCCTCGGACGCCCAGGCGACCTTCACGCTGTCGGTGACCAACAACGAGACGACCCGGAAGTTTGGCAACGCCGATTACGGCATGCCGCCGGTGATCGGCGACGACATTCCCGCAGGCACGACCTACGTCGCCGGATCGGCTGCGGCCACGGTGTTGCCAGCCGGGACCAGCGCTTCCATTCGGTACTCGACGGACAATGGTGTCACCTGGTTGGATTCGGAGCCCGCAAGTGCCGCGTCGGTGACCGACCTGCAATGGTGGCTCGATTCGGCCCTGGATGGCGGTGAAACGTTCACGGTCACCTTCAAGACGGCGGTGCCTTACACCTACACGGAAGCGGTGCTCGACAACTGTGGCGGCGTTTCGCTGGGCGGTGGCGACTATGCGTTCGAAGATTGCGCCTCGGTACCCCTCTCCAAGGGCTTGAAGATCGGTGACACGGTCTACTTCGACAATGGCGCGGGCGGCGGCACCGTGGGTGACGGCGTGCAGAACGGCAGCGAAGCCGGCTTGCCGAACATCGGCGTGTCGCTGTATGCGGACGTCAACGGCAATGGCGTTTTGGACTCCAACGATACGCTGCTGGACACGACGACGACGGACGCGAACGGTAACTATGAGTTCACCGATCTGCGCGACGCGGACTACCTCGTGGTCGTGGATCGGCTGGATGCCGATCGTCCCACGGGCAGCATCCCCAGCACCTCTCAGGTTCTCGCGATCACGCTGACAAATGCCAACGACATGACGGCGGACTTCGGTTTCTCGCCGACGCTGGACCTGGAGAAGACGCTGGTCGGCACCAGTCCGGTGAATGAAGGCGACGTGGTGACGTACGCGTTGAGCGTGACGAACCTGGTGAAGCCCGCTGGCTACACCTCGGCGACCGCACAGACGCAGGACCTGTGGATGTCGACCATCTCGGGCAGCAGCACGTTCTCCACGGCGACCGACGCCGCAGGGGCAACCACGGGCAACTACGCCTCGACGAATGTCAACGGTGCCACGCTGATCAGCACCGATCCGATCGACCCGTCGTCGGCGAACCAGACCACGCCGATCACGCATGTCGAAGCCATCTTGCAGTTGAACACGGACGTGCCGTTCCGGTCCGGCGACTCGCTGTCGGTGAATGTGATCCGCCAGGGAACCTCGGTCGGCACTTACACGCTGAGTCTCAACGCCATCAATGCGTTCTCCGGTTCGGTTGCGGGTTCGGCATCGACGGCGACCACGGGCTATGTCTCGATCAATCTCTCGGGCGTGACCGGAGGCTGGACGTGGACGGACCTGACGGCCGCGAACACCGGCATCACGGTCACTCGGACGCAGTCCGGGTCCGGTACGGACCCGACGGTCTACATCGATCGCCTGGGCTTCCGCGTCACCAGCATTGCGGCGGAGGATCGATCCGGCACGCTGTACTGGGGCGACCCGACCTCGACGTTCAAGGTGGGACCCGGGACCGGCGGTGAGCTTGAAGTCCTGATGTCGGGGTTGCCAGGTCCGGTGGAGAACGCGGCCTTCGATAGCGTCAACAGCCAAGTCTGGTTCTCGATCGGCTCCACCATCCTGACGCGCACGCCGGACGGCTTGACGGTGCCGGGAGCGGTGGACATCACCGCGTCGGCCACCGTGACCGGCATCGACGTCGATCCGTTCGCAGGACACATCTACTGGTCGGAGGCGAATGCCATCCGACGCGCGAATCTGGACGGCACGAACGTGACGAACATTGTCACGGGTTTGACCGCTGTCGGTTCCATCGCGTTGGATCACCTCTCCGGGCAGGTCTTCTGGGTGCAGAGCAATGCGAACAAGTTGCTTATCAAGCGAGCCAACCTGAACGGCACCGGCATCACGCAGTTGGTCGATTCATCGTTCGGCTCCACGAAGAACCAGAATGCCCGCGACTTGGAACTCGACGAGACCTCGGGACGTCTGTATTTCACCAGCGACATCAACGGCGATCCGGACATCGTTGGTGTGATCAACACGGACGGCACGGGCGGGGCGGTGCTTTACAGTGGCTTCGATACGATTCAGGGTATCGCCATCGACCCGAATGACTCCACGGTGTTCTGGGGCGACGCGACGGGTATCCACCGCGGTACCTACAGCGGCGCTGCTTCGACTCTGATCTTCCCGAAGTTCACGGGCGTGGTCGAAGTGGAGATTCCCGAGTTCGAGTTCGACTTCGTAGGTGAATTCGATGCGGACCGTACCTTGTCGGTAGTGCCGCTGTCCGACGCCTACGACAGCACCAAGCTGCAGTTCCTGGGTGCCAGCTTGTCGCCGTCGAGCACGTCGGTGGTGAGTCCCAACGGCACGATCAACTGGGATAACATCGGTCCGATCAATGCGGGCGTGACGAAGACGGTTTACGTCAAGTTTTTGGTCTTGGAGCCGACGGGTAATGCGGATGGCACCGCGGACAACACCGCGACGGTCACGAACGCGCTGGTCGCCAACGGCCTGCCGGCCAACAACGACACCGACACGGTCACCGTCGCTGTGAATCCCACGGCCAGCATCGGCGACTTCATCTGGCAGGAGAAGGGCGCGAACACGACCTACGACGTGGGTACGGACTCGCCGCTGCCGGGTGTCAAGGTCGAGCTGCTTTCGGGCACGACGGTGGTGGCGACGGCTTACACCGATGCGACCGGCCACTACCTGTTCGATGGCCTTGCCGTGCCCGATGGCGGCAGCAGCACCTACACCGTCCGCGTCACGCCGCCGACCGGTGCGACGTGTATTTTCGACGCCACTGGCGCGTACAACAATGAGTCAACAGCGACGTTGACGAATCCCGCGGGCTCCGCCGGGCCGGCGGACAACCTGAGCCAGGATTTTGGCTACACGGTGCCGAACCTGATCTACGGCAACGTGTATCGCGACTACGCAAGCAATGGCTCGCTGGATTCGACGGACACGGGCCTGGGTTCGGTTACCGTGCGTCTGATGAACGGCACCACGGTGGTAGCGACGACGACCACCGACGCGAACGGTTTCTACTCCTTCGGAAACATCGCGCCCGGTTCCTACACGCTGGAGGTGCTTACCTCGTCGCTGCCGACCGCTACCGGTACTTGGTCGGAGACGGGGGAAACCGATGGCACGGTGAACAACTCCATCCCCGTGACGGTCACGGCCGGAGCGGTCATCGGCTCCAACGACTTCGGCTTCAACCTCGCGGGAACGGCCTCGGTCGGCGACGAAGTCTTCTTTGATCTCGACCAGGACAACATCAAGGACGCGGGTGAGGAAGGCATTCCGAACGTCAGCGTGCTGCTCTACCGCGACGTGAATCGCGACGGCATCATCGACCCGACGGTGGACACGCTGGTGGGTACGGATGTCACCGACGCGAATGGCAACTACGGGTTCGGCACCCTGCCAGCCGGAAGCTACATCGCGGTCGTCGATACGAGCGATCCCGACTTCCCGGACGGCGTCACGGGAGTGGCTGAGAATCCCCAGGGATTCTCGCTGGTCGACGGCCAAAACCTGACGACGGTCGACTTTGGTTACTTCCCTGGCAACCAGGGCTCCATCAACGGCAACGTGTGGCATGACCGCGACATGGATGCGGCCATCGACGGTTCCGAGACCTCGCTGGCGGGCATCACGGTGACGCTGTACGCGGACCTGAACGGGGACGGTGTCTTCGTGCCCTTCAGCACGGCGGTCACCGACGCCAATGGTAACTACACCTTTAGCAACCTGCCCTACGGAAGTTTCCGCGTGGTGGTGGACACGGCCGACTCCGACCTGCCGGAGTCGTCGGGCCGCACCTTCGATCCGACGACGCCCTCGCAGTACACGACGACGCTGTCGCCGGCGAACCCGGACGACACGTTCAACTTCGGTTTCGCGGGCAAGCCGTCGATCGGCGACTATGTGTTCTACGATGCGAACCGAAACGGCACGCAGGATACCTACGAAGCGGGTATCCCCGGTGTGACGGTCAAGTTGTACGAGGACGCGAATGGCGACGGCGTCGCGGACGGACCGGCCATCGCGACGGTCGTGACGGCCAGCGGAACCGGCACCGAACCCGCTGGCTTCTATCAGTTCACGAACCTCGATCCTGGCAAGTACCTCGTGGAGGTGGACACCGCGACTTTGCCGTATCCGATGATCAACAGCGCCGACCCGGATCGCGACGGTGTGGCCTGGTTGAGCCCGGCGGACACGTCGGGTGGACTGCCGGCGTCCGACAGCAAGGACACGGGGATCAACCTGGCCTATTCGAACTACACCGGCGCCGATTTCGGCTACGTGCCGCGGGGCGCGATCGGCGACTTCGTGTGGCTCGACCAGAATGCGGACGGAGTGCAGGATCCGGGCGAGCTGGGTATCGCCGGTGTGACCGTGACGGCCACGTTCGGCTCTACGACCTACACCACCACGACCGACAATGACGGCTACTATGCGTTCGCCAACCTGCCCACGGGCACGTGGACGATTAGCATTTCGGGCACGCCCCTGACGGGCAAGACCGCGACCTACGATGCCGACGGCGGAACGAACAACTCGACGTCCGTCACCATCGACTCCAGCGGTGCCGTCACCAACTCGTTTGGTCCCATGGACGTGGATTTCGGCCTGCGGCTGAGCGGCCCGTACAGCCTCTCGGGCACCGTGTGCACGAACGATGCTGGCACCTCGGGCATCTGCGATGACGTGGATAACTTCCTCGACGACGAAGTCGATGGCGACACGGGTGCCACCGACGAGACGGAACTGGCGGGCCAGACGGTCTACCTGTACCAGAAGGTCGGCAGCTCCTATGTGCTCGTGGCCACGACGACCACGGACGACGCGGGCAACTACGAGTTCACGAGCCTGCCGAACGGCGACTATAAGGTTGTGCTGAATGCGACTTCAGTGGAGCTGCAGAACAGCCAACTGACGACGACCGCGGCCGACACGCCGGCGACCACGCTGACGGACAATGGTTCGTCGGTCGTGCAGGAAGTCTCGATCTCCGGAGCGAACGTCGAGGGGGTCGACTTTGCGTATGTGCCGCTGGTCGACTACGACTACGGCGACCTGCCGAACAGCTATCTGGTGACCGCGTTGGCCAACGATGGGGCTCGCCACATTGTCCCCGCGGGATCCAACCTGCTGCTGGGCAGCGTCCGCGACACGGAACCGGACGGCCTAGCTGCCCTCGATGCAACGGGCGATGACGCGAATTCGAGCGATGACGAAGACGGCGTGGTGCCGCTCAACATCCTGTCGTGGGCCAATGGCACGAACGGTGGCTCCGTGCAGGTCACGATTCCGTCGGGCGAGACCGGCTATCTCGTGGGCTGGATCGACTTCAACCAGGACGGCACTCTGATCGATTTGGGCGAGATGGTCATCAGCCAGGCGGTCACCGGAACGGGTGCCGCCCAGACGATCACGTTCGACATTCCCGCGGGCACGATCACGGCGGGCACGGACTACTCGTGGTTCGCTCGTTTCCGCCTGTTCCCCGCGGCTCCGGCCTATCCGCTGTTCTCCTACACGGGAGTTGCGTCGGACGGCGAGGTGGAGGACTACGAGTTCAGCCGGTTGCTCAACTCCTCGCTGGGCGATCGCGTCTGGCTGGACCAGGACGCCGATGGCGTGCAGGATGCCAGCGAGTGGGGCATCCCGGGCATTACCGTGACGCTGAAGGACGGCTCCAACAACGTGGTGGCCACGCAGGTGACCAGCGATGGCACGCAGGATGTGGACGGCGATGGAACCATCGACCCGGTGGGCTACTATCGTTTCCCGCAGTTGAGCACGGGCAACTACTCGGTGGAGCTGACCGTTCCGGCGAAGTATTCGCCCACGTATGATCTCGACAGCGGCACGACCAGCCCGGATGGAGTGGCCGGTGCGAATGTGGCATCCTCGGGAACGCATCTTAGCACCCTGGACTTCGGCCTGGAGGCTCCAACGCTGGCCGACATCTCGGGCACGGTCCACTTCGATGCGAACGACGACAACTCCATCGGCACGGGCGATACGGGCCTGGGGTCGGTATGCGTGCAGTTGTGGACCGACCCGAACGGCGACGGCGATCCGTCGGATGGGGTGCAGGTCGATGAAGTGATGACCGCGACGGACGGGTCGTACTCGTTCGAGAACCTGCCGGCCTACCGCTATGTGGTCATCGCCAAGGATCCGAACGGTTACACGGCCGAGGGCGACGTCGACGGCTCGCCGACCGACAGTCGCGTCCGCGTGGATCTCGGCGCGACGAACTCCAGCGGCAACGATTTCCTCAAGGACGGCCCGACGCTGATGTCGATCGGCGGCACGGTCTACAACGACGACAGCACCGGTCCCTCGGTGGACGATACGTTCAACGCGGCGGACTCGCCCATCTCGGGCGTCACGCTGAATCTGTACTTCGACGCCAACGGGAACGGCGTGGTGGACGCGACCGATCCGTTTGTTGACAGCACCGTCACGGATGTGAACGGCGACTATGAGTTCCCGAACCTGCCGGCGGGCAAGTATGTGGTCCAGGAAAGCGATCCGACGGGCTTCGTGTCGGACAGTGACACGGATGGATCCGGGACGGACAACGAGATCGGCGTGACGCTGACGACCAGCAACTCCACGGGCAACGACTTCCTGGATGACGAGGCGCCGTCTGGGTTGGCGATCAGCGGCACGGTCTACAACGACGGGGGCACGGGCGCTTCGCCGAGCAACGTCT
>CAZUJM010000288.1:0-6976 GCA_964620405.1 uncultured Pirellulaceae bacterium | reverse complement strand
TCTACCTGGTCGGCTCAGACTCTGTGTTCCCATGGACGGCGCACCACATCATAAAGAAATCTTTCGAGAAGCTCGCCCAGCCCGATCTCCAGATCGTCGGACACCGCTACGTGCCGCTCGGCCACACCGACTTCTCCGGCGTCGTCGAGGAGATCCAGCGACTGCAGCCCGATGTGATCTTCAACACGATCAACGGCGTCAGCAACGAGGCCTTCTTCCAGCAACTGGGCAAGGCGGGCATCTCCTCCGCGACAACGCCAGTGATGAGTACCAGCGTCGGTGAGAACGAGTTGCGAAGCATCCCGACGTCCCAGACGCAGGGGCACTATGCGGCTTGGAGCTACTTCCAGAGCGTGGATACGCCGCGGAGCCGCCGCTTCGTGCAGCGTTTCCGCGAGGAGCATGGCAGCGACCGCCTGCTGAACGACCCGATGGAGGCGGCGTATTCCGCCGTGTACCTGTGGAAGATTGCCGCCGAGATGGCTGGCAGCTTCGACGTGAACGCGGTGCGTAATGCGCTCACCAAGGACGTCACCTTCGATGCGCCAGGCGGCCCGCTGCGACTGGACCCCAAGACCATGCACTGCTTCAAGCACTGCCGCATCGGCCGCATCCAGGATGGTGGCCAGTTCGAGATCGTCCACCAGTCGGCGGAACCCATCGAGCCCCAGCCCTATCCCGACTTCGCCTTTCCGGGATGGAAGTGCGACTGGTCTCGCGAGGGTCTGACGCGCGGACCGGACGTGGCGATCAGCAAGCCGCTTTAACGCTTGGCCTCGACAGCCGGCTCACCGCCGCTCTTCGTCGCCTGCCGCATGGACTCCAATTCCACATCGCGCGTCAGCCGGATCAGGTCGACCTCCTGGAAAGCCTTCGCGCGGACAACTTCCGGCAGCGGCAACTGCCCCTTCTCCGCAAGAATCGCCTGCCCGCGCGTCAGGCAGAACCGCATCAGTTCCTGAACGAGTGCCTTACGTTCCGCGTCATCGTACATCGCATAGCAGTAGATGTACGAGTAACTCACCAGCGGGTAGACGCCCTCGCCGGGCGGATCGAGGTACTGAGGGTCTTGGTCAACCGACACGGCCACGGCCGCATCGACGGCGGCCTGCAGTGACTGGGCTGTCGGCTTGACGAACTTGCCCGCGTGATTCTCCAGCAGCGCAATCGACGCCTTGGCCTCCGTCGCCGCCGCGAAGCCTGCGAAGCCAATCGAGTTTTCGGTCCGCGCCACGGCGCGGAGGAGTCCGCTGTTGGTGGGCACGCCCGCCCCGACCGGCCATCGCACCTGCGAACCAACACCCACCGACGTCGACCAGTCCGGAACGATCTTGGCCAGATGAGTGGTCAGCAGATCCGTCGAACCGCTCTCATCCAGTCGATACTCCACCTGAATGGGCTGGTCGGGCAGAGCCACGCCCGGATTGTGCTGCGCGATGCGAGGATCGTTCCAGCGCGTGATCGTCCCGCGGAAGATGCCGCCGTAGGCTTCGCGGGACAATTTCAGGTCTACCACGGGCTTGCCGGTCGCGTCCTTCAAGTGGTACACCAGCGCCAGTCCCCAGGCCGACATGCGGAACATCCGCACGCCGCGAGTCACCTCGGCCTGCTGAGCGTCTGACATCGGCTGGTCTCCGGCACCGAAATCGACGGCCTCCGCCGTGAACAGTCGCAATCCGGCGCCTGTGCCAACGCCCTCATAGCGAGGACGCACCCCCGGCCGCTCCAACACGAACTCCTCAAATACCTGACGGAACAGTTCTTCGGCGGAAGTCGCGCCCGCGCCGCGCAGGACCAAGGCCTTCTCCTGCTCCAACTCCTCCTTGACCTCCTGGACGGTCGAACGGATATGACGCACCTCCTCCCGGCATCCCGCGGCAGCAATGAACAGCAGCAGGCCACAGCCCAGGGACAGATACTTGGCGACCAGCGCCGCGGAAGCGTGCATCGGAAGGGTCCTTTTCAGGGAAGGCAGGACAATCGGCATCGCGGGAGCTGGGAAGCGGTTATCGGCAGCTTGCTCCGGGCCGGGTGGTGCTCTGCGGCACTCCCCGCGATTCCGGCCGGCGAGATGACACCGGGCCGCGACAGGACCCGGGCGACCGCTTAGTAAACCCGCGTCAACGACCGTAAGTCAAGGGCATCGTCGCTGGAGGGAAAAGGATCACGCGCGATGAAGTCGCCCGCTCCTGTGGTGAGCAACCATGTCAAGGATCCCGAGCCGATCGGACGCAGGAAGGTGCGGGGCGAACGCGCGGCTCCTCGAAACGCAGATCGAGCGGATCGGCAACGCGACCCGACCGCCGCGACTGGCGGGCAGCGAGACTCTCGATCCAGCATCGCCACACGGCCCCTTCGAAGGGCGACGCACGCAGTGCCGCCGCGATCGCTGCGGGCGCGGTCGTCACGGCCAGGAAACGCCGCATCTCACGCCCCGTTCTTGGCGCTGACGCGGGCCAGCCGGTCAACACGCGCGCTACCAGCTGCCGCCATTCGGGACCCTCCGTGCCGTGCCGGCCTGGCCCTTGGCCCGGATTGAGCAGCCAGCCGAGGAAACGCACGCAAACCAGCACCTGGGTGTCCGACTGGTCGGCCAGGGCAGATTCCCATTGGAACGCAGCGTTCTCCAGGCCGGTTCCCTTCTCGAGGGCTTCCACGACCTCCGTCAGCGCGGCGAAAATGCGGTCGGCCAACGACACCCTCATCGGGCGACTCGCCTCCTCGAGACTCTCCATCGCCAGGGCCGCCGTAGCGCGCATGTTCTCTAGGCAGCGGAGGCGCGAGCGGCGATCCACGTCGCTCATCGAACCAGCACTCTCGCGAATCCCCACGGTGCGGCCGGGAGTGACCGCCAGCGGTCCGAACGCGCTGAGGCGCCACCAGGCGAGGCAGTCGGCGGCGGCCGCGCCCTCCTCCGGCCAGCCACCCATGCGTTCCAGGGCCGTCCGACGGACGACGACCATCGACGGGCTGTCGATCAGCTGGAAAGGAAACGTGTGCCAAGCGTTGTAACGCGATGGATTGCCGGTGCGATGCGTCAGCCGCAGCGTACTGCGATCGCGGAATCGGTCGCGGCGTCCGATGGCGGCCGGCGCATCCGGACAGGCCTGCAGCACCGCCACGCACTCCGCCAGATGCTCCGGATGCCAGAGGTCGTCCTGGTCCAGCAGCGCGACATATTCGCCGCGCGACCGGCCGATCGCGGCCCGGCGAGCTCCGTTGCTGCCCAGGCGTGAAACGCAAACCACCAGCCAGCCTCCATAGGCGGCCAGTCGCTCCCGCGAATCGTCGGTGGATCCGTCGTCGGCCGCGATCCGTTCCACGTCGGCATAGGTCTGGGCGGCCACGGCGGGCAGCGTATCGCCCAGGAAGGAAGCCGCGTTGTAGACCGGCATGATCACGGACACCAGCCCGCAGGACATTTCACTGCCGCTCATCAATCCGCTCCCTGCTGCCTTCGGTTGCATCAGGCTGGAGAAGCCCATCGAGCCAAAAATGATAAACATGGCTCATCGCCACCGGCTGGAACCCCGCGTGGCGATACAGGGCCATCGCGGGACCATTGTCGCTTTGCGTGACAACCTCGACGATCCCGCCGCCCGCCTGCTGGACCCAGTCGCAAGCGGCCTGCAACAGACAGCGTCCCACTCCCCTGCCTCGCGCGTGCTCCGCGACCGCGATGAGGCCGATCGAGCCAACGTCGCGGGTGCCGAGGCCATGCGAGCCCTCCGCCTCGCGCATCCCCACCGTGATGAATCCCAGCAGGTCGTCGCGAGGATTCGCCATGACATAGACCTGATCCGCAACCTCATGGTGCGTCGACCGTCGGATCCAGGTCTCATAGAGTGCCCGGAAGCGATCGGCGGGAATCCGTGGATCGCGAGCGAATCGGCTGTGACCACCGGCTGTCACTGCGAGCGCGACCAGTTCGGGCGATGGCTCGCCCACCGGCCACACCTGCAGCGACATGCCTTCCGGCTTCGGGGCCGGCTTCGGGGCCGGCTTCGGGGCCGGCGTCGCGTCCGAGGCCCGCTTCGCCTCACGACGAAACGTCACGCGACGGTCCACCAAGTGCCCCGCATGGCCGCGCAGCAACCGATCCGAGATCGCGACTTCGGGATCGGCGAACCAGTAGACGAGCCGACAGCCGCCTGCGCGCGCCGCGGCCAGCGCCGAGGACAATTCATGCTCTTGGAGGTGTGGTCCGTCGAGCCGCGCGACCGGCCAGCCGAAGTGCTGCGAATCCCATTCGAGCGGCACCAGCCGCGCTGCCCCAGCCTCTGCATCCCGCGTCATGACTGGCTCCGGGGAGCGTTCGGTATCTTGCCTCTCTGGCACGGCTGCTGGAAGAAGGCCTCGACCGCGTCGACCACCGACTGCTGCTGCGACTCGGTCAAGTCGTAGTAGAGCGGCAATCGAAGCACTCGGGACGCGAGTTCCTCGGTGACGCGCAGCGAGCCGGCGACTCGGCAGGTCTTCAGACCCATCGGAGACGAGTGCAGCGGAACGTAGTGGAAGACGGCCAGGATCCCGCGGCCCTTGAGGTGTTCGATCAAGGCGTCGCGCGTGGCCTGGTCCTTCACTGCTACCCAGAACAGATGCGAGTTGTCGACACAGCCGGCCGGCGTTGCGGGAAGTTGCAGGACGCCGGCACCTGCGAGCGGCTGGAGTCGCGTGCGGTAGTACTGGTGGCACGCGCGGCGGCGCGACGAGATCGCGTCCATCTTTTCCAACTGCGCGTAGAGAAACGCCGAGCTGATCTCACTGGGGACGTAGGAGGAGCCGACGTCGACCCAGGTATACTTGTCGACCATGCCGCGAAGGAACCGCTGGCGGTTGGTGCCCTTGTCGCGCAGGATCTCGGCGCGTTCCACCAGCGAGGGATCGTTGACGCACAGAGCCCCGCCCTCGCCGCACATGAAGTTCTTGGTTTCATGGAAGCTGAAGGCACCGAGGTGCCCGAGGCTCCCGAGTGCTCGACCATGGTAACGGGAATCGACGGCCTGCGCCGCATCCTCGACCACCATCAGGCCATGCGCACTCGCCAGCTCCAGGATCGTCTGCATCTCGCAGGCAACGCCCGCGTAGTGCATCGGGAAGATGGCCCGCGTTCGCCCGCTGATCGCCGCCTCGATTCGCGATTCATCGAGGTTCAGCGTATCCGGTCGGATGTCGACAAAGACGGGGGTCGCCCCCGTGCGTACCACAGCGCTGGCGGTCGACACAAAGGTGTACGACGGCATGATCACTTCATCACCCGGCCCGAGGTTGCAGAGCATCGCGGCCATCTCAAGAGCGGCCGTGCAGGACGGCGTGAGAATCACCCGATGGATCCCCAGGCGTTCTTCCAGGAATTCGGCGCAGCGTCGAGTGAACGGCCCATTGCCCGAGACATCGCCTTGGGCCACGGCTTGCGCGATGTACTCCAGCTCGCGGCCCGCGAAGAACGGCTTGTTGAACGGGATTCGGTAGGGCATGGAAGACCAAGAGCAGGGGACGGACGAGGACGATGCTTTCGAGCTGCGAAGACTAACTGCGGACTTCGGCCGCAAGCGAGGGCGTCATACCAACTGCGGACAGACGCGATAGAACGTGGCCGGGCGTCGCGAGACTCCCCTCCAGGCGACCGACCCGCAGTCTAGTCGCTTTCCCAGTTCGGACAACCGGCGCGACGCCGGCCAAGACCGGCTCGCGTCCAACCGCGTCCCTCGCGTCAAGCCGACCGCATCTCGCCCTCAGCCTCGCCCAATTCGCGGGAGAAACCCGGCGGTCGACGCAGCACCTCGCGCACCCAGCTGCGAACGAGGTGGACCAATGCGCGGCCATGCCCGAGTACCGCGAGCGTCGCGGCCTCACGCAGGGTGGACAAGCACCAGAGGGCATAGCCCAGGACGGGCGGAAACTGTTTCGAGTGGAAGCGGCGGGCGCTGGCCAGCTTCCACTGCCATCGCAGGGCCTCGGAATTGCTGGCGCGAATGCTGTCGGGGACATGGTGCCACATGAACGTCCGCGAGTCGCACCAGATCTCCCAACCCGCGCGCTGGTAGGTGTAGCACAGGTCGATATCCTCCCAGTACATGAAATACTGGGGGTCGAATGCCCCGAGCGTCCGCAGCGTCTCCGCGCGGATCAGCATGCCATGTCCCCAGACATAGTCGACCTCGCGCGGCTCGTCCGATGTCCCGCGACTGCTTCGATGCACGCCAGGAATGCGTTGCCAGAGCGGCAGACAACGCCTCCAGGCTCCGTTGTAGAGCAGCAGCGGCGCGCCGTCGGCTCCAAGCGTCGTGGACAACGTCTTGGGCCCAACGATCGCCGCCCGCGGATGGGCATCGGCAAACTCCAGAAGCTCCCGCAGCGTATCCGGCTCCACCCGCGCGTCTTGGTTCAGCAAGAACACATAGTCGTGCCCGCGTTCCAGAGCGATGTGGATCCCACGGTTGCAGGCTGCTCCAAATCCATAATTGGCGCCGTTCAGGATGAATTCCACTTGCGGCCACGCTGCCTGTGCGCGCTGCACCGAGCCATCGGTGGAACCGTTATCAACGACGAGGATCGCTGCCGGAGCCAGGGTGCTCGCCCGCAGCGACGCCAGGCACTCTTCCAGATGCTCCCCCGCCTGGTACGTCGGAATCACCACCGTCAGTTTGGAAACGAGGCTTCCGGAACCCCGGGATGAAAGCGATGGCTGCCGAGCACGCAGCAGATCGTTCTCCGAAGATTCTGGTGGCAGCGGCATCATGATGCGTGGAAGTCTGTTGGTCGATGGGTTGGAGCTTCCGAGAGGACATGGGCCTGCGATTTCGGGAATAGGCTCTCACCGAAACCGCGTGGGGACAGGCCACCGCTCCATTCTATGCCTCAGCTAAGGAAACCACATCCGCGAGTCTCCGGAATGCAACTCCCTGCCCCCGACGAATTGCCGTCTATCCAGGCAGCCAAGCCAACTTTGCCCCCTGCATTTCCCGACCTCCAC
>CAZUJM010000287.1:0-6998 GCA_964620405.1 uncultured Pirellulaceae bacterium | reverse complement strand
GCGTCCGGCCTTGATCCGCTTCCGATGGTTTTCCTCCACGGATGGCTTTCCGATGGCTCGGACTGGTCGCCCGTGGCCGCGGCCATCCGCGACGCGCGCTCGTCCTGCCCTGACCTTTCGCCGCATGAAAACTGGGAGGACGGCATCCGGCAACTCGCCACGTCGCTGCCTCCCTGCGTCCTCGCAGGATACAGCATGGGCGGGCGCATCGCGCTGGCCACCGCGTTGGCACCCAACTCGCCGGTGCGCGGCCTCGTGGTGGTGTCCGCCAATCCAGGCATCGAACAAAAATTGGAGCGGGAGCAGCGAAGGGCATCGGATGCAAAGCTCCTCGGTGGATTGACCGACGCCACCAGGGACCAGTTTTTCGACGCGTGGTTCCGCCAACCGCTGTTCCAGTCCGTTGATGCGTCCCAACGGCAGCGTTGGATTGACGAACGCCGAGAACTCGATCTCTCCAGACAACGTGAACTTCTGCGATGCTTCGGAATCGCCAGCCAGCCCAACCTCTGGCCCAAGCTTCACACGCTGTCGATCCCCACGCTGCTGATCACCGGCGAGCTCGACTCGAAGTACCGTGACATCCTCCATGCCATGTCCACGCGGCTTCCCGACTGCGAGTTGGTGATCCTCCCCGGGGTCAGCCATGCACCTCACCGCGAACAACCGGCCCTGGTAAGATCACGGATCGAGTCGTGGTACGATCGGCGGATGAGACGCCTCCTGCCCGAAACCACGGCTCCCTCCATCGCTTCCGGAACCGTTCCCGAGGTATAGCCCTTGCCGTCATGCGACCGCCATCGGCGTGCCTCGGAATCGGTTCCCCAGCCAGAGAAAGATGACACGCCAACCATGAGTACGATTCGCTGGACCACTCTTCGCGAGTTTACCGACATCCGCTTCGAGCAGTTCGAAGGGATCGCCAAGATCACGATCAACCGCCCGGAGGTGCGAAACGCATTTCGCCCCCAGACGGTGACGGAGATGCGCACGGCCCTGCAGGAAGCCCGCATGAATCCGGAGATCGGCGTGATCATCCTGACAGGCGAAGGGGAAAAGGCCTTCTGCTCCGGAGGAGACCAGAAGATCCGCGGCCACGCCGGGTATCGCGACCAGGAGGGAACCGAGCACTTGAACGTGCTGGACTTCCAGCGTGAGATCCGCACCTGTCCGAAACCGGTGATCGCGATGGTGGCGGGATACGCGATTGGCGGAGGCCATGTGCTGCATGTCATGTGCGATCTCACGATCGCCGCCGACAACGCCATCTTTGGCCAGACGGGGCCGAAGGTAGGCAGCTTCGATGGCGGTTTCGGCTCCAGCTACCTCGCTCGCATCGTCGGACAGAAAAAGGCTCGCGAGATCTGGTTCCTCTGTCGCCAGTACAACGCCCAGCAGGCCCTGGAAATGGGCTTGGTGAACACCGTGGTTCCATACGAGCGATTGGAAGAAGAGACGGTCGGGTGGTGCCGTGAAATCCTCAGCAAATCGCCGATTGCCATCCGCTGCCTGAAAGCGGCGATGAACGCCGACTGCGACGGCCAGACGGGGATCCAGGAACTGGCCGGGAACGCAACGATGCTCTTCTACATGACGGAGGAGGGCCAGGAGGGTCGCAATTCGTTTGTCGAAAAGCGAGCACCTGACTTCTCTCGATTCCCGCGGAGGGGTTGAGGCCGTGATGATGCGAGTGTGGATGGAGGCTGCACGCCCCAAGACGCTGCTCGCGGGGGTGTGCCCCGTGTGGATGGGCTCGGCCCTCGCCCATCGCGAGGGAGGATTCCATGCGGCTTCCGCCCTGGCGGCGTTGCTGGGAGCCATGGCGATCCAGATCGGAACGAACTATTGCAACGACTACTTTGACGCGATCCAGGGAGCGGACACCCAGGATCGCCAGGGACCGCGCCGCGCCGTACAGGCTGGACTGGTCACACCGAAGGCCATGTTCCGCGCGACGCTCCTCGCCTTCGGCCTCGCGGCCTGCTTGAGCGGCTACCTCGTGTTCCGCGCGGGCTGGCCGCTTGCCCTGGTCGGCTTGGTCAGCATCCTTTGCGGATTCGGCTACACGGCCTCCCGGTTCTCGCTGGCGTACCTCGGACTGGGCGACCTGTTCGTGCTCGTCTTCTTCGGCCCGGTCGCGGTTGCGGGCACCTACTATGTCCAGACCTTGCGGTCGCCCTGGATTGCAGCCCTGGCCGGCCTGGGCCCCGGTTTCCTCTCCGTCGGCATCTTGGTGGTCAACAATCTGCGCGACATCCAACAAGACGCCCGCGCCCAGAAAAGGACTCTCGCCGTGCGTCTGGGCGCGACATTCGCCCGAGCGGAATACCTTGCGTGCGTGCTGCTGGCCGCTGGCGTGCCGTGCGTTCTATGGCTCGCCTGCGACTGGAGGCCCATCATCCTGCTCGCATCGCTCGCCACGCTGCCGAGCCTGGCGATCGCCCGGCAACTTTTCCGAACCGACGGTGCCGCGTTGAATCCCTATCTGGGGAGGACCGCGGCCGTCCTGTTGCTCTACACGCTGGTCTTCTCCTGGGTGTGCCCATGGGCTTGAAGTCGCCTCGGCTCTTTCGGTACCGCTTGCGTCTCGCTTCTCCATTGACGCTCCCAGGGCAGATCCTGCACCACCGCGAGGGCCTGCTCCTCGGGCACCCCGATACTCCTGCTCGCGCCTGGGGTGACGCCAGTCCGTTGCCTGGATGGAGCGAGGAGACGCTGGACGCCGTCATGGAAGCCGCGCGGGCTGGCGACTGGCACCGTTATCCAAGCCTGGCCTTCGCCCATGATTGCTTTCGGGAAGGCACCGACGCCGTGGACAGGGCGGACGACCTTTCCGTTCCCGTCAACGGACTGCTTCAAGGAAGTCGCGAGAGCATGCTTTCTCAGGCTCAGCAGGCCCGCGGTCTCGGGTTTCGGGCGGTCAAGGTCAAGGTCGGTCGCACAGCGGAAATCTTGGAGGAAGTGCAGCTGCTTCGCGAGATCAAGGAGCGTCTCGCCCCGTCCCAACAGATCCGTCTCGATGCCAACCGGGCCTGGACCTTTACCACCGCCGTGCGATTCGCGGAGGCAGCCATCGCGCAGGGCCTGGAGATCGAATACATCGAGGAACCGACGAGGAATCCCGACGACTTGGAGGCCTGGCATCGGGCCACGGGAATCCCCTACGCGTTGGATGAGACGCTGCGCGAGTCGACCCACTTGGACGAGTTCCCGCAGGCGAGCACGCTGGTGCTGAAACCCACGCTGATGGGTCGGAATCGACTGCAAGAGGCGATCCGCAGCGACCGACGCCTGGTCTTCAGTGCCAGCTTTGAAAGCGGTGTTGGCATTCTGCAGCTGGCCCGCTTGGCCAGCCGCTTTTCCAGTGGAGTCGCGTCGGGACTCGATACCTATCGCTGGCTGGATGAAGACGTGCTCCATCCCGGCCTCCGCATCGAAGATGGTCGTTTGAAGGTCCCGGACGATGTCAGGGTCCGATGGGAATCGTGTGAGGAGTTCGGACCATGAGCGCGCCTTCATGCCCCTGGCAGGAGGCAGCCGGCAGCTGGCCGCATCTTCCAGGCCTGATGACCCCAACCAGGACGTGGACGTTTTCTGAGTGGAACGACGAAGTCGCGCGGCGAGCCGCGGAGCTGGTGTCGACAGGCTGGCGCCGGGGAGACCGTCTCGGCCTGCGTGATAGCGGAACTGCCGAGTTCACCTTCTGGCTGGCTGCGGCGATGCGCGTCGGACTGGTGGCCTGTGTCACGTCGCCGCGCTGGTCACCGCGCCAGATATCGCAGGCGGCGACCTGCGCGCGTTGGCGGGAATGGATGGACGTGGGGGTGGCAACATCGGGTTGTCCGGGCCCGGTCCAGTCGCTCTCGAAGCCGACAGATCCGCGAGACCTCGACCATGTGACAGGCCTCTCCACCATCCTCTTCAGTTCGGGCAGCAGTGGCGATCCCAAGGCGATCGCGCATCGCCTCGAGGCGCACCTCGCGAGCGCTGATGGGGCCAATCGAAACCTGCCGCTCGGCCCCGGCGACCGATGGCCGGTCTCACTGCCCATGAGCCATGTGTCGGGACTCGGCATTCTTTTCCGCTGCCTTCTCTCGGGCGCAACCGTCCTGCTGCCGGAGAATCGTGGCCCGCTTGAATCCCAACTGGCGGAATGGCACCCAACCCATCTCTCGCTGGTGCCCACGCAACTCAAACGCCTTCTCGACCGGAACCTGGGTCCACCTTCGGGGCTTCGCGGCGCGCTGGTCGGCGGAGCGGCCCTGCCGGCTGGCCTGAGGGCGCGAGCAGTGGCCATGCATTGGCCCCTGGTCACGACCTACGGCCTCACCGAGATGGGATCCCAGGTCACCGCCACATCCCCCGGGGCGGCAGAGGCAGAGCTTGCCACCTGCGGTCGTATCCTGCCGGGGCGCGAATTGAAGGTATCCGGCCAGAGCGAGATCCTCGTGCGTGGCCGCGCGCGGTTCGAAGGCTTCGTGCGCGATGCGGTCTTGGTCCCGACCTTCGACACCGATGGCTGGTATGCCACGGGCGACTTGGGATTCCTCGATCGGGATGACCTGCTGCACGTTACCGGCCGCCGGGACCTGATGTTCATTTCCGGCGGGGAGAACTGCTTCCCCGAGGAGATCGAGAACGGGCTGCTGGAACTGCCGGGAATCCACCACGCGTGCGTGGTTGCCGTCCCCCACCCGGAGTTCGGCCAGCGGCCCTTCGCCTTTGTCGACGCCCAAACGTGGACTCCCGAGCTTTGGCGAGTTGGCCTGGCGGACCGGTTGCCTCGCTTCAAGATCCCGGACCACTTCGCGCCGTGGCCGAGCGACATGCCCCTGAAACCGAACCGCGCCCGCCTTTCGGAATGGGCCGTGGAACGACTGCGCGAGGCTTGAACGCCGAGCCGTCCTGCGAAGGGCAGTTCGAAGCGACCGGCTCGATCCATCAGCCCACGTCAGCCAGTTCCAGGGACGCACCGTACCTCGCGATCACCATCCTGCGGAGCCGGGCCCACGCAGGGTCATCGAACGCGGGGTTGGCCGCGATCAAGGCCCTGGCATCCGCCCTGGCCCTCTGCAGGACCTCGGAATCCCTCCGCAGATCGGCAACCATCAGCGGCGGCAGGCCGTGCTGGCGCGTGCCAAACAGTTCGCCGGGCCCACGAAGTTCAAAGTCCACTTCCGCCAATTCAAATCCATCGCACGTCCCGGCGAAGGCGGCCAGTCGGTGCCTCGCCTCCTCCGATTTCGCCTGAGAGAAGACGCACACATACCCCGGAAAGACTCCGCGTCCCACGCGTCCTCGCAGCTGATGCAGCTGCGAAAGCCCAAAGCGATCGCCGCCTTCGATGGTCATCAGGTTTGCATTCGGGACATCGACCCCCACCTCGACCACCGACGTCGAGACCAGTACCTGCGTCTTCCCCTCCTGGAACGCCTGCATCGCCGCGATCTTCTGTTCGGAGGTCATCCGCCCATGCAGGAGGTCCAGTCGAAAATCGGCCAGTTCCCCGTTGGAAAGATTCTCCAGCAGGTTTTCCGCGTTGGGACTGTCATCCTCATCCTCCCTGTCCACGGCATGCGAAATGACAAATCCCTGCTGGCCTTCGCGCAGTTTCTTGCGGAAGAAGTCCCACCAGCGCGCCCGCTGCGTATCCTCCGCGACATAGGTATGCACCGGCTGCCGTCCCGGGGGGCTCCCACGCAGCAGTGACACTTCCAAGTCACCGAACTGGGTCATCGCCACGGTGCGGGGAATCGGAGTCGCCGTCATGACGAGGAAATGCGGATCGGTATCGCCCTGCCGCAGGAGCGCCCGTTGCATGACGCCGAACTTATGCTGCTCGTCGATGATCACCAAAGCCAGCCGATGAAAGGCGAGTTCCCGCGAGATCACCGCCTGCGTGCCAACCAGGATATCGGCCTGCCCTTCCCTCAGTTCCGACTCCAGCGTCTCGCGCTGCCTTGCGGTCGTGGCCCCGCTGAGGAACCGCAAACGCACCTGGCTCTTCCCGAGCATCGCCGAGAGAGTCTGGTGATGCTGGCGGGCAAGGATCTCCGTGGGAGCCATCAGCACCGCCTGGGCGCCGTGGGCTACGGCCAGCAGCATGGCATAAGCGGCCACCGCTGTTTTCCCCGACCCCACATCGCCCTGCAGCAGCCGGTTCATCGGCCAGCTCTTTCCCATGTCCGCGGCGATTTCGTCGATCACCGCGACCTGGTCCGCCGTCAACTCGAACGGAAAGAGTCGTTTGATTCGCGAGTCGATGCGAGCCGACTTCTCCAGGGGAACGGCTTTGCTGCGTTGGACGAGCTGCTGCTGTCGCAGCGCCATGCCCAGCTGCATGATGAGCAGCTCCTGGTAGACCAGCCTGTACCGAGCCTCCTGCAGGCGGGCCGGACACGAGGGGCGATGGACGTCGCGCAGCGCGTTTTGGATCGAAGCCAGTCCCTGGGCCGCGAGATACTCCGGCGGGAACACCTCCGGCACGTGCTCCACGAACTCCTCGACGGCCCCCTGGACAATCCTGCGGACCTGGTGCTGACGCAGCCCCTCCGTCAACGAGTAGACAGGCAGTACCTCTCCGGGCGTCTCGGACTCCCCCTCGAAGAACGTCACCCTGGGGTGCACGAACTCCCACCGCATCCCGCGCAACTTGGCGGCTCCAGCGATCAGCACGGTCTGCCCCGGCCGGAAGCGTTGCTGCATGAAGGGCTGGTTGAACCAGACGGCTCGACAGAACTGATCGTCCTGCCGCAGCAAGACTCCGAGAATCGACCGGCCCTGCGGGCTGGCCCGAAGCTCGACCTCCTGCACCACCGCCACGAGGCTGATGGGGACGTCGGCCTGCATTTCCGCGATGGTCCGCCGTTCCGAGAGGTCGACGTAGTCGCGTGGGAAGAAGAAGAGCAGGTCCCGGGCGGTTCTCAACTGCAGGCGACCCAGCAGGCGGGCGCGTTCCGGCCCCACGCCCTTCAGGAACTGAATCGGCGTCTGCAGCG
>CAZUJM010000286.1:0-7166 GCA_964620405.1 uncultured Pirellulaceae bacterium | reverse complement strand
CCGACAAGAACGACGCCCGGGGGCTCGGTCCTCGCGCCTTCCTCTACAATCGGCCGCACGAGCACGTGAAGGCGGAAGGCGAAATGACCGTCTTCGCGTACGCGGACCAGGAAGCCACCGGCAAGGATTCCGACGAAGGAGCCGTGAACGCCGATCGCAAGTATGTCTTCACGGCCGAGGAATTCAAGAATCACTACAGCGCGACAGAGTTCGGACCGTCTTACAGCATCTGGGTGCCATGGGATGCCGTCGGCGGCGAACAGCAGGCGATCAGCCTGGTGCCCGTCTTCAAGACGACCGCCGGTGAAGCCATCATGGGCGACCATTCCCGCACGCTGCTGGCTGGCAAGAATCCCAAGAAGGACGCCGCGCTCGCTCGTCGCCGCCTCCGCGAAGGCGCCGGCGAAGACATCCGGCATGGATTCCGCGACGACGTAGCCCACACGAAGTACGAGCGGGCGACGGACGATCGCGAAGACGCCAAGGACTCCCGCGCCGCGCGACGGCAACGCGATGCAGCGGAAGACAACGACCTGACCGACGTGACGACCGAGGCCGGTTTCGCCAACTACGAGGATTCACGCCAAGACGATCGCTCGACGCTGCGACGCGCGATGCGCGAGGAAGAAGCCATCGACGAATCCTCCGAAACGCAAGGCGAGCGACGACCGGCGATCCGCACCATGACCATTCCCGTCCCCTCCACGATGCGGCAGCGGCTGCTGGAAGCCGGAGAGGAAGAGGCTGCGTCGGCGACGCGGCACGCGGACGCAGCGGAGAACGCCGAAGAAGAGTTCGACGAGGAAGAGGACGAGGTGACGTCGCCTCGCAAGCGACCCAACAGTCGCCGGGAGGCTCGCCGGATTCCCTCGCCACGCAAGTCGACGGCAATGAACGAGGACGTTGAAGAGCGGTCGTGGGACGAAGAGGAACACGAAGATGCAGACCAGGACCCAACCGAAAACGGACCCAGTCGACGAACTAGGGCGTCGCGGGACGCGTCGCGGACGACTCGGCCGCAAGCACCGTTAATTCGTCGCGAACCGTCTCCACTCCGGGCTCAAGCTTCGCGAGCCGCACAGCCAACTGCCGATCGTCCTCGCTCGCTACCTGGCCTCGCAGCACTACCACTCCCTGCTCATCCAGAGCTACCGTCAGCGGACTCGCCGTCCGAAGGCGAAGCGTCCGATCCATCCGTGCTTGTAAGTTCGTCGTCGCCTTGGTCGGCGCGATCGGTGCGTAAGCAAAATCGGCCCGTAGTTGTGTACGAACCTGGACCCGTCGCTGACTAGCGGAGCCCATGCGGTTGTTCATGCCGAACAGGTTGTTTCGGTTGAATCCGCCGAATCCGCCCATGCCGCCAAAGCCACCCATGCCTCCGAGGCCGCCCATGCCTCCCATCATCGAGTTGCGGCCGGTGAGCGACGAGCCGGTGCGGCCCGTCAGGCCGCTGGTGCGGCCGCTCATGCCTCCCATGCCGTTGGCGCCCGAACTGTTGGCCGCGCCGACGAAGCCGCGGTCCTGCGTGTCGGAGCCGACGAAGGCGCCGGATCGGTTCTCCCGCAGGTAACGCTCCGATCCTGTCAGCTGACCGGTGTTCCCCAACTGGCCGAGGCCTCCCGAGGCGGTTGACCCACCCATGGCGTTCGACGAGCCAAAAGCCGAGGTGCTGCCTGCGCTGCCGAAGGCTGATCGCGTGCCCGCCGAGGACGACGATCCGACCGTCCGCGTGCCGCCGAAGATACTGGCCGCCTGCGCGTGGACATGGGAAACGTCCACGAACTGCAGGCTCACGGCCAGGATCAGGAATTTGAACGCTTGGGTAAGATGTTGGATTCGCATGCGGCTTCTAACCCCTGAACCGTGGCTTGGTTTCGGGACTCCCGGATCGAAGGGTCGTGGAACCGACGATCCACTCCACGTCGCTCCGCCCGACAGACAGCTTGGTACCTTCCTTTGGATCGGCCCCTCATTATAGCCCCCTTGTCGTTTCCCGCGCGTTCCGATTCTCCTTGCCCAGTCGATTCCAACGCGTACCCCTGTCGGTCCTTCGGGTGCCGAAGGCTTCCGTTCTCAGACTCTCCTCATGGCTTGTTCGCAAGGAGGGCGGGGCTCTGCCAACCTGCGGAATGCCGTCAACGCTTGCTCGTTGAGGCGGTTTCTTTGTTTAATTGTCCTTGGGGTTTCGGTGGACCTGGGGGACTATGCCTGTCGCGGTGATGGCGAGCACGGGCGGCGGGTGTTGGCGGTGACCGGTGTCGGCACGGGACGCCTATCTCTTTTCAGGGCGTTATCGCAGGGGTTGCAACGGGCAAAGAGGAATCGGGCATGAACGGGTTGCTGCGCGGGCTGGCGATGCTGGCCACTTGGGTTTTCTGCGGGACGCTGACCGTGTCGCCCGCTTGGGCCGATCCATCGGCCTACGATGCGGCTCACCTGCTGACGGAGCGGACGATTCTGTTCCTGCATGTGCATGACGCGCGGGAGATGGCCGGTCGATTGCGGGAATCGGGCCTCGGTTCGGCCATGCAGGACGAGCAGGTGAAGCCGCTGCTGGAACAGTTGTGGGGTTCGATGGCGCCGAACCTGGAGGAGTTGGAGGAACGACTGGGCGTGCGGCTGCTGGACCTGCTTGACCAGGTCGAGGGCCGGATGACGTTCGCGCTGATCAACATCCCTGCGCGGCCTCCCGCGGCGGCGCTGTTCCTGTCGGAGATCGACCAGCAGAAGCTCGACGCGATCTTCGAGCGGTTGGAGAGTGCGCTGCAGGAGCAGGGATTTGAGGCGAGCGATGAGACGATCGAAGGCGTCTCGGCGCGGGTGATGAAGAAGGGGGACGGCCCGCTGGACCAGGTGATCCGCATCGACCAGTCCGGCTATCGGATGCTGGTCACGGACATGGACGTGGCGGGCAAGCTGATGCGGCTGCAGGCGGGCGATCCGAAGCAGGAGACGCTCGAAGCGCTGCCCGCGTTTCGCAGCGTGATGTCGCGCTGCACGCCGGACGCGGAAGCGGCCGACATGACCTGGTACGTCGATCCGATTGGCGTGATCCGCGCGCTGGGGCGAGACAACCCGGGCATCGCCACCGCGCTGGCCGTGCTCCCGTCGCTCGGCGTCGACGACCTGAAGGCCATCGGCGGACGCATCTCGATGGGCGAATCGCAGTACGTCTCGATCTCGCGCATGCAGATGGTGTTGGAGCCTCCGCGCGAAGGCGTGATGCGGATGCTGGCCTTCAAGCAGGGATCGACCGAGCCGGAGAACTGGGTGCCGGCGGAGGCGTCGCAGTACACCACGTGGCACCTGGGGTTGAACCAGGCGTACGACACGATGGACGAGATCTACAACATGTTTCGTGGCGAGGGAGCGTGGAAGCGCGAGGTGGACCGACGCATCTCGGAACCGCTGGGCGTCGACTTCGTGAAGGACCTGCTGCCGTCGGTCACTGGCCGTGTGACGCGCGCCACCTGGTACGAGCAGCCGGTATCGTTCAATAGCCAGTCGAACCTCGTGGGCATGGAACTGAAGGATGGCGAATCGTTCCGACCCATCTTCGAGAAGATGCTCGCCAAGTTCCCGGAGACCATGACGAAGAAGTCGTTCGCGGGCGTTGACTTCTACCAGTGGACGCGGCAGGAGGACGACCAGGCACCCGGGGACGCATCGGCGGGCGACGCGGCCGGCGAAGGCGACGATGATCCGGCCGCTCGTCGCCGCCGAGCTCGTCGTCCGCGACCGACGGTCGCCATCCTCGGCGACTGGCTGATCGTGGCCGACCGTCCCAGCGCGCTCGAAAAGGCGGTGCTCACCGACCAGGGATCCACGCCCCGGCTCCGCGACGAACTGGACTTCAAGCTGGTGGCCAGCAAGTTGCGTCAGCAGGTGCCGGCCGCTCCCGCCATGCTGAACTTCGATCGTCCCGAGGAGACCTTGCGCTACTTCTACCAGCTATTGCAGTCGGAGGACGTGGTGGCGCGGATCCGGGAGGCGCGCGAGGAGAATCCGATGATGGCCACGCTGGACGACATGATGCAGGCCAACAAACTGCCGCCGTTCGAGGTCGTCGCGCAGTATCTGGCGCCCGCGGGGTCGATGATGGTCAACGAAGAGACCGGCCTGTACTACGTCCGCTTTGGCCTGCGCCGCAAGTAGCCTCGGCGCCTGGTATCCACAGGACCGTGGCTTGGGGGCCGCGTTCGGGGATGGACCACGGAGGTCGCGCGGGTGGACTGGCCGGGTCACTCGAGGTCGTATTCCTTGAGTTTCTTGTGCAGCGTGTTGCGATTGATGCCCAGGCGCGTGGCGGCCTTGGTCTGAACCTGGTTGCAGCTGAGCATGACCTGCGCGATCAGTTCCCGCTCGACGCGGTTCACGATCTTGGCGTAGAGATTATCTTCCTGCGGACCGGAGTCGCTGAGTCCGCGTTCGACGACGGCGTGGGTGAGGCTTTCGAGATCGGCCCCGCGCAGGCGGCTGTTCATGGTCGGCGCCTTGCCGCTCACCAGATGGGGCGGCAGCAGGAGCGTGGTGAGTTCATCGGAGTCGGCCATGACGACGGCGCGTTCGATGTAGTTCTGGAGTTCGCGGACGTTGCCTGGCCAGTCGTAGTCCTGCAGCGCCTGCATGGCTTCGGGCTGGATATGCACGACATAGCGATCGTTCGCTTCGTTGTACACGTGCAGGAAGTGGGCCACGAGCTGCGGGACGTCTTCCTTGCGCTGGCGGAGCGCGGGGATGTTGATGGGGACGACGTTGAGCCGCCAGTAGAGGTCCTCGCGGAAACGGTTCTCCGCGACCTCCTGGGTGAGGTCGCAGTTGCTGGCCGCGATGACGCGCGTATCGACGCGGATGGTTTCCGTGTCGCCGACCCGCTCGAACTCGCGTTCCTGCAGCACGCGCAGCAGCTTGACCTGCAGCTTCAGCGAGGTCGAGTTGATTTCATCCAGGAAGATCGTGCCGCCGTGGGCCGCTTCGAAGCGTCCGGTGCGGTTGTTGACCGCGCCGGTGAACGCGCCGCGCATGTGCCCGAACAGTTCGCTTTCGAGCAGGCTTTCGCTGAGCGCTCCGCAGTTGACGCGCACAAACGGCCCGCCCTGCCGAAGGCTCAGCCGGTGGATGGCTGTCGCCACCAGCTCCTTGCCCGTTCCCGTTTCCCCCAGCAGCAGGACCGACGCACTCGAACGAGCCACGCGGCGAATCGTCTGGTAGACCTGCTCCATCGCCAGACTTGAACCAATCAAGGCTGGAATGGGAGGCCCCGTCTCGTTCGCGAACGGGTTGTGGTACATCGGTCGGCTCGTCGCTACTTCTGCCAGATGGTCAGGCCATGATCCTTGAACTGAGTGGCCACAGGCTCCCGCGAGAGCCATTCCTGGGCCAGGGTTGCCTGGTCGATGCGGCGCGAGACGGGAATCAGGTCGCGTCCGGCGAGTTCCCGGAGCCGCGCGACCTGCGGAGCCAGCAGCTCCTTGTCTACCGTGTCGGCGATCACCAGAACCCGCCCATGATCATCGGCGATTTGCTGCATGTCGTCCAGCCGGTGCGACCGTGACAGAATGCCTACGGGGACGCGGGCCGTCTTGGGGCCGGCGTGGAGCGATTCGAGGGTCGACCAGGTGGTCTCGTCGTTCAGGGCGTCGCTGAGCAGGATCAGCTCGACGTCGGGCGAGCGGGTGGCCTGTTTGACGAGGTCGCGGGAGGAGGTGACGGCCATGGCCTCGTAGCCGAACTCACGCAGCAGGCCCGCGAAGTACTGGGCAACCCGCAGTCGTGGGTGTGCCACCACCGCCACCGGCTTGCCGATCGACGAGGCGAAGTGGCGGACCGAGTCCTCGTAGTGGCCGCGACCCGCGAACGAGGGCACGGGATCGAGCTGCGCGAGGGCTTGTGTGGCGGCGAAGCGGATGCGGGGGTTCGGGTGGGTGAGCGCCATGGAAATCGGCCCGAAGTGGTTGGGTGCTCCCTGCAGGGCCGGCCCGTCCTGCCGCGCGCCGAGCACTTCGCAGACGCCGATGGCGGCTCCCTCATGGCCGTCCTCCAGGGCACGCGTCAGGATGCGGCCGAGCAGTGGGACCGAATGCCGGGCGGCTTCCGCGAACGCCGAACCCGGATCGCGCCGCAGGGGCGTATCGAGTCCTCGAAGCACGACGTCCAGTTCCAAGCGGCTGGCCAAGTAGCGTTCTCGATAGTCGGGATGGTCGGGCTGGATGGCGAGCAGGTCGTGGTAGAGCCGCGAGGCGTCGAGCGTGGCCGACTCGGAGGGCGGCATGGGGCGAGCGACCGGCTGGCGCTGGGAGGCGGACCACGACCAGCGGACGACCGGTTCGGCGTTGGTGGAGTGTTCGGGCGCGTCGCCATAGGCGCGGTCCGCCGACTTTTCGAGCAACGCGATGGCTTCCGGCTGGTCGGGGATCTTGCCGAGGAGCTGTTGCCAGGCGGTAACGGCCGCGTCATGTTCGGCGCCGTCGGAGCGTGGGGCGAGCAGGGGGCGGACGAGGTGGGGCAGGGCCGACCGCTCGCGCGCCGCCCCCAATCCCAGCAGCGCCGCCGTCCGTTCCGCCGCGTCGCCGCTCTTCTGGTAAGCGACCAGCGCGTCGACCGCGTCGGGCCCGATCTTCTGCAGCGTTTCCAAGGCGGCCGCGCGGGTGGCTCGATGGTCTTCATCGCCGGGAGTGGCCGCGAGCTTGCGGACGACGGACGGCACCGCGTACGCTCCCGCCCGCACCAGCCGCAGCGCCCCTTCATACTGCTTGCGCGGATCGCTCGAACCCAGCATCTCGGCGGCGTCCGCCAGACGCTTCGGGTCGCGCTGCAAGGTGCGCACGGCCGTGTTGATTCCCGTGACGAACGACGAGGGTTCCGGCGTCAGCCCGGAGCTGCGTGCCAGTCGCAGCAGCGCGGCCGTGCCGAATCGTTCCTGCAACTGCGCTTTCTGTTCGTCGGACAGCGGCATGGCGGTCAGCTGCTGCCAGTATTCTTGGGCGACATCGGCGCGATCGAGCCGCAGCAGCAGGTCGACGGCGCGCATCAGCTGCCCAGCCGACTTAGGCTCCGACTGCCGGATCGCCTCCACCGCCGCAGCGTTGGGGCCGGCGGCAGGCACGGGGTCGGTCGCGCCGGTCTTGCCGTTGGTGCTCGCTTCGTTGGCTCCCCCCCGGTTCGCT
>CAZUJM010000285.1:2370-7167 GCA_964620405.1 uncultured Pirellulaceae bacterium | reverse complement strand
ACTCATGCTTGCTTTCCCACACCTCTCAGACGCGTCCTTTCGCGTTTCGCCGCAGGGAGTCGTTTCTTATTTCGTCATGAATCGCCCGCCGCGTTTCATCGCCCTTCTTGGTTAGGGCCGCTCCGTCTGTGTTGTCTCTCGTTAAGGGACCGTTCATTGACGGGGATGCGTGGCTTCCTGCCTGCTCGGTTTCAGGTGTCATATACGCGGAGGGACAGTCCCATGGGGTCGCATGCTGGTTCGCGGAACGTTTCGCAGCGAAGACGCCTTGACCGCTTGTCCCGACGTCGAGGAACCTGCTGGTGCGGCGAGTCGCTCGAGTCGCGACTCGCGTTGGCCACGTTCCATGTCGCTCCGGGGCCCGATGGGCTGGGGCATGGTGCGCTGCGGTACGCCGTTCAGCAGGCGAACGCGACGCCGGAGCCTGATCGAATTGTCCTGCGTCCTGGGATCTACCGACTGACGCTCGCGGGTGCCGGCGAAGACGCCGGGGCGACGGGCGACCTAGATGTTCTCGCGCCGCTCACCATCCAGGGTACCGGCGATGGACGCACGGTCCTGGACGCGTCTGCGCTGGGAGACCGCGTCTTGGATGCGCTCGCCGCGGACCTCACCCTGCAAGGCGTGACCCTGCGCGGCGGACGAGCTGACCAAGGCGGTGGTGTCCGTGCCCAGGATGCGGACGTCATGGTTGAGCATTGTCAGTGGACCGACCTCGTCGCGTTGGGCTCCGCGTCCACCGAGGACGCAGGGCAGGGCGGTGCGATCTTCCTCGCCCGCGGCCATCTGCAGATCGAGAAGAGCACGTTCACCCGCAACCAGGCGGTTGGCGCGAAGGGTTCCACCGTCGAGGAGAGTGCGATCAATGGAGGCAGCGGCGAGGGGGGAGCGATCTACCTGACGCGGGCGACCGGACGGGTCGCGTTCAGCCGCTTCGAGAGCAATCAGGCCCGCGGTGGAGATGCCGCCGCCGTCGTTACGGTCGGTTCGGGCGGCTTCGCAGTGGGCGGTGCGATCCAGCTGGATGGCGGCGCGGTCATGCGTGTCGACAAGACGACGTTCGCACGCAATGAAGCGATCGGAGGACGCGGGGCGGATTCGGGCCTGGAGTCCGCAGGCTTGGGAGGCAACGGCAGCGGCGGCGCCCTCAACGCGACCGCCGGATCCGTGGTCCGATTGGAGAAGTCGGAACTTCTGGAGAACGTCGCCCGCGGAGGTCTCGCCGGCGACGGGCGTTGGGCCGGAGTGGGTGGCAACGGCACGGGAGGCGGCGTCTCCGTCGCGTTCCTCTCGGCGATCTCGCTGCACCACTCGACCGCTCACGGCAATCAGGCGATCGGTGGCCTCGGCGGTAACAGTAGCGAACTGCCCCCCTCCGGCTCCGACGCACAGACCGGCGGCGACGCTCTCGGCGGAGCCGTCTATGCGTACATCCGTTCGCGCGTGGAGATCGAGGATTCGTCGCTGCGTGACCAACGCGTCACGGGAGGCCAGGGCGGCAACGGCGTGGCGGGTGGCATGGGCGGCGCGGCGGCCGGCGGCGCCGTCTCCGCGGCGTCCGACCAGACCGGCGCCGGCACGCTCGCCATCCTCCGCTCCACGATCCGCGACAATCGCGTCACCGGGGGCACGGGCGGCCAGGACAGCTCGGGCAACGAAGGCAAAGGCGGCCCGGCGTCGGCGGGAGCCGTCGGTGTCGGATCGCAGGTGGAAGCCCGCATCGAACGTTCCATGGTGGTCTCGAACCTCGCGCGCGGCGGCTCCTCCGCGTCCGGCGGCGCGATCGACATGCTGGCCGGGCAACTGGACATCGTCGACAGCCTGTTTGCCGACAACCGAGCGGAGGGCGGCGTGGGTAACTATGCTTCGGGCGGCGCGCTGAGTGCCGTGCAGTTGTCACGCTTGACGATCACCGACAGCCGCTTCCAGCACAACGAAGCGGTCGGCGGCAGCGGAGTGGCTGTGTTCCCCGGTGGTGCCGGCCAAGGCGGCGCGCTGTTCCTCGGCGTGGGGACTCGCACCCAACTGGTTCGCTCCACCTTCCAAGGCAACGAAGCCCGCGGAGGTGCGGCCAGCCGGTTGTCGCGCGGAGGCGACGCGTTCGGCGGCGCCGTCCAGAACCTTTCCAGCCTGCTTTCCATCCAGCGCTGCGATTTCGAAAAGAACGTCGCTCAAGGTGGTTCCGCTCGAACCAGCGCGAAGCGAGGTGCTGCGGCCGGCGGCGCGATCTACTCCGATCCCGCCGGCGGCCTCCAGATGCTCGCCTCATCCGTCCGCCGCAATCGCGCTCTCGGATCGACCGGCCAGGGCGGTGGCCTCTACTTGTCCGGCCTCGGCGCCGCCCAACTCGTCGATAGCGTCATCGCCAAGAACGAAGCTTCCACCGAAGGCGATGACATCTTCGGGCCTTACGTGTAACGCGAGCGCGAACGCTCCGGCCCCTCCAGGGGCAGGTCACCTGATGGTCACGACTCCATGAACGCGACTCCTTTGACTGCCATTCGGTTGACCTGCCCCTCTTTTTTCAATTGCGCCCGTGGTCGCTTCAAACTCTCCACGCGTCTTCCCACGCACGACTCGATCGGTTCTGCTCTCGGCGGCGAGGGGGCATGGAATCGACGGGGGCACTTTTGATTGAACCACGGGGGACACGGAGAGCACGAAGGAGAATACGGTGAAGAGCACGGAGAGCACGGAGGGATTGGGCCATGGGGTATCGTGAAGCTTGGCGACCGACGCGCGTTCCGCAGCCCGGTGACCTGATCCTCCTGCATCACAGCGACTGGCATGCACTGCCCGATGGGGGAGTGTTGCGAGTCTGCGAGGAGATGGGCTGGGCGGATCCAGCGCGCGAACTGGTCGTCGCGCCCCGTCATCAGGTGGCGACGTTCCGCGGCCCGATCGCGGGCTACTGGTCGCGCGGTGATGCGCGTCGCATGAGCACTTCGGGTGGCCCCTTCCGGAAAGTGGCCGTCGAGCGACTGCAGGGGTTGCACTGCTGGGGCTCGGTTGGCGACCGATTCTGGCGATGGCAGGACGTGCCGCGCGCCGGAGGCGGCATCGAGTACCTGGCCGTGGTGACGCTGTGG
Source organism: uncultured Pirellulaceae bacterium (assembly GCA_964620405.1). Taxonomy (GTDB): domain Bacteria; phylum Planctomycetota; class Planctomycetia; order Pirellulales; family Pirellulaceae; genus CAZUJM01. The sequence continues at coordinate 4,078 of CAZUJM010000285.1, read as the reverse complement.
AGCGTGCAGAGGATCGCAGGTGGTTGAGGCGAACGCGACCGGCGGATATCACAGGGCGTCGCCCCATGCGACCAACCCCGCCGTCGTTCCCTGGCCTCAGGCCTGGCGCCAGTCGCCCGAAGGAATGTCGGGGAATCTGTCGGAATCGCCCGAGTAACGATACGACCACGCCCAGCCGAAGCCTTGGTGCGGCTGTTCGAACGCGACTTGCACCCAGATGCGTTCGTAGAGCGACCCGGGGCGGCCGAATCCTTCGAAGCCCTCGACTTCGTCCAGCACCTCGAGCGCCGCGAGCGGTTCACGCAGCCGAATGAACTCCCCTTGCACGCGACAATCCGGATGCCCCGGCTCCACCAAGCCCGGATACGATCCCAGGTGCAGCAGCCGACCTCGCGTCGTCGCGACCCTTGTGTCCAGCACGCCAAATCGATCCATGTACCGATGCCGCGACTCGCCGCGCATCAGCGTGCCGTAGACAAAGAACGTATCGGGACAAGGAGCACGCTGGCCCGCCGCGGCAGCCAGCAGCTGTCCGTCGTCGGGAACGTTCCACGCCATGTAGCCGTCGCGGACAATGTTCAGATAGGACTCGGAGGGTTGATGGTACGGTTCCGCCCGTGCGGGAACCACGCGGTAGGTAAGCACCGCCAGGTGTTCGCCTCGTGGCCCCAAGACCGTTACCGGGTAGCGCTCGTACACATTCGGCGCGCCCTCCTTCTCGTCCAAGGCTTTCCACCCCAGGTCGTCGACCTCGAAGAGAGCTCCCGGCGCTAACTGGCCGGGGCACGAACGCACGTCCAGCACGCCCCCCTCGCGACCGAGCGAGTACCGGCTGAACGCCAGTTCATGGTCGGGCAGCCACGCGTGGCCACGATAGTGCATCAGGCCTGCCGGAAATTCGTTTCTCTGGCAGAACTCGTCGAAGTCCCCGAGGTTCAGGTTGGAACCGTAGGCGAAGTAGAGTGGCGTTGCGTGGTCGTGCGACATGGTGGCTCCTCGAGATGTGTCCTCCGATAGTACGCTCCCGCCCGCGCCGCCTTTCACCGTATTCCGCAACTTCGACGAAACTTTTCCCTCCGTGTTCCTTCGAGCGAATCTCCGCGTTCTCCGTGGTTAAAAAAACGACCCCGCCGCAAACCAACGCCGGGGGGATTTAACCACGGAGATCACAGAGGATCGCACGGAGGGCCGCCTCAGAACGTCACCACCCACCGCAGGCCGACCACGTCGACGTCGGGCGATTCGGTGTGGAAACGCCATCGCTCGTGATTCAGGATCAGCAGTGAACCGCCGGGCAGCGTGGTGTTGAAGCCCCAAGTGATGCGGTCCGTCGAGTCCTCGCCCAGTCGGTCGCGATACTCGAGCGTATCGTACCGCAGCAGGAAATGGATGTCCGGTTCGGACCACAGCAGCACCTCGCTCTCGGCCACGATGCCATAGATCATCTGCTGCAGGTCGCTGATGTCGTTGTCATTGGCGCGGATGGCGTATTCGAAGTAGGTCCGCAGCAGGTCCTTGAAACGCCACGTGGCATCGGCGCCGGTCAGTTTGTAGCCTAGCGGCGTGGAGCCTTCTTCCTGCATGCGGCCGGACATGACGGAACCGCCCACGCGCAGGTCCGAAGTACCGACGGTGGCGCGGCCGCCGATGGCCGGCTCGCTGTTGTTGTCGACGTAGCTGCGAGAGGGAGAAAACTGGACGCCCGGGC
>CAZUJM010000285.1:0-2360 GCA_964620405.1 uncultured Pirellulaceae bacterium | reverse complement strand
AAGCCTTGCAGGCCGTTGACCGCGTACAGGTCGGCGGTCGCGTAGACCTCACCGATCAGTGGCACCCGCAGGCTCAGGTCGGCTCCTTCGTCCGAGTACGGCATCGGCAGCACGGGGGGCCGGTTCTGCGCGGCGTTCACCTGCCGGCCCATGTTGTAGATCAGCGGATTGGTGATCGTGCGGTAGACCCCCGGATGGCTCATCGAGGCGAACGCGCCGAAGGGAACGACCAACCGCCCGGCCTTGATCTCCGCGCCCCACTCGCACTCCGGTTCGCACCCCGCTTCCCGCCGCCGTTCCTTGTGGCTGTGCAGCAGGTCGAACGATGCGGACGCTTCGACCAGTTCGAACGTGAAGCCCGTGCCTCCCGAACGATCGCTGTGGCAGCTGGTGCAGGCGGTCACGCGCCCCGACAACGGGCCGCTGGGTTGCCATGCGGCGGTCAGCCAGACGTCCGGGAAGAAGCCGGGCGTCTCCAGGTTGTCGTTGCCGCCGCGCCACAGGGTCGACACGGTCCCGCCCAGGCTGATGCTGGAGAGCATGCCTTCTTCGGTCGCCTCGGCCGCCGCCGCGAGGCCGGCTGCATCGCCTCCGGCGTTTTCACCGGCGCCCGCGTTCGTGCCTGCCTGCGACGCGCTGGCTGCGGAAGTACCCGACGAGTACAACGACGCGAGGTACGCGGCGATGGTGGTGAAGTCGGAGCTCGGGATGTCCGCTCCGTCCATGCTGGCCATGCGGCGGATGGTGCCCATCCACGCGGCACGCGATTTTCGCTTCTGCGTCGAACGCTCGGCATCGTGGCAGTCGACACACGAGCGCTCGAACGCCGCCTGTCCGCGCGAGATCAGCTGCGCGTCCGCCTGTCGGGCGGCTGCGTTGGTGGCCGCATTGTTCGCAGCTTGCGATGCATTCCCAGAGGCCGGTGACGAAGCGGTGGCTGGGTTCTGGCCTGAAGTCGCGGCGTCCGTCTTGGCGGCGCCGGGTGCGGCTGTCTTCGGTTCAGGCGGCTCCGACGCGTCGGTGCTGGCCGCCATCGGCTCCATGCCCGATACGGACCGATCCTGGGCGAGAGCGATCGCCGAGGCATCGCCGAGGGGGCTCGGTGGACCTGAATGTGCTACTCCCAGCGGCGCAGGCATCGCGAAGCTCGGAAGCGACGACCACGCCGGCGCGATGGTCGCATCCGAGGCGGCTGCGTCCAGAAGGCGAGCCGCGTCGCCGCTGGATACCACCGGCGCCGCCGGTTGTTCGGCCGCCTCCACGAGCGATGCATCCTGCGAAGGCGCACCGTCCTCGCCGCGACCGGTGGCTGTCCACGCGAGCCATGCGGTAAGAATCCAGCCCAGGGTGATCCATCGCGAACCACGCCATTCCTGCCCGCATCGATTCATCGCCCGGCCCCCTACGACAGCCATGCAGACGTGAAGCCAGCACCGGGCTGGTTGCGCCTGGAGGGCAGAGCCGGCTTACTAAATCGCACAAGCCCGCTCCGCACCATCTCCCTCGTGCCATCGACGCGCGGCCTTGGCAAGCTTGAACGGTTGTAGCGATTTTGCGGACGTCTGAATGGGCAGCGGGTGAAGACGGATGCATGCAACGCGAGCACAGCATCCGGGACCGCGTCGGAATGGCGATCGGAATGACCCGCGATCAGGCCGTGGGCTCGTCGAGCGGCGACGTGCGACGATCCTCGGCGACGCCGCTGGCGGCCAAGTCCGCCAGCCAGTCCGCCTGGTCGAACGGGTCCGCCGGTTCGCCCTCCGCGGCGGCGGCTTCGTTGAGGAAGTTGATGACAAGCAGGGCGTCGATGGGTGACAGGAAGTTGTCGCCGTTGACATCGAGGAATGGAGGAGGCGCCCAGTCGGCCGTGGGCGGCACCGGCAGGATTCCACCACCGACCGTATTCAGTTCGTTGATGACCAGCAGCGCGTCCAAGGGAACGACCTGTCCGGAGGTGTCGACATCCTCGGGCAGCGTCGCATTCTGCCAGGGATGCTGGGGAAGCGGTTCGTCGTCATTCACGATGGTGCCGTTGGCGATCGACGACGCGGTGGGCAGGACAGCGCCGGCGGCATTGGAAAGAACCAGTTGGAACGTTTCGTCGGGCTCGACGTCCAGGTCGCCGACGACATTCACGACGACGTTTTGCGAGGTGGGTCCGCCGGGCTGGAAGGTGAGCGTGCCGTTGGTCGGCTGGAAGTCCACGCCGGACGTCGCCGTGACGGGCGAGGTCGCGTAGTTCACCGTGACCGGCTTGGTGGGCGCGGCGGACAGCGAAACGGCGAACGAGAAGGGAGTCGTTCCCGAGTTGCCTTCGTTCAACGCGACGGCGGCACCGAAGGCGAGCGTGGGGAGTTCGA
>CAZUJM010000284.1:0-7216 GCA_964620405.1 uncultured Pirellulaceae bacterium | reverse complement strand
CCGATTCGATGTAGCCCATCACCTTGTAGAACTGCTCCTCCGACACCTGCGGCCCCTGCTCCGTCTGCGCGTCGAACGGATCGCCCACGCGTCGCTGCCGCGCCTTGGCGAGCAGGCGTTCCACGAACGCTTCATGGATCGACTGCTCCACGAACAACCGGCTGCCGGCGCAGCAGCACTGGCCCTGGTTGAAGAACAGTCCGAAGTACGCGCCCTCCACGGCCTCGTCGAGGTCACTGTCGGCGAACACGATGTTCGGACTCTTGCCGCCCAGTTCCAGCGTCACTCGCTTCAGGTTGCTCTGGGCCGCCGCCTCCATCACCAGATGCCCCACCTCGGTCGACCCCGTGAACGCGACCTTGTCGATATCCGGATGACGGGCGATCGCCTGTCCGGCTGTCGGCCCGAAACCGGGCAGCAGGTTCACGACGCCGTCGGGGAAACCGGCTTCCTGAATCAGTTCGCCCACCCGCAGCGCCGACAACGGCGTCTGCTCGGCGGGCTTCATCACCACGGTGCAGCCTGCCGCCAGTGCCGGTCCCAGCTTCCACGCCTGCATCAGCAACGGGAAGTTCCAGGGGATGATCTGGCCACAGACACCCACCGGCTCGTGCCGCGTATAGCAGAAGAACGGCCCGTTGATCGGGATCGTCTTGCCCTCGATCTTGTCCGCCCAGCCGGCATAGTAACGATAACAGGCGATCGTCAGCGGCAGGTCGGCGTTCAACGAATCGCTGATCGGCTTGCCGTTGTCGAGCGTTTCAAGCGCGGCGAGTTCTTCCTTGTGCTTTTCCACGAGATCGGCGAGGCGGTAGAGCAGCAGTCCGCGATCGGCGGCCGACATCCGTGACCAGGGCCCCGTTTCAAACGCCGCTCGCGCCGCCTGCACCGCGCGGTCCACGTCCTCCCGGTCCGCCTCGGCGACCGTCGTGATCACCTCGCCCGTCGCCGGATCCAGCGTCTCAAACCTTTTGCCGCTCGCCGCATCCACCCAGCGGCCGTTGATCAGGAGTTGGTTCTGCCGCACGCGTGGCTTCGCGACACGCGACGACGAGGATTGCGACTGTTCGGTAATGGCCATGGAAAGAAACTCCGCCTTGCAAGAAAGTGAGCGAAAAAAGACCCACGCGGCATCACCGCCGACAATCCGGCGCGCATGCCATCCCCCTCTGTGCTCTCGGTGCCCTCCGTGGTAGCCAAGCCCTCCGAAGACACCGACCACGTCTTCCCACCCCACTCAAACCGAGGCGCTCGGCTGCACGAACCCGGCACGGACGATCATCTTAGGGTCCGGGAGCCCCCGCCGGCAATCATGGAGCGAGCAGGGGCATAGAGACGGTCGCCCACTCGCAGCGTCGACCGAGAAGAGAAGAAGCGGCTGGTCGAACCCGGCCGCGAAGCGTCAGGCGCTGGCCGCGGCCTTCAGTTCGGCCAAGTGCTGGGCGGTGCCCACGAGCCGATCCCAGTTGGCCTGGATGTACTCCGGCGGACCGCCGATCTGGGCCACCACCTGGGCGATGTTCTCGGTCGGCACCATCTCGATGGCGTTCCACGGGCAGACAGTCAGCTCGTAGGGATTGGTCTTCTTCGACGGAATGTGCACGCAGACTTCACAGCCCACGCAGCGTTCGATGTCGATCTCGCACCAGGCCTGGTTGCCCTTCACCCCGTGGCTGCCGGGCAGCGTCTTGAGCGAGATGCAGTCGACCGGGCAGACCTCCAGACACGATTCGCATCCGGTGCAGTTGTCGGCGTTGATCACCGCCAACTCCTTGGGCACTTTCTTACGGGGTCCCTGCTTGGCCATGGCACACCTTCTCTGGAACGTTCCTCGGGGCCCGCCGGAGGGCGGGCGTCAACCTCTGCGAGTATATCTGGTGATCGGCACGGGTCCAACCGGATCTGAGCGTCGTCCGGCGGTTTCAGGGTGGCCCAGGCCGATGATCCAGGGCTACCCCGGCACCCGTTCGCCGGCGATCAGGTCCTCGAACGTCTGTCGGCTGCGGACCAGCAGCGGCTGGCCTTCCCGGACCAGCACCTCGGCCGCCAGGGGTTTGGAGTTGTAGTTGGAGGCCATTACGAAACCATAGGCGCCGGCACACTCGATGACCAGATAGTCCCCCACCTGGGCCCCGGGCAGCTCCCGCGTGGAGACGAAACCGCCCTCCTCCTGGGTGAAGATATCGCCGGATTCGCAGAGCGGCCCGCCGACAACGACCGGCCGCAGCCCCGCCCCCGGCGCATGGCCGCTGGCCGGAGCGATCGACATCGGGTGGTAGGCTCCGTACAGAATCGGCCGGGCCAGATTGTTGAAGCCGGCGTCCAGCAGATAGAACAGGTTGCCGCCCATCTGCTTGATCGCCCGGATTTCGGTGATCAGATAGCCGCTCTCGGCCACCAGGTACCGGCCCGGTTCGAGTTCCAGGTGCAGCGGATGCCCCAGTCGCTCGGCCAGTCGCTGGCGGGTGGCGTCCCACAGCTGGTAGTAGGCTCGCACGTCCGTCCGCACGTCTCCCGGACGGTAGGGCGTCGAAAGCCCGCCGCCGGCGCTGATCGTCGTCACCGTCCGCCCCACCTTCTCGACCGCCGCCTCCATCGCGCCGCAGACCTGCGCCAGATGCTCCATGTCCGTGCCCGAACCGATGTGCATGTGCACTCCCGTCACCGCGACCCCGTGGCGATCGGCTCGCAGCAGGCACTCGTCGATCTGCTCATGCCAGATCCCATGCTTCGACTGGTCGCCGCCCGTGTTCGTCTTGCGGCTGTGGCCGTGACCGAAGCCCGGGTTGATGCGGAGCGTCACGTTGCTGCCGGGCGCGACTTCGCCCAACTGGTCGATCATGTCGGGCGACCCGACATTCACATGCAGGCCCAGATCGCGGCACATCGCCAGCGACTCGCGGTCAAAGATGTCCGCCGTGTAAACAATAGGAGCGGGATCGCCCTGCGGCTGGTAACCGACCCGCAGCGCCCGCTGAACCTCGCCCGCGCTGACCGCGTCCACGACTACGCCCAGGCGGCGCATCAGGTCTAGGATGGCCAAGTTCGAGCAGGCTTTCTGCGCGAAACGGGTGACGTCAAAGACTCGGCACTCCTCCACCCGCTGCCGAATCACGCTCTCGTCATAGACATACGTCGGCGTGCCGAACTCCCGCGCCAACTCGCGCACCGGCACTCCCCCGATCTCGTGTCGCACCAGTTCCCGCACCTCGGAAGCTCCCATCGCACGTCTCTCCTGACTGCTCGCCTGCCTCGGATTCGTCGCCCTATCTTAGCTCCATCGGCCTGCCGTCGGCGGCCGGAGACGGCGATTGTAGGAACCGGCTGCCGCCACGGCCAGGGGCGGAACGGGCATGGCCGCGGTAGGCGGCGGGGGCACGGCCGCGGTAAACGGCCAGGGGCGGGGACTGGAAAAAGAAGAAGGCGAGGCCCCCGCAGGGGAACGCCTCGCCTTCTCCGTGCAACTCTTGAATGGCGGATCGCTCGAAGAGCCGGCGCGAACGCCGCTGCTCGCAGGGCCGCTCCGGCCGGCGACTAGAAGTCACCTTCCTGCTGCATGTTGGCGGCCTGACCAGCCTGGCCCATGGCCCGCAACACGCCCTCGTCGATCTGGATCCGATACGTCATGCCATTCTCGCCTACGGCCATCGAACGGATCTGGATGCGATCCTTGCCCTGGGCGTTGGCCACCTGCTCAGCCACCATGTCGAGGACCGGGTTCGCTTCCATCGACTGCGCGAACTTCAAGATCGGCCCCAAGGCCACTTCGATCGACCCCGGATCGGTCTTGGTCGCCGTCGCGCCCTGCGACTTGTCGAGTAGCCCCTTGAGCGTTTCCAGGGCGTCGTTGCCGACCGCCATGTAGACGCTCTTTTCAGCCGTTCCCAGCACGACAGGCACCTTGTCGCCCATCACCGCCGCCAGCGCCTCGCCCTCCGGCAGCGGCAGCGACATCGTGTGCAGCGTCACGCCCGCGTGCTCGCCCGCGTTCAGCTTCACGTCCTGCAGGCTGCCCTCGGCGGTTTCCTTGGCAACATCCACCAGCTTCTTGACCGCCTCCGCGACCTCCGTGCCGCTCGCCACATGCGCCGCGGCCACCATCGTCATCGACTTCTCGCCCATCATCACCGACACGCCGGCGTCCATGGCTCCCGAACGCACGGTGCTGCGGAAGATGTCGAACACCATCGTCGCCAACTGCTTGGCGTTGGTTCGTCCCGCGTCATCCAGCGAATCGTCCTCCTCCAGCTCGCTCATCGTCGCCGACTGGATCTGGTCGATCTGCGCCACCGTGGTGTCGATCTGGTCCGCCGGAATGAGGCTCGCGAGGCCTACCTTGATCGCCGAATCGGGGACCAGGAAGCTCGCGTAGTCCGTCTTCGCCTGGCTCATCTGGCTCATCTGGGCGGCCATCTTCGTGCCCGGCATCGCCGTGACGCTCATGTCGAGCATCGTGTGGCGGTTCGTCGGGTCGATCTGCCAACCCAGCGTCAGCGTCTCCATCTCCTGGATCAGCTGCGTAATCTGAGTCATCTGGGTGTCGACCATCTGCTTGGCCTGGGCCTGCGCCTCTTCGTCCTCATTCTCCTCGGCCGCCTGCTCCATGCCCTGCTCCATCTGCGCCCGCATCTGTGCGATCGCGACTTCCTTCAGCGGCTGCGGCACGTTCTTGCCGAAGGCCCGCACGGCGATGTCGTACTTTTCGTCGAGGCCTTCCAGCAGCGTCGCGGGCGCGGCGGGCAGGTCGGCCAGCGCGTCCTCCGACTGCGCGATGTAGGCCCAGCCGTCCTGCTCCTTCACGAACATCGGCTGAGGGCCACGCAACTCGAAAACGCCGTTCTCCAGCTCCTTCGGCTCGCCCAACTGCTCCTGCAGCTGCCCCAACACGGCCTTCAAGTCCTTCACGGGCACGAAGCCCAAGACCTTGAACTCGGTTTCCTCCACCATCACCACCGCGCCGATCGGCTTGTCGTTGTCGACGCCCTGGAAGAAGACCTTCACCTGCGGCAGGAAGAACTGCCCCAGGCCGGCCATGCCCGTGGCGTCCAGCAGGTACTCGACGTCACTGAACAGCTGCGTGGCGGGTTTCAGGGACACCACCACGACCTTCTCGGCCGCGCGAGCGAACCCCGAGGCAACCAACACGCCCAACACGGCCCAGACACCCAGCCAGCGCCGTGTCCGCAACGATCTCGTGAAACCCATCACTGTGTACGCTCCTCAACCTGAATCGATTGGAATTCGAAATCGGATCTGTTCCGACGTACGGTACTTTGCCGTACTGTACCCTGTCCAAGGCCTGGGATCCAAGCCAACCTGCCGCCATCGACGGGAGATGGAGGATTATTCACGGGCGACGGATTTCCGCCACGGCACTATTCGCGACAGCGGACGCCTCCGTCCGCAAAGGCCGTCAACCTGTTCTGCTGGCAGGATGAGGCCTGCTGGCACGGGGGTGCCTACGGACACTGCAGTCACGCGACAACGCAGGGACGCCCAAGTCTCGAGCGTGAACCGCGCGGTCTGACTGCGAGCTCCGACCCAGCGGCCCGATTCCCGTGCCCCTCCTCGGTCAAACCCACTGCAGAAGCACGCAAAACATACGAGCGAGCCGTGCCGCCCGTTCACCCGCTCAAGAAAAAACCAGCCGAAAGACAGCCGGCTCGAACGAGGGCCGCTCGAATAGCGTTGCGAGGGCCCCTGGATCTTGCCCGCTCAGGAAACCGGCGGGGTTAGCGTTCGCGGTAGATGATCCGACCCTTGGTCAGATCATAGGGAGAGAGTTCGACCTTGACTCGGTCGCCCGGCACGATGCGGATGAAGTGCTTGCGCATCTTCCCGGCCACGTGAGCCAAGACCTCCGGGCCGTCGTCCACCTGGACTCGGAACCGCGTATTGGCCAAGGCCTGGGTCACAACCCCCTCGACCTCCAAGGCTTCTTCTTTCTTCGTCATACCGATCGCGTCGCTGTCGCGACTCCTCTAACCCCATCCATTCCCCTGGACCGCACGATTCATGACTATATCAGCTTGGCCGTTCCGCTCCAAGCGTTGAATCCGCTGCTTTCGTGGCTTTCGCGGCCTCTTCCCATCCGACTGCGGCTGCAAACGGCGGGGTCCGTCAGAGCGCACTCGCGGCCGCCGCCAGACCGTGGCCCAGCGCGTCCCAGATCTCCTGGAACGACTCGGTCCCCACGGAAAGCCGAATGGTGCCGCCCGCGATGCCCAACTGGGCCTGCTGCTCGGCCGTAAGTCCGCGATGGCTGGTCGACAGCGGATGGCTCAGCGTCGTGGAAACCTCCCCCAGCGACGGGCAGAACGGAATGCGATCGCAGGCTCGGATCAGCCGTTCGGCCGCTGCCAGCCCGCCGTGCAGTTCGAAGGTCACCATGCTGCCGGCCATGCCGTCGAGGAACAGCGCCCGCACCCGCTCCGCGGCGCCCGCATCGCCGGGCTGGTGCCGACCGGGGTAGTAGACGCGAGCCACCGCCGGATGCCCATCCAGTTGCTCCACCAGCCGCGCCGCGTTGGCGCAGGCGCGTTCGCAGCGGAGGGGCAGCGTGGCGAGTCCGCGGAGTGCCAGCCAGCCGTCGAAGGGACTGCTGTTGAGGCCACAGGTCGAGAGCGTCTCGCGGTAGGCCGCCAGCCGATCCCCGCGTCCGGCGATCATGCCCAGCATCACGTCGCTGTGGCCGTTGATCATCTTGCTGACGCTCTCCCAGACCAGATCGGCGCCGTGGTCCAGCGGCCGGCAGACGCAGGGAGTCGCCAGGGTGTTGTCGACCAGCAGCCGCGCGGCCGTTCCCTCCAGCACCCGCGCCAGTTCCGGCAACGGACTGACGCTCAGCAGCGGATTGGTGATCGTCTCCACCACCACCAGTCGCGTCTCCGGCCGCAACGCATCGCGGAGCGTCGCGGCGGTCATCGTTTCGAGCACGGTGGCCGCGACGCCCAGCCGGGCCAGCGCGCCGGCCAGCAGGCGGACCGTGCGACCGTAGAGCTGTCGGCTGAGCACGACATGCTGGCCGGCGACGAGTTCGGTGAGCACGGCCACCGACAGCGCGGCCATCCCGGACGCGGTCAGCAGCGCCCAGTCCGCGCCGTGCAGCCGCCGCAGCTTGTCGGCCAGCTGGTCGGAGTTCGGATGCCGGTCGCGCTGGTAGACGTACCCATCCTCCTGCCCCGCCAACATCCGCTCCGCCTGCCCCGGATCGTCG
>CAZUJM010000283.1:4055-7275 GCA_964620405.1 uncultured Pirellulaceae bacterium | reverse complement strand
AAGAAAACGGCTGCGACACAGCATCCGCCGCTGGCCACAACCAGGCTCGCAAAGGAACCTCCACGCATCATGAACACACGCGTCATGAAAATACTTTGAACGACGCCGTGCTTGGGGTATCGTGGAAACGATCGAAGACCGCCGGATGCCTGTTCGTTGCTGCTTCCAGCGAAGCGGGCGATAGGCTAACGCGACCCATCCCGACTTGCAATCATTTTCCACGCAGCCACCGTCTTTTTTTCAACTCATCGACATGCATTGGAAACCAAGTTCGCTGCTGGCTTTTTGCGTGTTGCTGCTCGCGGGCTGCGATCGGCAGGAGGCGTCTGATCTTCCGTCGCGCGTTGGCGACAAGGCGGCGGCTGGCACTGGGACGACGGAGGATTTCCACGGCCGTGACCAGGTAACGGCGCAGCGGGGCAAGTTGGGCGAGTTCAATGCGTCATCTGCAGTGGCCTCCGGGGAGTCCACGTGACGCGACGAGGTACCGGTCGTGTCGCTCGGCATGGACCGAGAGACCGACCGGCCTGAAGTTGAGGACGAAGCGTGGCGCATGGAGGCGAACAGCGAGCGGCTGCAGGCCATCTTGAACGGCTGGGTCGCGCGTCTGGAGAGTCGTTCGCCGCTCGATCAAGCGGATGGATGGCTCTTGTCCGCCGAGGACGTAGCCGTTGGCCGACTGGTTCCCGTGGAAACCTCCGTGGTGTTTCGGGACACGCGTCTTGAAGTTTCGCGTTCCGCCGCTGAATCAATGCTTGCGGAGGCGTCCGTGGCAACGCGTTCGTCACCCGCGGAACTGCTGCAGATGCTGGAACGATGGCGCGAGCCGCTCGCACGTTTGGGCGAAGTGCACGGGAAGGCGAAGATCGCCGGCATCCAGCGACGCAAGGATCAGTTCGAGACGCGTGTCCACCTGACCCTGGTCGGACACGATGCAGAAAACCAAGTTCAGCTGTCGTCGGTCTGGCATTGCATCTGGCGCGAGAATTCGGGCGGTCGATTTCGGCTGGAACGAATCGTTAGCGAGGACTACGAGCGGGTGACGGCTGACGAACGACAGACGTTTCGTGATGCCACCGAGGTGGTGCTGGGGAGTGAGCCGTCGTACCGACAGCAGTTATCGCATGGCCTGGACTACTGGCTTGACCGGTTCGAGATGCAGTTTGGAATCATCCCGGCGGGATACCATGGAATCGCGGTGGGTGATGTCAATGGCGACGGACTCGACGACCTGTATGTGCCGCAAGCGGGCGGCGTGGTCGCTGGGCTGCCGAATCGGCTCTTCGTCCAACAACAAGATGGCACCCTGCGAGATGTGTCCCGGGAGGCAGGCGTCGACTGGACCGTGGAGACGCACAGCGGACTGCTGGTCGACTTCGATAACGATGGCGACCAAGACCTGGTCGCAGCCACCGTATTCGGCCTTGTGTTCTGTGAGAATGATGGAGAGGGGAGATTTCGCGAGCGAAGCGTGCGGCTGATCCCGGAGGCACCGCCGATGTCGTTGGCCGCAGCGGACTACGATGCCGATGGCGATCTGGATGTCTATGCGTGCTGCTACTCACAGCGTGCCACCTCGCCACTCATGGGCAGGCCGGTGCCGTACCATGACGCCAACAACGGCGGTCGCAACGTGCTGTTCCGCAACGATCGCTCGTGGCGATTTCGGGACGTGACGCAGCAAACGGGCCTCGACCAGAACAACCGCCGTTTCAGTTTCGCCGCCTGCTGGGAAGACTACGATAACGACGGCGACCTCGATCTGTACGTGGCCAACGATTATGGACGAAACAATCTCTACGAAAACGCCGGGGGCCGTTTTCGCGATGTCGCGGCGGAACGGGGCGTCGAGGATATTTCCGCCGGCATGTCCGCTGCCTGGGGGGACTACAACGGCGATGGCTGGATGGATCTGTATGTGAGCAACATGTGGTCGTCGGCCGGTAACCGCGTGGCCTATCAGCGACATTTCCACGCGGCCGTGGATGAGGCGACACGCCAGACGCTCCAGCGGCACGCGCGCGGCAATTCGCTTTTTGCCAACCCCGGCAGCGGGGGCCAGAAGCCGTTCGATGATGTGAGCGTCGAGTCGGCCGTGACCTTGGGCCGCTGGGCTTGGTGCTCCCAGTTCGCCGACATCAACAACGATGGGCGCGAAGACCTGTACGTCGCTAACGGGTTCATCACCCAGGAAGATACGGGCGACTTGTGAAGTTTCTTCTGGCGACAGGTCGTGTCGCAATCGCCCATCGACGCCCGGAAGGAAGGAGCGACCAAGGATCGTTACCTGGAGAACTGGAACCGTTTGGCTCGTCGCATTCGCGAGGGAGCCAGCTTCAGCGGGCGCGAGAGGAACTGTGGCTTTCTCAATACGGGAGCGACACGTTTCGCGGAGGTGTCGGGGGCGCTTGGGCTGGATTGGCCTGACGACGGCCGTGGACTCGCCGTGGTGGATTGGGACCAGGATGGCGATCTCGATTTCTGGCTCGCGAATCGAACCGCTCCCTCGGTGCGATTCCTCGAAAACCGTCTCGCTCCCGATGCAGGGTACCTTGCCCTTCACTTGCAGGGCACCTCGGGCAATCGCGACGCAATTGGAGCGCGGGTGGAGTTGCGTTTGGCTGGTGACGCGACCCGGCATGTGCGCAGCCTGCGGGCCGGCGAGGGATTCCTGAGTCAGTCGAGCAAGCTGGTGCACTTTGGCCTGGGAGGAAACGCGAAGATTGAGGAGGTGGTGGTGACGTGGCCCGGTGCGTCCGAGCCGCAGCGTTTTCGCGGTCTCGTGGCCAATCGACGCTACCGGTTGATCGAGGGGCAGTCCGAAGCGGTTCCTTTGCCGTCGCGACAAAAGCTTTCCTGGGACGAACGGCTTCGAGAACCGGCGGTTGCGACCGGGGCGCTGCCAGCTGAAAACACGCGACGTGTGATCCTGACGCAGCGGCGACCGCTGCCGCCGATCGACTATGAGTCGGGCGACGGCACGGCGATCAAAGAGGATCCTGTCGCGGGCGAAAAGCCGCGGCTGTTGACCCTGTGGGCCGGTTGGTGCGCGCCGTGCCTGCGGGAGATGCAGGACCTGGCCGCGGCGCGCGAACGACTTTCGGGGCGGTTGGATGTCCTCGCGCTGTCCGTGGACGCCTTGCCGGGCGCGGCGTCGTCCGTGGAGGCGGCGACGCAGGGGGCTGCCGAGGGCGAATCCGCGCGCGACCTCGCCCAAGCG
>CAZUJM010000283.1:0-3955 GCA_964620405.1 uncultured Pirellulaceae bacterium | reverse complement strand
GGAAGACGCCCGTCGTGAACTGGATCGTTTTTTTTCCGAGCCACCTGAGGCAGGGCGAGGCAGCCGAACGTTGCGGGCACTGGCTTGGCGACTGCGCGGCGAACTGGCGCTGCGGGATGCAAATAGCGCGGCGCGTTTCCAGGCGCTGCGCGAAGTTGTCCGCGAGCAGCCGGACTCCCTGGCCGACCGCGCCGAGCTGGCCGTTGCCAGCCAGCAGGCCGGAGCCTCGGCCGGGAAGGAAGCGGAATCGCAGCTGGCCGTACTCGAACGCGCCGCGACGGCGAGCCCCGAGAACGCCGCGCTGCTCGTGCAGACGCACCTGCGGAGGGGCGAACCGCAGAGGGCCGATGCAGTCCTGGGGGAGGCCTTGGGACGCTTCGCTACCGATCCACGCTTGCGTTATCTGGCGGCGATGAACCAGCTGGGGCGAGGGGAGCCGGAAGACGCAATCGCCGCATTGCGATCGCTGGTGGCCGATCGACCGGAACTGCTGGACGCCGCGAATGACCTCGCCTGGCTCCTAGCGCAGCAAAATGCCGACGCCGCGGGCGTTGCCACGCAGGAATTGGACGAGGCGCTGCGGCTGGCCGATGGCAACTGTGCGGCGACTCGCCGCGAGGATCCGCAGTTCTTGGATACCTTGGCGCGGATCCGCGCTGTGCGGGGCGATTGGCAGGAGGCGGCAACGGTCGCGGAGGAAGCACGCCGACTGGCGGCGGCCCGGGGTGACGATACGTTGTCACAGAAACTGCAGCGGCGGCGGGAGGACTACCGGAGCCAGCGGATCAGCGACTGACGTTGGTGGCGGCCGCGTTACCGAAGGAGCGTCGACCGCCTTACGCGAGACGCTCGCGCAAAGTCGCCGCAAACGTGTCCGCCAGCATTGCTCCCAGACGCCGCCACGCACGCGTTGGCCGCGTCCATTTCTGGTTTACCTCCAGTTCAATCCCCGCATAAGCCGCCTCGGGGAACTCCCGCCGCAGCGCGGTGGTGAAACCGTCGGCCTTGCCCTGGTAGGGATAGTTGCGCCGCACGCGCAGATGCGGCGCGGCGTCTTGCAGCAACGTTTGCCAGTGGAGGCAGAAGTCCCGCTCGCGGACGCGGCGCGGATCGTACAGCAGGCCGACATCCGCATTGCGGACCTCGCCCTGCAGTTCGGGTGTGAACGAGTGCAGCGACAGATGCACGACCGGCCGTCGCTGCTGCACCCAGCGGGCGATCCTGGATCGCACCTGGTCGCGATACGCATGGTAATACCGTTCCAGCACCGCCTCGCGTTCGGAGGGATCCAGTCCGCGGGCGAACTCCGAAAAGAGCGCCGGATGGCCCAGCGACCGATTGAGTTCCACAAGCAGCCGGCTGACTTCCCCGACATGCAGCGGCGCACCAAGCTTTCGGTGGAAGAGGTCGCCCAGTACACGAGTGCCGGGATCGTAACCGCGATGGGTGTCGAGAACGTCGCGGCGTCCCTCGAACAGGCGGCGGTACCGGGAGGGTACCGCGTTGCTGGCGTGTTCGCAGGTGAGCAGGCAGCGGGCGTTCATGGCGTGGAAGCCGACGCGGCGGGTCGAGCGGCTGCGCCGTTACCGGCGTGGAACATGCGGCCCGCGTCCAGGTCCTCGCAGAGCTGGCGGTACGTCGCGGGTAACCGATCCATGTCGCCTCGGACGTCGCGCGCGATGCGTCGCGCCAAAGGTCCTTGCTCCAGGATCCGCTGCAGGGGGCCATCGTCCAGTCCGCATTCCTGGGCCAAGTTGCGCCACACGTCCCCCGCGGTCAGCGTGTCCCCGGCCAGGCCGAACTGGGCCAGATATTCCGCATCCGTGACGAGCGCCTGGTCGGCGTCGCGGATGGTCGCTTGGAACTGGGCAACCAGCGTCTCGGTGGACAAAGCCTGCTGGTCGTGCAACGGGGTCCACCGCTGGGCAATAAGTTTCCGGAGGACCGCGACGATCGCGTGGCAGATGGCCAAGTCGGCCGCCGGGCACTCCTGCACGTCCAGCACGCGAATCTCGATCGTATTGCGCATGAATCGCGCGATGGCGCCGCGTGCGTTGAGCCATTCGTACTGCAGGACCTTGTCCGGGTCATGCGGCGCGATGCGCTGGTACATCGGTTGCAGGATCCGCTGTTCGTATTCCGCGCGGCTAGAGACCGATTCGGGGATCACCTGTCCGGAGATCTCGGGGATCTTCCGCGAGTTTTGCCGGTAGACCTCCATGCGGTAGTCCATCCAGCCGGTCGCGTGGCGGTCGGCAAACGGGGAACTGGCGGAGAGCGCGGGCATGATCGGCATCAGCAGCCGTATGGCCGCATGCAGGCTCGCAAACTCCCGGTCATCCGCGAACGGCAGGTTCAGGTGCACACTCTGCAGGTTGGACCAGCCGTGGCCCTTGCAGTCGAAGATGCGATTGAAGGTTTCGTAGACCGGGTTGTAGTCATGGGGCCAGAGCTTCAAGTCGGCGGCCGGGTCCATCCAGGGGTGCATGGCGGTTGGCATCAGGCGGGCGTCGTGTCCGGCAAGAATCTGGTTGATGCGGCGGACGTGCTGCTGGAACTGGTCCGCAAGCCCCTCCAGCGAACTCGCCGGTCCGTTGGTCTTCAGCTCGATGACATGCAGGGCCAGCTCGTTCGACCAGGCGATGTCCCCCAGTTCGACTTCCGTCGTGATTTCGCCGGCTACCTCCGCGAGCACCCGGTCCGTGATGGGGCGAACGCCCAGCGTCGTCGCATCGACGATCATGTACTCCAGTTCAACGCCGTAGCCTTCGAAAAGTGAAAGGGGTTTGTTGTTCATGCGAGATGCTTCCTGGTTGCCGGAAATGGCTTAGCCCCGAGTGGCGGGCGACGTCTCAGTCGGTGGCTCGTCCTGCCTTCAGTTGTTCAATGCGTTTCAGGAATACCGCGAGAATGCGGAGGTAGAGTTCATACTTCAGCACCGCGTCCTCGAAGCCTGCGTCCAGATTCGGATTGTCGTTCACCTCAATGACGTAGAACTTGTCGTCCGACTGTTTGACGTCGACTCCGTAGAGTCCGTTGCCCATGAGGTTGGCGGCCTTGAGGGCGGCCTGGACGACGCGGCGGGGCGCGAGTTCGATCGGGAGCGTCTCGGACTTTCCGTAACGATCGCTGCCGGTCCGGTCCTGGCGGATGATCTGCCAGTGTCCCTGGGCCATGTAGTACTTGCACGCGTACAGTGGCTGCTTGTCGATGATGCCGATCCGCCAGTCGAAGGTCGTCGGCAGGAACTCCTGGGCGACCAGCAGGTCGGACTCGGTGAAGTATTCCGTGAGCCGCTTGACGAGTTCCTCGTGGTTGCTGACCTTGACGACGCCTTTCGAGAACGAACTGTCGGGCTTCTTGAGCACAAAGGGAAACCCGAGTTCCTCGGCGACCTCCTCCATGTTCTCGCGATGCACGACCCGTGTCTTGGGCATCGGCACCTTGTGGCGGGCCAGCAGTTCGGCGAGGTAGACCTTGTTCGTGCAGCGGAGGATCGACTGGGGATCGTCGATCACCACCAGTCCTTCGCCGGCGGCCCGTCGTGAGAAACGATAGGTATACTGGTCCACGAAGGTGGTGTCGCGGATGAACAGTGCGTCGTATTCGGCGATGCGACCGTAGTCGTCGCGTGTGATCAAGTCGGCGTCGATCCCGAACTCGGCGGCGATCTTGATGAACTTCTGCAGAGCCTTCTCATTCGAGGGCGGCTCAGGGTCGCTGGGGTTGTGCAGGATCGCCATGTCAAAACGGGTTGGCGTGCGTTTCTTGATGCTGCCGCGCCGGCCCGCGAAATGCTCGCCGGCGACGCGGACCACGAACGGCCGGTGCGTCTCCGGGACCTCGTTGGAGGAGATGGGAACGACCCTCCGCAGTTGCCAGCGTTTCTCGCTTCGCTGGAACTGGGCCCGCAGCAAGGGCGATTGGAACTGGTTGAACAGGGCCAGGGCCAGGC
>CAZUJM010000282.1:6583-7308 GCA_964620405.1 uncultured Pirellulaceae bacterium | reverse complement strand
CGGTGGCCGCCGTATCGTTTAAAAAGGGCCGCTCACCATCAACAACGTCAGCGCAGTCCCCGTGACGATCGCGGGGTTCACTGCGGGCGAAGCGGAATGGAGCCTGGTGAGTGGCGATGTCAAGAACGACCCGCCCGTGACCAACTTCACGGAGTTCACGGCGGTCCAGGCGGCGATCAGCGCGGACCAGCGCACGATCACGCTGACCAGCCCGGCGGCTTCCCCGGCCATCAGTGTTTCCGCCGCGTGTTCGACCAGAAGGTCTATCCGGACTCGCAGCTCGACATCCAGTTTACCTACCAGGCCGCGGGCAACCGGGCCGCGGACGGAATCGCGTTTGTCTTCCAGCAGCAGGGCACGGCGGCGATCGGCGGCAACGGCGGCAGCCTGGGCTACCAGGGCATCACCGGGACGACTGCGGCGTACGAAATGAATCTCTACGCCAACAATGGCATCGGAACCAACTTCGTGACGACCAACGTCGTGGGCGGCTATCAGTCGACTGGCGACGTGAATATCGCCTCCGGCAATCCGATCCAGGTACGGCTGCTTTACGATCCTCGCGCGCTGACGCTGACGGAGTACCTGACGGAGGTTCCCTCAAGCGGACCGGTGGACCGTTTCAGCCGCACCTACACGAATGTGGACGTGGCGTCGCGCTTGGGCAACACGCCGTTCTACGTGGGCTTCACGGGAGCGTACGGCGGCGCGACCTCGCTCGAGAC
>CAZUJM010000282.1:0-6573 GCA_964620405.1 uncultured Pirellulaceae bacterium | reverse complement strand
CGCCCCACGGACTACTTTCGGGTTTCTCGGGCTTTGCCACCACGACCGCGGGGATGCTGTCGCCTGGCAACGGCACGCTGACGCTGACCAACGACCAGCCGCTCGCGGCCAATGCGGCGTGGTACGGCCAGCGGGTGTCGACCTCCAGTTTTGTCGTGAACTTCCAGTACCAGGCCAGTGGAAACCGGGCAGGGGACGGAGCGGCTTTCGTTTTGCAGAAGGCGGGAACGACAGTCGTGGGCGGCAACGGCGGCAACCTCGGCTACACGGGCATTCCCGGCCAGACCGTGGCCTACCAGATGAATCTCTATGGTGGGCACGTAGTCGGCACGAATTTCGTGACCAGCGGCTACGCGGGCACGTACCTTCCCACGGGCGACGTCGACATCGCAGCGGGTGATCCGGTGGATGTGGAATTGGTATACGACGCGCTCGCCCAGACACTCACGGAAACGCTGACCCAGGGCGCGAACCAGTATGTGCACATCTATACGCACATCGACCTGGGGCGCCTGCTGGGTGATGAGGCCTACGTGGGATTCACCGGCGCCACGGGGGCGGCCACTTCGACGCAGACGATCACGAACTTCCGCTTCCAGTCGGTCGTTCCGGAACTCTTCGGCAACAGCCTCCTGGCGATCCCCACCTCCGGCGTTCCCAACCAGGCCAGTGCCGCCTGGCACAGGGAGCCGGTTTCGGTGGATCGTGATTTCTATGTCGGCTTCGTGTACCAGGTGAGGTCCGACAATCCGGCGGACGGACTGGCACTGGTGTTCCAGAACCAGGGCCTCACAGCGATCGGGGGCGTGATCGACGGACAGTTCCAGGGCAACTCGCTGGGCTACGCGGGCATTCCGGGGCCTTCGGCCGCGTACGAGATCAATGTCTTCGGGGGCAATGCCAACTACCCGCGTGGTTCGGCCGTGGCCACGAACGGCCAGATCGGACCTTACAGCGCGACCGGTTCGGTTGATTTCTCGATCGGGCATCCGGTGCAGGTGAACCTCTACTACAACGCCGCGACCGGCACGCTGACCGAATCGCTGGTCGATTTGGCCACCGGCGCCACCTACCGCGCGGACCATGCGATCCAGTTGTCCGAGGTACTGGGAAGCGACACGGCTCTGATCGGGTTCACCGCGGCAAACGGAGCGGCCTTCTCCAAGCAGCTCGTGTCGCGGTTCCTGTTCGCGTACGAAACGAACTCGATCGCCGACGTGGCGATCTCCGCCGACGGTCCCCTCCTCGCGCTGGATTCGTCGTCGCTCGTGCAGGCCCAGAACATCACGATCACCACGACCAACGGCGTGGGCACCTCCGACAATCCGCTGGCGGTCCGCCTCGATTCCGAGACGATGGTGACCGGCGCGGTGCTGGGAGGCGTCATCAACGTGCAGGCGGGGACGGATGTCCATCTGGTACAGCCGCGGGGCGACATGCGCCTCGGCCGGATTGTCTCGCAGTCGGGCGTGGTTCAGATCGAGACGCTCGCGGGCAGCATCGAGAACGGGCTGGTCCCCGACGCCGCGGGCCTGAACTCCTCGTCCCTCTTGCGATCCAATCGCGATAAGATTCTTGCCCGGCTCACGAACCCGTCCAGCGATCCCGCGGCATCGACGGTCATTGCCTACGAGGGCATGATCAACCGATCTTATTTCGACTACTGGAATCTCGAGCCCTACGGAACGGTCCAGGACGGCGTGTTCGTGGTCGACTCCGACGCCATCGCGATCCTGGAGCCACAGGCGGCCCAGGTGCTGGGTGTGGATACCGCCACCGACCAGCAGGTGCAGGACTGGGCCAACACGACCTGGCAAAACGCGGTAACGGCGTTCGCGAACGACTTGGCGTTCGGGCCGAATTGGAGCAGCCTGCCCCAATTCCTCGCCTACGACTCCACCTACGTCTACTCGGCCCCTCCCTCGACGGAGGCGCAGTTGACCGCGAACAGCGAGTCGCTGGGCAGCATGTTGGCGATGCTTTCGCTGGAAGCGTTGAAGGCCGAGAGCGTGAGCGCGAACGAGGCGGACGTGAACGTACGGGGCGCGGGAGTGACGCTGCGGTCCTCCGGCAGTATCGGCCGGCGCGAGACGCCGACGTTCATCCCCCTCGATCGCCTGGATGCCGGCGACCTGAGCGATCGCGAGAAGGAGTTGATCGCGACCGCCAGCCAGGCGGAAGAGTTGCGGATGGTGGGTACCGATGCGACCACCGGGGAAACGGTGGAGTACGACTACCTTGATCCGCCCGCGGGGGTGACGCCCATTGGGGTCATGGTCTACCGGTCACGCGCCGTGCGTACCGACTTGGTGGCTGGCGGCTCGTTGGCGGCGGAAGCCCGTCAGGGGGCGCTGCTGGTCACGGAGGTCACCGGGGATCTGGTGATCGACCAGGCCTCGGCCTCCGAGATGGTCCTGTTGCTCGCCAATGGCGACCTTGTCCTCTCGGCGTCGGGAGCGAGCCAGCCCCTCCGCGGCGCCGATTTCGGGCTCACCGCCGGTGGAGACATCGGTTCCGCGACCACGCCGTTCCTGATCGCCAGCTTGGGACTCGTGCGGGTCCTGGCCACGGGCGACGTGTTCCTGAATTCGACAGGCGGTGACCTGAGCCTCGAGCAGATCCAGGCGGGCGGCAACGTCAGTCTGGCCGCGGACGGCTCGATCCTCAACGGTGTCGCGGATGGAAAGCCGAATGTGATCGGCAACGACCTTGTCCTGACGAGTCGCCAGGGAGGCATTGGCTCCAGCGCCCGCCCGGTCCTCGTGACCCTGGTTGGAGCACTCACGGCCACGGCCGTTCAGAGCATCTACGTCAACTCAGTCGACAGCGACCTGCATGTCTACCAGGTGGTTTCATCGGCGGGCGACGTGGTCCTCGATCCGCCCGGCGGCCTGCACAGCCTGATCCTGCTGGAAAACGCGAGCGTCTTGGCGTCGCAAGGTGACGTCACGCTGCAGGCCCAGCAGGATGTCACTCTGCCCGCGTCCAGCCGAGTGCAGGGCCGGCAGATCCTGGTGCAGGGAGGCCATGGAGAGGCGGACGGCGTTCGTCCGCACAGCACGATTACCCTGGCGGGGCACTTGATTGCGGAGGAGATTCGAATCCTGGGCGGTCCCGGCAACGACCTCGTGAAACTCGGCTCCGACAGCACGGAAGCGGGATCGCTGGAACGCTTCCTGGGGAACCTGACCTATGAAGGCGGTGGCGGAGCGGACTCCTTCTTCCTCGATGACCGCGCCGCTCGGGACGCGCTGGGACAAGCTCTGGAGGCTGGTTACCACCTGTCACGCGACGGAATCTACAGCGACGCCCAGGCAGACAAGGCCGAGCGAGTCTTTTCGAAGCTGACGTTCGACGACAGCGTGCTGGGGATCTACCTGCTGGGAAGCAGTGCCCTGGGCCTCTATCGAATCGCGCCGGGCGGCATGGGTGATGTCAGCGTGAAGTTGCGTAACGCGATCGTGACGCTGGATCGGGATCCGGGTGGCCCGTTCCGTGCAAAATTGCACGACGTGCGGCCGCAGGAGTTCGTGGAACTGGAAAAGACGTACGCTGGCTTGGTGAATGACGCCGACGGCAGCGGCGACCTGAGTGTGGGAGACACGGTTCAGTTCACCGTGAAAGTCATCAACTCCAGCCAGTTGCGACTCTTCAACCTCTCCGTTGTCGATCCGCTTCAGGGCGAGTCAGCGCTGGTGGGAGCGGCCGACACGCTGGCTCCCGGGGCGTCGATAACGCACACCGTCCACTACACCCTGAAGTCGGAAGACCTGGACCGAGGCAGCGTCGTGAATCGCGCGACCGTGCGGGCCACGGCCTTGGGCGGCGTACCGGTCACGGCGGAGGGAAGCGTCTCAGTGCCCGTGGTGCAGCATCCGGCTGTGGATCTGCGGAAGGCCTGGGTCGGCATCGCCGTCGACGCCGATGCCTCCGGGACGATCAGCGTCGGCGACACGCTGGAGTATTCGCTGCGCGTGACGAACTCGGGCGACGTCACGTTGACGACCGTCGTCGTGACCGATGCGCTGGCGAGTGTGGAGTCGGCGGCGAGCGGCAGTGAGACGCTGGCTCCCGGAGACACGGCGACGTACTCCGCCCGCTACGTGGTCACCCAGGCTGACATGGACGCCGGACAGATCCTGAACTCCGCGAGCGTGACGGCCCAGTCGCTGGCGGGCAATGCGGCCAGCGATACCGACTCGGTGACGGTCCTGGTGCCCGCGATGCCCGGGCTGGTGCTGAACAAGACGGTGACGCTGGCGCACGATGTCGGACAGGTGGGCGTCAGCATGAACGATACGCTGACCTACCAGTTCGAACTGGTCAACGTCGGCAACCAGACGCTGGATACGCTCCGCATCGAGGACTCGCTGCCTGGCCTGGGCGCCGTCGTGATTCCCGTCACAACGCTGGCCCCCGGCGCTTCGACCCTGGCGACGGCCACGTATGTGGTCACCAAGGCCGATGCCGAACGTGGCTTCATTCGCAATGTGGCCAAGGTGCTGGCGGACCCGCCCGCGCGCGACCCGGGAACGCCCGTGGAAGCGGTCTACGACTCGGACATCGCCACCGTTGCGGTGCTGGCGCCGGGAGCCGGCTGTTCGGCGAACTTCTGGCGGCTCAACGCGGAACGCCACGCGGCGGACGCCTGGCCTGCGGGATACGATCCGGAGCAGAGCCTCTCGACGATCTTCGCGAACGGCGACGGCATCTCGCTGCTGCCGATGCTGCGAGTGCAGGGGGAGGGCGTGAATCGCCTGCTTCGGCAAAGCGTGGCGGCCGTGCTGAATTCGGCCCACACGGACCTCGACTATCCGCTGACCACGCAGCAGGTGATCGATGGCGTCAACACGACGCGAGCGACCGGCAATGCTGCGGCGGTGGATGCATTGGCTGACCAGTTGGCCGCCTACAACGCTCTGGGATGCGGCGTGGATGTGCACCAGGACCCGGTGGATCCGCTGCCGCGGATCTACGGCGATGCGACCATGGACGGCGTGTTCGATTCGGCCGACCTCGTGCATCTGTTCCAGCTGTCGCAGTACGAGGACGGAGTGGATTTCAATTCGCATTGGGGATCGGGCGACTGGGATGGCGACGGCGACTTCACGTCATCCGACTTCGTGCTGGCCTTCCAGCAGGGCCTCTACGAAGCGCCGCCTGCGGCCGTCGCCGCAGCCATCGATCGCATCTACGCCGAATAAGGGAGCGCGGCCGTCCCGGCCGCCTCGTGTTGATTCGAGGGGGTCTGGAAGCCCGAAGCGATTTCTTAGCTGGGTGCGGCCGGGGACGGCCGCGTCCCTGCCGCCTCGTGTTGATTCGAGGGGTCTGGAAGCCCGAAGCGTTTTCTTAGCTGGGTGCGGCCGGGGACGGCCGCGCTCCGGCCGCCGCGTGTTGATTCGAGAGAGCTGGAAGCCCGAAGCGATTTCTTAGCTGGGTGCGGCCGGGGACGGCCGCGCTCCGGCGCTCTCGAAACTGAACTGTCGACGGGGGTCTCCGCTCGTTGCGAGTTGCTTTTTCGGCCCGGTGCTTCTACAATCCATCCACTTTGAGTATTTTTCCTCGGGTTGGGGTGTCTCCGGACCCCGGGGATTTTCTGTGATGAGATGAGATCAGATGAGATGAGAAAGGGTTCTCGATGCGACTCGCTCTAATTCTTTCTGTTCTGGCCACGCTGTTACTTCCCTGCACGGCGTCTGCCAGCCTGATCTATGCGATGGCGAGAATCAGCAATTCATCCTCGCCCTTCAACCAGTGGCAGTTCGGCAGCTTTGACATCAACAATCCGAACACCTCCGGTGGCGTGGGGAACTACACCTACCAGTTCACGAGCCTTGGTAGCGTCACTTCAACGAACCTGAACAACCTGGCTTACAACCCGACCAATTCGACGATCTACGTCGACGCCGCTGGCGGCGATTTCCGGTCCATCGACACGGCGGGCAACCTCAGCGCCAGCAGCCTGGGAACGACGCCGGCCAAGTTCGGAGCGGCGTTCGACAGCGCTGGCAATTTCCGCGGTGCGCACAGCGCCAACTGGTATACGCTGAACCCCGCGACCGGCGCGTCCACGGGTACCACGACGCTGACGCCTTCGGTGTATTCGCCAAGCGGCGGTAACTTGACTTTCAACCCGGGCGACGGGTTGTACTACTATTCGCATGCAAGCGGCCCGTCCGCGACCAAACTGCTTGCGATCGATTCGGCGGGGAGCACGACCGACCGGGGTGCTTTTTCGGGGACCGGTTACGATTGGACCAAATACCAGCCGCTGTTCACGCACCTGGGGCAGTTGTACATGCTCAACGCGAATCGACTCTACACGGTGAACTCATCGAACGCGAATCTGACGCTGGTGGGGACCATCACGAACCTGCCCGTGAACTTCGCCAATGGGTTCACCGGCGCGGTTTCCATGACTCCTGCCGCAGCCGGGGGAGGCACGGTTCCGGAGCCATCGACGCTGGCCGTGGTGATGCCGCTGATGGCCTGGATGGCGTCACGGGTTCGCCGAGGTCGCGATACGGCGAAGTAGCGAGGCCGGAACGCATAGAGTCGGAGCGCGGCCGTCTC
>CAZUJM010000281.1:0-7519 GCA_964620405.1 uncultured Pirellulaceae bacterium | reverse complement strand
AATAACAGAGTCTACCCAGGTGACAAACTACCCCGGCGACCATTTTCCCCACACGATTCCGTCGCTCCGTTCCCTCGCACAGCTAGAATCCGTGGGAGGCCATCCCAGCAATCCTGGGCCCCGGCGTGTATCGGGGCCCAACTCCCGGTGACTCCCGCACCACCCTCGCGCGATGCCCCCAACCGGCGGGCACCGGTCGCGCTGAGGCGGCTCGCTTCGGCACGCCCCAGCCTCACCGACCACCCCGGACGGTCATGAAGTTGCGTCGACCAAGCTACCGATCTTCCTCGTCTTCTTCGTCCTCGTCTTCATCATCTTCCTCTTCGTCGTCCTCGTCCTCTTCATCTTCCTCTTCGTGCTCACCTTCGGCTTTGTCTTTCTCCTTTTCTCCCTTCTCGCCTTCTTCCTTTCCCTTCTTTTTTTCCGCGTGGTCCGCGTCTTTGCGGTGCTCCAACTCGATGGACTGCAAATGCTTTTTCACCATGCCGAATCGCTCATCGAGCTCGCGATGCAGCTTCTCGATGGTGGCTTGGTGTTCATGGTGCCACTTCTCCGCGTGGGCATGCAGTTGCTTCTCAAGTTCCCGAGTGCGATTGTCCAGATGTCGCTCAATCTCCTCCGTGCGCGCCTCCAACGCTCGGTGCAACTTTTCCACCTTCCGGTGCGCTTCATCCGCGGCGTTGCCGATCTCGTGCGAATCGGCGGTCCGCTTCTCCAGCTTCTCGACCGTCTGCCTCAAGGCCTGTAGCTTTCCATGCACCTCACGCATCCCCTGCTCCGCGATCTGGCCCCAGGGGCCGCGTGGTCCGGGCCCCTGCTCGCCCACGTGGGGCGGACCGGCTCCGTCAGGGCGATGGCCATCAGTTCGAGGGCCATCAGGCCGACGCATGTCGCCACGATGCAGCCCGTCCAACGCGTTCTCCAGTCGACGGGCCGGGCCATCCGCGCCGATAGCCCGCAGGTGGCGAATCGCCTGAGCCAGATGCTCCGAAGCCTGGCGGCGGTGCTCCTGGAACTCCGGATTGGGGCCCTCGGGCCCGATCCCCTCGGGTCCGTGAGGTCCCGGAGGATGCATGCCCAACTCGTGCGGGCCCATCGGTGGTCCTCCCTCGGGCGGCCCCTGCAGTTCCATCAACCGTCGCTTGATCCCATCCAGTTCCTTCTCCAGCGCCCGTCGCTCCTCCTGGCGTTGATCCTCCCGCCGTACCTCCTCCGGCGTCGGCTGAGCCCACGCGAAGGATCCCCAACTCGCCATGCAACCGGTCACCGCGAGGTACGCCAGTGACTGGAACACCTTCCGCAGACGAGGACCTCGATGCACCGCGTCCACCCCTTGCCGGTCTTGGGAAATTCCCATTTGAGAACTCATGCGTCCACCTCTTCGTTGGAGTCCATGCAACACGTCGGCGGGGTGTCCCCAGGAGACGCCTCGGCCCGCCACTCGCACATTCTACCGGGCAGCACCTCACGGTTCATCCTGAATTCCCTTGCTAGCACCCGCTTGCGGACTCCCTTCCCGTGGAGGAACTCGCAGGTCGGAAGGCTTCAAATGTCAAATTGGTTTTGCAGTTTCCCTCCTTGCGAATCGCACGCCAGGTGTGCCACGGTCCAAAAGCGTTTCTTCTCGCTCCCCCCTGCGGTTTGCATTGTCGGAATCTCGGTGCGGGCCGATAATCGACGGCGTCGACGACGGGAGTTGACGGTCGGGAAAAGAGCCCGAGGCAAGGTACGATTCGTGGGAAAGTGGGTTGAGATCCTATGGTTCAGCAGTCCGGCACTCGGCGAAGACTTCTGGCAGTGGCCGCCATCCTCAGTGTCGTATACCGAGTGCCGTCGGGCGTAGTATGCGCCGCGCCGACCGCTGCGGAGGCAGCTGCCGACCTGCAGGACGCGGGCCACCCCCGGGGCTCGAGCGTGTTGCCGATCGCGTCTTTATCCGCGGACGCCTGGCAGTTGCAGGACCCGCGCGGACGGCAGTGGACTTGGGCCGATTTTGAGAAGAGCGACTTCGTCGTGGTTGCCTTTGTCGGCTCCGAATGCCCGCTCGCCCGTCTCTACGCGCATCGCCTGAAGGAACTTGCCCGGGTTCACGCGGCTCACTCGATCGCCTTCGTCGGTGTCAATTCGAACCTCCAGGACAGTTTGGAGGAGATCGAACGCAGCACGAAGGAGCTGGCGATCCCGTTCCCCGTGCTGAAGGATCCCGGGCATCGTCTGGCGGATGCCTTGGGAGCCACGCGCACGCCCGAAGTCTTTGTGCTCGATCGCCAGCGGCAGGTGCGTTACCGGGGGCGGATCGACGACCAGTACGGGATTGGCTACGCACGGCAGAAGCCCCAGCGCGATGACCTGGCCATCGCGTTGAAGTCGTTGCGGGCGGGCGAGGCCGTGGCGGTACCGCACACGGAGGCGATGGGCTGCCTGATCGGTCGGCAGCGGCCCGTTGATACTTCCTCGAACGTGACGTATTCCGAGCATATCGCGCCGATCTTGAATCAGCATTGCGTTCAATGCCATCGCCCCGGGCAGGTCGGCCCCATGGCGTTGACCGATTACCGCGAGGTCGCTGGCTGGGCTGAGACGATCGGTGAAGTCGTGCACGACGGACGCATGCCGCCTTGGCACGCCACCGAGTCGCATGTGCCGCTGGCGAACGACCGACGCCTATCGGAGGAGCACAAGCGACAGATCGCCGCCTGGGTCGCCGCGGGAGCACCCGAAGGCGACTCGGCGCGGACGCCGCCGCTGCCGCGTTTCGTCGAGGGTTGGCGTCTGCCGCGGCACCCCGACCTCGTGGTCCCCATGGCGGACCAGCCCACGGTGGTTCCGGCCGATGGAGAAATCAAGTACCGCTACTTCGTCGCCGACCCGGGGCTCACCGAGGACCGCTGGGTGCAGGCGATGGAGGTCCAGCCCGGAAATCGTTCCATCGTGCACCACGTGCTGATCTTCCTGACGCAAGGCGACGAACAGGTCGTGGAGCGCGAATTCGCGGGCGGCGCGCGAGGATTCTTTGCCGGCTACGCGCCGGGCTCGGGAGCCGACGCCTATCCCGCGGGCATGGCCAAGTTCCTGCCGGCCGGCTCCAAGCTCATCTTCCAGATCCACTACACGCCCAACGGAACCGAACAGTCCGACCTCAGCCAACTGGGGTTGGTGTTCGCCGACCCCGCCTCGGTCCGCCATGAAGTCGAAACGCGCAGCGCGTTCCAGCCGTTTCTCCGCATTGCCCCGCGCGGCGATGATCAGCAGGCGACCACGCGCACGGTGCTCCACGACGACGAGCGACTGCTGGGGCTCATGCCGCACCTGCATCTGCGCGGCAAATCGTTTCGTTACCTCATGAAACGTCCCGGCGATTCCGACTGGGTCACGTTGCTGGACGTGCCCCGCTACGACTTCAACTGGCAGACCAGTTACCGCCTGGCCCAAGAACTGGAACTGCCCGCCGGAACGGCCATTCGCTGCGTCGCGCACTTTGATAACTCGGCCGCCAACCCCAACAACCCTGATCCCGACGCGGGGGTACGGTGGGGCGAGCAGACGCAGGATGAAATGCTGATCGGCTACTTCGATGTCGCGCATCCGGTGGATCCGCAGCGCCGCCCGTCGGGCCGGCAGGATGTTGGCCTCACGCGGGCCGAGGAGTTCATCGGCCAGTGCGATCGCAACGAGGACTTCCAGTTGCAACTGGCCGAGGTCCCGAGGGGGATGCGGGAGCAAGGGCAGGCGGCCGATCGCGACCGGGATGGCATTCTGACGCCGACCGAATTGCAGTCTTTCTTCTCCCCGTAGACTCGCGCCCGTCTGTCGGCTAGCCTGCCCATCTCCGCGGCCGCAAGGATGTCCAGGAGGCGCCAGCCTCGGGCATCCTTGCGATTGTGTCGACGCTCGCCCCCGCTGGGCTCTGGCCCTTCGCGCGGCAAAACGGTCGTGCTCTCGGGGAACTTCTACGAACCAGTTGGCTTCTTCAGGAACGGATGGCGTGATGCGGACGATTTCGACGCGGCCTCATACAGGGAAGATCCTGTCCGCTGCCTTGGTCTCTCTTGGTGTGTTGTTCAGCCTATGCAGTCCAATCGCCGCGCAGCAACTGCCCGGGGATCGTATCGAAGCGTGGCAAGGTTACCGGCAGTTGCGTTTCCAACTGGCGGGACGCGATGCGTGGCTTGTCGAGCCGCGTGAAGCCGCGGAAGGCAAGCCGTGGATCTGGCGGATGGAGTTCTTTGGCCATGAGCCGCAGGCCGACTTGGCGCTGTTGGCCCGCGGCTTCCATGTGGCGTACCTCGACCTGAAAAACCTGTACGGCGGTCCGCCGGCGATGGAGGCCATGGACCAGTTCCACGACGCCATGGTGCGCGAACGCGGGCTGGCCCCCAAGGTCGTGCTGGAGGGTTTCAGCCGCGGCGGACTCTTTTCCCTGAACTGGGGCGCGCGGCATCCGGAACGCGTCGCCTGCATCTACAACGACGCGCCGGTCTGCGACATGCGCAGCTGGCCGGGTGGACTGGGGAGCGGCCCCGGATCCCGGGACGACTGGCAGCGATGCCTGGCTGTCTACGGACTGAGTGAAGCCGCCGCGAAGGAATACCCCGGCCACCCCGTCGATAACACAGGCCCGCTGGCGCGCGGACAAGTGCCCCTGCTGCATGTGTGCGGTGACGCCGATGAAGTGGTCCCCTTCGAAGAGAACACGCGCCTGCTTGCCGAACGGCTCCGCGCGCAGGGCGGTTCGATCTTCGTCATCGCCAAGCCCGGCGTGAAGCACCACCCGCACAGCCTCGTGAATCCCGCCGCCATCGTGAACTTCGTGCTGGCGCACACGGTGCGCAGCGAGGAAACCGAGATCCTGCCGGAGTCGCCGGCGGAGCATCAGGTTGTCCAGAGAGCGGGGACGCAGCCAGTACCGGTTCGCGTCTCAGGCTGGATCCAGCAGCCGTCCGACCGGCTGGAAGCCCGCGTGGTTCGCAGGACGCGCGAGGCGGCCACGCCCGGGCCGTCGGACGCGGCGAACGCAGCCGCGGAAATCGTGCTTCCCTGGCAGCCGATCGAGGTGGACCGGATCCACGGCCGGTATGACACACAGGTGTCACTCCCGCCAGGTGGCTGGTACGAACTCCAGCTGCGCACGACGCGGGGCGATGGATCGCACGCCCAAAAACGCGTGGGACCGTTCGGGGTCGGTGAAGTGTTCGTGATCGCCGGACAGTCCAACTCGACGAACTACGGTTCCGAACGCCAGACGCCGCGGACTGGCATGGTATCCACCTTCGATGGCCAGCAGTGGCGCCCCGCGGTCGATCCCCAGCCAGGCACGGCGGATGGCAGCCAGGGCGGCAGTTTTGCTCCGGCACTCGGCGATGCCCTCTTCGAACACTACCGCGTGCCGATCGCCGTGGCCTCGACCGGCGCGGGGGCGACGAGCGTCCGGCAGTGGTTGCCCAGGGGCAGTCGCATGAAGAATCTGCCGACGATCGACGCCTACGTGACGCCCGTCGCCCCCGGTGAATGGGCCAGCGACGGCGTGCTGTTTGAAGGCCTCGCGCGGCGACTGGAAGCACTCGGTCCGCGAGGTTGTCGCGCAGTGCTCTGGCACCAGGGCGAATCCGACGCCGGCCAGGCGCGGGCCGGCTACCCCGCCGATCGACAGATCAGCGGCCAGCAGTACGCGGAGTTCCTGCGGCAACTGATCGAAGCTTCCCGCGCACGGGCCGGTTGGGAGCTGCCGTGGCTGGTGGCACAAACCACCTACCACAGCGAACAGGACCCGGCCGATGAGGAGTTCCGCGCGGCGCAACGTTCGGTGGTGGAAGCGGGCATCGCCGTGGCAGGGCCGGATACGGACCAGTTGCGGGCGGAGTTTCGGGATGGAGTGCACTTCAACGCGCGCGGACTGCAAGAGCACGGGCAGGCCTGGGCGAAAAGCATCGTGAACTGGCTCGACCAGGATGGCCGCGGCGCGAACGCTCCCACTCGTCCCAACGTGATCGTGATCCTGGCCGATGACCTGGGCTGGTCGGACCTCGGCTGCTACGGCGCCGACTTGCTGGAGACGCCGCACCTGGAGCGCCTCGCCGCAGACGGCCAACGCTTCCTGCAGGCCTACGCTCCCTCCCCTGTCTGCTCGCCCACCCGTGCCTCCCTACTCACCGGCAAGGCGCCTGCCCGCCTTCACATGACGATCTGGTCGGAAGGCTCGCGTCAGGAACCAGGAAATCGGCGTCTGCGGCAGGCCGAATCGCTGCATGACCTCCCACTCGGGGAGGTGACGTTGGCCGAACGATTCGCCTCGGCGGGCTACCTGACCGCCTGCGTCGGCAAGTGGCACCTGGGAGACGCTGCCCATGCGCCGGAAACCCAGGGCTTCGAGGTGAACGTGGGCGGTACGCAGTGGGGAGCTCCCCAGACATTCTTCTGGCCCTATCGGGGCGATGGCCGTTTCGGCCGCGAATTCCGCTACGTGCCCCACCTCGAATTCGGCGCGGCCGGTGAATATCTCACCGATCGACTCACCTCCGAAGCGATTCGCGTCGTCGAGCACGCCGCCGCGCAGCAGCGGCCCTTCTTCCTCTGGCTGGCCCACCACGCGCCCCACACGCCCATGGAGGCCAAGGCCGACCACATCCGCTATTTCGAAGCAAAACTGCGTCCCGAAATGCGGCACCAGCATCCGGTCTATGCTGCCATGGTCCGCAGCCTCGACGAGAGCGTCGGGAAGCTTCGCGAGACCCTGGCTCGCTTGGGGATCGAGGAGAACACGGTCCTGGTGTTCACCAGCGACAACGGAGGCTACCTGGGCACGACCCGCGTCGGCGATCGCGACGTGCCGGTCACCAGCAACTGGCCGCTGCGTGCTGGCAAAGGGTCGTGCTACGAAGGCGGGTTGCGCGTGCCGCTCCTCGTCCGCTGGCCGGGCCGAACCAAGCCCGGGACGACCTGCAACGCCCCCGTCCTGCTGACCGACCTGCACCCTAGCTTGGCCGCGATCTGCAGCGGCGAGAACGAGACCAATTCAATCCGCGCCGGCGGCCCGAACTTTGACGTGCCGGATGATGGAGTCGACCTGGCGTCGCTCTTCATGAATCCGAACGCGTTGTCGCCGCGCCAGACGATGTGCTTTCACTACCCACACTACTACCACGCTCCAGCGACCACTCCTTGCGGGGCCATCCGGAAGGGCGACTGGAAGCTGATCGAGTACTTCGAAGACGCCCGGGTCGAACTGTACCACTTGGCGGACGATCCCGCGGAAGAACGGGAAATCGCATCGCGAAATCCCGAGAAGACCCAGGAATTGCGGGACACGCTCCACGCATGGCGCAAGGAAGTGGCCGCCGCGATGCCAGTGGCCAATCGTTAGACAGGCCGGCCCCGCGAAGGCAATAACGCCGTCAGGCGCGCGACAAGGGGGCAGCGTCCACCGCGAAACGTTGCCCCCCTGCACCAAGGAAGACGATGAAGCCCGGGGCTCGCCCGGCTCACCGCCTCAGGGAAGGTGCTCACCTTCCCTGGCTTCCTG
>CAZUJM010000280.1:0-7546 GCA_964620405.1 uncultured Pirellulaceae bacterium | reverse complement strand
GGCTCAGCGGCGTCACGTCCAGCAGCAGCACGTCCTTTCGGTCGCCGGCGAGGACGCTGCCCTGGATGGCGGCGCCCACGGCCACGACCTCGTCCGGATTCACGCCCTTGTGCGGCTCCTTGCCGAAGATCTCCCGAACCAGCGCCTGCACGCGGGGGATACGGGTCGAACCGCCCACGAGCACCACTTCGTCGATATCGGAGGGCTTCATCTTGGCGTCGTCCATCGCCCGCATCACCGGCTTGCGGCAACGCTCGATCAGTTCGTCCGCCAACCCCTCGAACTTCGCCCGACTCACCGTCAACTGCAGGTGCTTCGGACCGTTCTGGTCGGCCGTGATGAACGGCAGGTTGATGTCCGTCTGGGCCGTCGAACTCAGTTCCTTCTTGGCCTTCTCGCAGGCTTCCTGCAGACGCTGCAGTGCCATCGTGTCCTTGCGGAGGTCGATACCCTGCTCGCGCTGGAACTCGTCCGCCACGTAGTTGATCAACACTTCGTCGAAGTCATCGCCACCGAGGTGCGTGTCGCCGTTCGTGCTGATCACCTCGAACACCGTCACGTCGCCGTCCTTGCCTTCGGTCGAGGCGACTTCCAGGATCGAGATGTCGAACGTACCACCCCCGAGGTCGAACACGGCGATCTTCTCGTTCGACTTCTTGCCGAGTCCGTAGGCCAGGGCAGCCGCCGTCGGTTCGTTGATGATGCGGGAGACTTCCAGTCCCGCGATCTGGCCGGCATCCTTCGTGGCCTGCCGCTGCGAATCGTTGAAGTAGGCCGGCACGGTGATCACCGCCTTGTTCACCTTATGGCCCAGGTACGACTCGGCGGCTTCCTTCAGCTTGCGAAGGATCATCGCCGACACTTCCTGCGGCGTGTGCTCCTTGTCGCCCGCCTTCACCTTCACATAGTCATTTTGCCCACCCGTGATCTGGTAGGGCACCATCTTCTCTTCCGCCTGGACCTCGCTGTGGCGACGCCCCATGAAACGCTTGATCGAGTAGATCGTCTTGCGAGGATTCGTGACGGCCTGCCGACGCGCGGGCTCACCCACCAGCGTCTCGCCCTTGTCGGTAAACGCCACCACACTAGGCGTCAACCGGTTCCCCTCCGCGTTGGCAATCACCTTCGACTCGCTGCCTTCCATGATCGACACCACCGAGTTTGTGGTGCCGAGGTCAATTCCAATGATCTTTTCGCCTTGAGCCATCGAATGCTCCTTTTTCACCCGCCACCCGCTCGGGCAGCCCTTGCCGTAAATCTGTTTCGCTTGAAAGCCAACGCGTGTCTTGCAAACGTCTGTGCGTCGAACCAGCGTCTCGCGAGAATTGCCGATTTCGCGAGCCGTGCCAGCCTCAAAAGCAAAGTGCGTGCCAGAGCCCGCCCCGCCGCCTGAAAAGTCCAGTAAGTGTATATTCCCGAGTAACTTGCGACGGCAGATCCAAAATGATTTCGCGAACCCGCCAGGGAAACGCTGCCATTTTGACACGCCCGCAAGAGACCGTCCGGGCACGCTGCCAATTTGACAGGAGCCGTAGTAGACTCTGGCAGGGTCCAGCGATTTGACCACCCCCGCAGGCTTGGATTCCCGCTCCCACCTCGGTCGGACCTGCCGGCATTCGCCATGCATGGGGTCACGGAGGGGAACCTGCGGACGGGCTAGGCTAGGATGAGGAGAGCCCGATGTGGCGAGGTCGCGAGGAGATCCGGGCCGAGGCCCGAAAAGGCGGCAGCTTTTCCCGCGACCGCAGGCAGCCTGGGGAGATTCGGAGAGTCGGCGACGTCCGTCCCTTCGGCAGGAAACCACGATGAGCAAAAAGAAACCAACGTCTCGCGCGACTTCCGGTCCGCCATCGACCGCGCGTGCGAAGTCGGCGATCAAACGCGACCTCCAGGACCTCAATCGCCGCATCCAGCAGCTTTGCAACGAGCGTGCTCGCTGCGCGCGGGAACTGGCGAGCGCCGATGAGGCGCGGCAGCTTCTGCAGAGCATCCGGCCGGAAGACGGGGCCCGCGCGGAGGGTCCGCTGACGGCCGAACTGCTGCACGCCACCTTCCGGGAACTCGACAGTGCCACCTGCGGGCTGTGGAAGACACCCCGCATCGCCTACCTCGGACCCGAGTTCAGCTACAGCCACCTGGCGGCCATCCATCACTTTGGACAGTCGGTAGAGCTGATGCCCGCAAGTTCCATCGGGGGCGTCTTCGAGGCAGTGGAGCGACGGGATACCGATTTCGGCATCGTGCCGATCGAAAACTCCACCGACGGTCGCATCGTCGATACGCTCGACATGTTCGTGCGCAAGCCGCTGCGTGTTTGCGGCGAAGTGCCGCTGCGGATCCACCACAACCTGCTGGGACGCTGCGGCCTGCAGGAGATCCTGGAGGTGCACAGCAAACCCCAGGCGCTGTCGCAGTGTCGCGATTGGTTGTCGCGGCACCTGCCCAAGGCGAAGCTGGTGCCGGCCACCAGCACGACGGCGGCGGCCGAACTGGCCAGCCGCGCGGCGGGCGTGGCCGCCATCGCGAGCCGGCAGGCGGGCATCAACTACGGTCTGAACGTGCTGGCCGCCCACATCGAAGACAACCCCGACAACGTCACCCGCTTCGCCGTCATCGGCTCGACCATCGCGGCCCGCACGGGACGCGATAAGACCTGCCTGATGTTCGAACTTTCCCACGAACCCGGTTCCCTCGCCGACGCCATGATGGCCTTCAAACGCAACCGGCTGAACCTCACCTGGATCGAGTCGTTCCCGAAGAAGGGTTCGCAGAACGAGTATCTCTTCTTCGTGGAACTCGACGGCCACGAGCGCGACCTGGCCGTGCGCCGTGCCATCGCCGCGCTCTCCAAGAAGACCGTCCGCATCGAGATGCTCGGGTCGTTCCCCAAGGCCGACATCACCGACTGACGCGGCTCGCTCGATTCGCTTCTAGCGTGAAGCGGCTTCCGGTCGCGCGCTGGACAGTTCCGGCAGGCTCGGCAGCAGCCGCTTGATGTTGTACGCGACGCGCCACATCTTCTGGCTGGCCTCCTCGGAGGCGGGCCGCGCCGGATAGACAAGAGCCCGCACGAGGGCGTCCAGGTGCCGGGTACTGGCGGGCTTCAGCAGCAGGATGCCGGACGGTCCGCGCGCCGCGACTTCGCGTCCTTGCTCGTCGGCCACGCCGCGCGTCACCACGCCCATTTCATTCAGCCCGAACTGCATCTGCATCTCAACCTGCTCAACCGGCTCGCTGGCCGGCAGCGTCGCGAACGCCTCGCCGGGCTGCGCCAAGCCATTGCGCACCAGGGCCTCCAGCAGCA
Organism: uncultured Pirellulaceae bacterium; assembly: GCA_964620405.1. GTDB lineage: Bacteria > Planctomycetota > Planctomycetia > Pirellulales > Pirellulaceae > CAZUJM01. Next base: position 4,242 of record CAZUJM010000280.1, on the reverse strand, counting down.
GGCGATCGAACCGGCCCTCCGTGATCAGCAGTTCTCCCACCGCCCGCTGCACGCCTCCGACGCCGAAGTCGCATTGATGCAGAGTGACACGAGCCTGTCCGTCTACCGGATAGGGCAGCCGACCTTCGCTCCACGCCCCCAAGTCGATCTCCGACACCTGGCCTTTGAACTGGCCACTCCACTGCGTCGGTTCCAGCGAGAGCCGCAGCGTCCCCGAAAACTTCATCTGGTCAGCCAGCGGCATGCCCAGCTGCGCGGCCAGCAACTGCGGCGCAACCGAACTCGATCCGCTGTCGAGCATCACATGCGTCACGGGCACTCCCTCGTCCGCCGATCGGTGGACGGTCACCAGCACACGCGACGCGTCGAGCGTGCCGCTGCCCTCGCCTGACAGAGTCGCTGCGTCTCCGGGAACCTGCGTCTCCAGGGCCGGCTGCTCGGTGCCTTGAGCGGTGCCTTGCGTGGTGGCGACGTCCGTGGGCGGTGCCAGGCGCAGTTCCAGTCGCGACTGCCGCTGCGACTGCTCGAGCCACGAACTCCATCGCACGGCATGCAGTGAACTGCCCGAATCCGCGGACTCGTCACCCGTCGCGGCGTTCTCCGTCGGGCCGCGACGCAGGTCCAGCCGGTCAACGCGCAGCTCGGCCGAGCGGCCGTCGAGCATTTCGTCGCGCAGGACGCGGTCGTGCCAGATCGGCCACGCCGAGAGCGAATGCTCCGCCGCCACTCCCGCCTCCGCCATCCGCAGCACGCATCGCTGGTCGTTCCAGAGGGCATCGAGCTGCGGCGTGTCGGCGATGGGCTGGTTGGTGGCGGGGTCGATCAACCGCAGGCCATGCAGGCGGACATGGCCCGGCTTCGGATACGAAACGCGTTCGATGCGGGCGATGAGTCCCAGCGACTGTCGCAGCGCATGCTCCCAGCGCACAACCTGCAGGGGAGATGCATGCAGGGCGATCCAGCCCAGCACGACCAGCGTGGGAAGAACGCAGCAGGCGAGAAACGCTCCGCGCATCAGCCGTAGCCAGGTTGCCTCATGCATCCCGATGCTCCCCGATCTTCCTGAATCGCGGCAGGAGGGACAGAACCGAACCAGTGCCTACAGGAGCCATCCTTGCTCCGGGCTTTCGTCCGCGGGTCGCTTCTACTGGCCCGCCACATCGCGCAGCCAGTGTCCTAGCGCTGGCGTGCCAGCTGATGGAACAGATCCCAGCGGGCCTTCATTTCGGTGACACTGTCCCCACCAAACTTGTCCACCAGCGCGACGGCCACCTCGAACGCCACCACGCATTCGACAATGATCGCGGCCGCCGAGAGCGCGCACACATCGCTGCGTTCGTAGGCCGCTGCTTCGTCCTGCTTGGTCTCCAGGTTGACCGAACCCAACGCTTTCCGAAGCGTGCTGATCGGCTTCTTCGCGGCGCGGACAATCAGCGGCTGGCCGTTGGTCATCCCCGCCTCCAGTCCGCCCGCGTTGTTCGTCGGCCGTTCATACCCCAGCGTGCTGGTATCGGTGGAACCGGCGTCGTACTGGATTGGGTCGTGCACCTGCGAACCCTTCCGCCTGGCCGCTTCGAAGCCCAGTCCGATCTCCACGCCCTTGATCGCCTGCACGGCCATGACCGCGCGGGCGATCAGGCCATCGAGCTTGCGGTCCCATTGAGCGTGCGTCCCGAGACCGAACGGCAGGCCATCGACGCGCACTTCAACGATGCCGCCCAGCGTGTCGCCCGCCTTGCCCGTCTCGTCGATCAGCCGCTTGATTTCTTCGTCCTGCCCCGGATTGAGCGAGTACACTTCGCTCGCATCACGCAGGGCGGCAAGCTGCTCCAGCGAACCCGATTGCGGCGTGATCGCAACGCCCCCCAGTTCCACGACGTAGCCCAGGGCTTGGATGCCGAATTCAGCGAGCAGCTGTTTGGCAAGCGCGCCGGCGGCCACACGGACGGCCGTCTCTCGCGCGCTGGCTCGTTCCAGCACGCCGCGAATACTGCCCAGGTACTTGATCGCGCCCGTCAGGTCGCCGTGGCCGGGACGCGGCCGCTGCAGGTCGTCCAGACGCTCCAGCTTGTAGTCGCGGTTCACCACCTGCAGCGTCAACGGACTGCCGAGCGTCTGGCCCTTCCAGATGCCCGTGAGGATCTCCACCGTGTCGGTTTCGATGCGTTGGCGGCCGCCGCGGCCGTAGCCTCCCTGGCGACGCCGCAGGTCGGCATCGATCAGGTCGGTGTTGATGGTCATTCCAGAAGGGAAGCCATCGATCATCGCCAGCAAGGCCTTGCCGTGCGACTCACCCGCGGTCCAGTATCGCAACATAGCCATTATTTCCGCAGCGGGTCGGGTTCCGTCGATCCGCAGAGAGGGAGTTTGCTGATGAACTTCGCCAACTGCCGGTTCCGCAGCCCGGCGTCCATCCCGTATTCTAGTCAGACTCGCCCGATACTCGATAGACCGATTGCCCTCCCCCCTCCCCGCCCGGATCCGACCGATCGCGAACGTCAAGGAAACGAATCGCTTGAAAACGCAGCTCCTTCGACACTGGTTCCTAGTCGCGTTGCTAGCGGCACTGGCTTTGGGTTTCGCGATGCCGTCGGTGTTCCTGCCGTTTGCGCAGCAGGCATGGGTGCGAAACTCAGTGGTGGCGACGGTACTGTTCCTGATGGCGTTGCCGCTGGAGACGCGGGCGATCGGACAGTCGCTGCGGAGGCCAGGCGCGGCACTCCTGGGTTCCGCCGTGAACATGGGCCTGCTGCCGCTGATTGCCTGGGCGCTGTCGCTGCTGCTGCATGGCGACCTGGCGCCCGGCATGATGGTAGCCGCGTCGGTTCCGTGTACTCTGGCGTCGGCCGCTGTGTGGACGCGCCGGGCCGGCGGTAACGACGCAGCTGCCATCCTCGTCACCCTGCTGACCAACGCCACTTGCTTCCTGACCACGCCCGCCTGGCTGCTGATCGCCGCGCGGACCCACGCCACCCCCGACGCCAGCGAACTGATCGGGCAACTGCTGACGCTGGTCGTGCTGCCCATGGCCCTCGGGCAGTTGGCCCGCCTCTCCCCCGACATCGCCCGCTGGTCGACGGCCCACAAAAACCTGTGCGGAACGCTGGCCCAGATCGGCATCCTGACCATGGTGCTGCTGGGCGCGACCCAGTGCGGCGACCGGCTTGCTCGCATGGACGCCATGAGTTCCGTGGGGGCACCGGACCTCCTGCTGCTGATTGCCCTGGCGATCACCCTGCACCTGGTCGCCCTGGTCGCTGGCTTCTGGCTGGCCGGGCGAGCGGGCATGACGCGGCCCGACCGCATCGCCGTGGCCATCGCCGGCAGCCAGAAGACGCTGATGGTGGGCGTCCATTTGAGCGTGGAACATTTCGGCGGGCTGGCCATCCTGCCGATGGTGGTCTACCACGTCGTGCAACTGGTGCTCGACACCGTGATCGCCGACAAGATGCGCGAGGCGGGCGAACGAGCGGCGGTGCTGCCTACCCCGGAACACCAGGCTTAGCGGCCGGGGCCACTCACTGGCTGCCGAACGGGCCCCCCGATTTCCCCTGCCCCACCCCACCCGCTGCCAAGAGTGTTCGGCAAATCGCGGGAATTGTCGACGCCCAGGTGTTCTTGACAAGGTTCCGCAACGGTGATAATTTTCACGCTTCAGTCGCGGGACGTACGTTCCGCTACTGGGGGATTAGCTCAGTTGGGAGAGCGCTTGCATGGCATGCAAGAGGTCAAGGGTTCAAGTCCCTTATCCTCCACTCGACATCTCTTCGAAGGCTGCTTGGAACACTCCAAGCAGCCTTTTTTCGTGCGCCCGCGGCGTCTCCGCGAAGGCTGCGTTGGTCGCGGTAGTCGGCACACGCCGTGTGCCGAACGGTCACCTGCGCCGATCGGGTGCCAGACGGACGAACTGTCCGAAGCACGGCCTAAGGAAACAGGCGCGCTGCGCGGGACTTAGCCTAGTGCCCAGGATCGGCACACGGCGTGTGCCGACTACGAGAGGACGGTAGTCGGCGCACGGCGTGCGCCGAGCGGTCACCTGCGCCGATCGGGTGCCAGACGGACGAACTGTCCGAAGCACGGCCTAAGGAAACAGGCGCGCTGCGCGGGACTTAGCCTAGTGCCCAGGATCGGCACACGGCGTGTGCCGACTACGAGAGGACGGTAGTCGGCGCACGGCGTGCGCCGAGCGGTCACCTGCGCCGATCGGGTGCCAGACGGACGAACTGTCCGAAGCACGGCCTA
>CAZUJM010000279.1:4542-7566 GCA_964620405.1 uncultured Pirellulaceae bacterium | reverse complement strand
AGTTCGGGGTCGAGCAACCGTCCCAGGTAGCGATCGACCTCCGTGGAGACTCCCTGGAAGTGCCCCAACCGGTGAAATTCGGCCGTCGGGACGACCAGCACCTGCTCCGTTTCCACAAGCGTCATGCCCAGCTCCTCTTGCCTGTATCCGTGCTTGTATCCGTGCTAACATCCTCGCTGCCGCGGGCCCGACCAAGCGGCACCGCAACCTCGTCGCGTGCGACCTGCAGTGTGATCCCTGCTCCAGCCCGGCTGCTGCTTGGACGCCGATTATAGCCGCGTTCTTCCCGGTCGCCCACCGACCGAAGACCACCAGCGAAGACTACCGACCGAGTCCTCAACGGGCGACGAGCCGACGAGGCCTCCTAGGCCTTGCGAGAACAGTTCGGACCACTAACCCGCAGCCTCCCTTCGCCCGCTGCCTAACGGATCAGCATCGCATCGCCATAGCTGAAGAACCGGTAGCGTTCCCGGACCGCTTCTCGGTAGGCTTGCTGGATGAGCGACCGGCCGGCGAAGGCGGACACGAGCACCAGCAGGCTGGAACGCGGCAGGTGGAAGTTGGTGAGCAGCGCGTCGGTGGCGTGGAAGCGGAAGCCGGGGCGAATGAACAGGTCGGTGTGGCCCGACCAGGGCTGGAGCGTCCCGGAAGCAGCCGCCGACTCCAGCACGCGGACGGAGGTCGTGCCGACAGCGACGACGCGGCCGCCCGCAGCCCGCGCCTCCCGCAAGGCGTCCACGGCCGGAGCCTGGATCTCGCCCCACTCCGAGTGCATCTTGTGCTCGTCGAGATTCGTAACGGCGATGGGCCGGAACGTCCCCATGCCGACATGCAGGGTCACACGCTGCAGGCCGATGCGCTGCGCGCCGAGTTGTCGCAGCAGCAGTTCGGTGAGGTGCAGGCCGGCGGTGGGCGCGGCCACGGAACCGGGTCGGTCGGCATAGACGGTCTGGTACCAACGCAGGTCGTCGTCCACCATGCGACCGCCGCGGATGTAGGGTGGCAGCGGCACGCGTCCCACGCGCTGCAGCAGCTGGAAGACGTTCTCCGGTTTGTCGGGCCGCGCCGCCCACATGCCGTCGTCCAGTCGGGCCAGCAGCGTCAGGCGGACGTCGTCGCGTCCATCCCGGTTCGTCAGCCGCACCCGCTCCCCCGCCTCCATCTTGCCGCGCGTCTTGCACAGCAGTCGCCAGTTCCCCTGCTCGTCCGTGTCCAGGAACAGTCCCTGCCATCGGCCGCCAGTTTTGATGCGGCAGCCGGTCAGGCAGGCGGGCACCACGCGTGAGTCGTTGACCACCAGCTGGTCGCCACCTCGCAGGTACTGCCCCAGGTCGCGCACGTGCGCGTGATCCAACTCGCCCGTCGCGCGGTCCACGATCATCAGCCGAGCGTCGCTGCGCTGCGTCACCGGCTGCTGCGCGATCAACTCCTTCGGCAGGTCGTAGTCGTACTGCTCGATCCCATCCATCCTGGCTTCTCCGCGTTCCGCGTCCCAGCGATCGCCCGGCCGCTCCTCTTCTTCGCCGACCATCCTCACCTCGCCCAGGTTCCGCCGGAGCCCTCGTGGCTGCAGGACAAGCGGCCACCGTGCCGTGCCGCGACACAAGTGTCCGGCCTTGCGGGCACGCCCCACTTCAGGCGCCCCCAAAGGAACCCTCCGAAACGATGTGAACCGTGGTTATCGGTTGCCAGACTCCCAGCAGCAAGCCCCCCCGAAACAGCCCGCGTCTCCGCGACCGCGCGAGCTCTTCCTCTCCGCCGCGACCGCCGAATCGCCCGCACCCCGACGCCGCCATGTCGACCGAGGTTGGGGCCGACCGAAGTTGGGGCCGACCGAACATGGGGCCAACCGAGCGTGTGGGGCCGAGTGGGAAAAAAACGCGCGTCGCCCGCTGGGTGGGAAAGCGATGCATCAAGCAAAAGTCGCGCGGAAAAAAGTCCCACCGCAGGCGCGCCGTTTTTCTGCGGGAGATTTGCTGAGGCGAAACGGATTTCTCGAATGGGCGAGCGAATCCGTTGTTGACGCGGGAACGAATGTGGGTATGCTTGGGGCGTAATGGGAGTCAGTGGGAACGAGTGGTGACGACCGATGCTGTTAACGGGGACCTTTCCGAGGACCATCGATGACAAGCAACGGTTGGCCATGCCGAAACGACTTCGCGAGGTCATGACGCCTGAGTCGCAAGAACAGGTGCTGATCATCGCTCCCGGAACCGATGGGTCGCTTGCCTTGTACACGGAGGAGTCCTTCTCGCGTCTCGCCGACCAGCTCGCCGCCAGCCCGCCCACCGGACAGGACGTTCGTGCCTTCAGCCGGTTGTTCTTCTCGCAGGCCGAGCGTATCGAACTGGACGGCCAGGGAAGAGTCAGGATCCCGCCCGAACTGGCCAGCCTGGCTGGTTTGACCAAGGAAGTGGTGCTCGTCGGCGTCCGTGACCACCTCGAACTGTGGGACCGCCAGCGATGGCAGGACTACGTGACGCAGCAGCAAGCCCAATACGACCAGTTGGCCGAGCGAGCGTTCGCGGCCAATCGGGGCTCGAAGGACAACTGAAAGACGGCCCCCAGGAAAATGGGGCCGGCGAAGATACGGTCCACGAAGATACGGTCCACGAAGATACGGTCCACGAAGATACGGCCGGCAGACTCAGGGCCGGTAAAGCAAACGCCACACACGGAGACTCCACCCCGATCACCGGCGGAACCGAACCTGCTCGGTCCGCTCTACAAAACGTCCGTCCGTTGGTTCGCCCTCGCGCAGTAACGGAGGTGTTCAGGTCGCGGCCACTGACCTGTCGCCAACCTCGGGTCTCTTGTGATAAGCCCGAGGCAAAGAACTGCGAGTGGTAGGCAAGGATCGCCAACCGCTGCGAACCCCTTCGTGTCTCCTCATCCCGCAGCGAGGAGACACGGGCTCGATACTACCCGACCGCAAGGATGCGGTCGGGTAGCGTTTTTTTTGAGCGTGACCGTCCCGGTCGCATCGACGTACCTTCTCGCTTCGCCCGATGGTCAAAACGCTGC